>CBAAAE010000031.1:0-12025 GCA_964658845.1 uncultured Novosphingobium sp. | reverse complement strand
AGCCTTACCGGGCTGCGGGCAGGTTTGCGATCGTGCGTCGGTGCTGCGCGTTGCGAACCTCGGGGACGCTGCCGTCGTTGACGAGAACTTCCTGCGGTTCGGCTTCGAAGGGCACGCGGATGGTGGCGCGGCTGTGTGCGGCCACGCGCAGCGGCAGGGTGTTGGTCAGGCCGCCCGATCGAACAGTCACCGGCACCTCCGCGTCCGCGGACCCGTTGTTCTGCACCTCTACAGCGACCAGCCATGAGCCTGGAGCGGGTCCGTTGCCGCCGCCATGCAGGGCTGCGTCCGCAGCGGCATCGCGCTCGCTCATGTCGCGCGGGTCGGTGGGCGCGACTGGTTCCGCACCGATGGGGCCGGCTACCGGCTTGCGCGCCTGCGGCAGGTAGTTGACGGGACTTGAGCGCTCCACACGGCGAGGTGCGACGGTCACGATATTGAGCTCCGGCAGGCCGTGGTCGGCGTCGATCCAGTTGCGGAAAAACCAGGTCAAATCCTTGGCGCCGGCGACCCGCTGCAGAAGGGCTTCGAGCGCGGCGGTCTCTTCCGCGGAGGTGCGTCTCGGCGCATGTTCGCCCTGCACCGCCCAGCCGGAAATCGCCTGCTGTAGCCCTGCATCGCCGAGCATGCCGCGCAGCATTTCGAAGACATAAGCGCCCTTGCCCCGGGTGCAGGCGGCGTCCGTGCAGTTTGCCAAGGGGAGGCCGGTTGCCGCGGGCGTATCCGCCGGCTGCGAGGAACTGATGGCCGCTTCCGGAGCAGCAGCCTGCGCGTGAAGTGCGCCGGACGTCGCGGCAAGGCTGGCGAGCGCAGCGGCGCGGCCCTGGGTCCGCTCGGCCCAGACCGCCTGCAGAAAGGCGGGCAGGCCATCGCGAAGCCAGGGTGCGGCAATCTGTGCCGGCAGCCAGGCCTCGGCCAGCGGCTGGATCAGTGACGGTGCCAGCGCGGCAGCGGGTGCGGTCGTCAACGGTGCCACCAGCAGCGAGCCGTCGGTAAACCCGGCGGCACCGGGGACCGGCAAATCGATCACGTCCAGCGCCCGCATCGGAGCGGCTCCGAGCCACTCCGCCAGCATGGGACGGACACGGGCAGCGGCTTCGCCCAGGGCGGCAGCGGTGTCGGCGCGGTCGGTGACAACCCGCAGCAGGCCGCCCCCAACGACCTGCGGCGCACCCCCCGCAATGAAGAGGGAAGGGGTCTGCCGACCGAGTTTGTCACGCGTCCACTCGGCAGTCACGACGCCGCCCTCACGTGCGACATCCGAGGTCGCGGCAAGCGGCACAAGGGCTTGCCGATCGCCGCAGAAGAACGCCGCGTCCGGTCGTGCGCCGCTGTATTCCAGGGTCAGCCGCAGGCGGAAACGGCTGGTTGCGTTGTGCGTGCGGTCCGCCGCTACGGCGCGGGTCACGGCAGAGCCGTCACGCAGCATCGCGGTTGATCCGGCGACGGGGTACCAGAGCACGCTGCCCATCCCGCGCAGGCCTGTAAAGGTGTCCGTGACGGTGTCCCAATCCGTCAGCGCGGCGCGTCCAGCTGGGGCTCCCAGGGCAAGCAGCCGCTGCGCACTGGCCGCGATGGTCCCGCCATAGTACAGATCCAGCGACAGGGCAGCGCCGGGTGCGAGCGGCTCCGGCAGCGTCACCGCGAGTTCACTGGCGAAGCCGGTGTGGTCCAGGTCGTCCGCCAGCCGGTACTGCTGCAGCGGCAGCGTAGTTGGCGCTCCGGCGAGCCGAGCGCTCTCCCACAGCAGCGCTCCCGACACGCGCAGCGGCACCTGCTTCAGCGGCGCTGCGCTGTCATTGCGAACGGTGAGCTGCGCGCGCCCTTCCGTCTCGCCGGTGTGCGCATTCAGGTGCAGATCCAGGTCTGTTGCAACAACGCTCACAGCTGTCCGATCCGCATCGGAGACATGCTTCGCCGTCGCGGCGTCCTCTGCCGTGAGCACGATCGGGCCTGCCGTTGCGGGCATGAGATCTGCCGCATTACTGGATGAAACGCCCTCGACCGGCTCGACCGGTGCAACAGTCTGTTCGGCGGCTGCGTCCGGATCGGTGGAGGGCACACGGCGGCGCAACGTGGTGCGCGCCCGCTTCTGGCTGGACGACACGCCCGTCCTGCCGGCAGACTCGTCCGGCGGGTTGGCTTCGGGGGTCGCCGGTGGCGGCGTTTGAGTCCCTGTGGTGTCGTCCGGAACCGCCGGCTCATGCCGCTCGAACAGCACCTTGCCCTTAGGCGGCGTGGTGCTCGACGAAGGTGGCGCGGCCTGCGGTGATGGTGCGGCCTGCGACTGCGGCGCTGCCTGCGCTGTTCCACTAACGCCGCTCAGGATGACGAGCAGCAGGAGAGAGCGATTTGTGTAGGAAAGAAGGGGCATTTGAAAGAGGGATGAAGCGCGTGCAGGTGAGGCAGGCAGCGGCATTGCAGCTGCGGAAACGGGCCTACGAGCCAAGGCCCTTACGAGGTTTGGACGGTCTCGGCGCGGCTTCGGCAGCGGGCGATGCTGCCGAGGCGCGGCGGCGCTGGCGGGCGGCCTCATACATGACGACCGCGCCCGCTACCGAAACATTCAGCGACGGCACCGCGCCGGCCATGGGAACGCGCAGCAGAAAGTCGCAGGTGCGGCGTGTCAGGTCGTGCAGGCCGGCACCCTCGCGGCCCAGCACAAGCACGATGTCCGCGTTGAAATCGAACTCGTCGTAGTCCATCGTTCCGCGCTCATCCAGGCCGACCACCCAGATGTTCTGCCGCTTCAAATCTTCCAGCGACCGGACAAGATTGGTCACCCGCGCCACCCGCACATGCTCGGTTGCGCCTGCCGAGGCCTTGGCCACGGTCCCGCTCAGGGGAGCGGATCGGCGCTCCGGCATCAGCACGCCGTCCACCCCCGCGCCGTCGGCCGTGCGCAGCAGCGCGCCCAGGTTGTGTGGGTCTTCCACGCCGTCCAGAGCCAGCAGAAAGCGCTTTGCAGAGCCGCTGGGCTGCAGCAAATCCTCAAAGGTAAGGGCCTTGCGTTCGCGCAGAAAGGCAATGGCGCCGCCGTGGTTTTCAGTGCGGCTCATGCGTGCCAGGTCGTCGCGGCTTCCATGCGCGACGCGGACCCGGGCTGTCCGGCACAGCTCCAGCAGGGCTGCAAGCCGCGGATTAGGAGGCCCGGAGAGGACGGTGACATGGTCCAGATCGGCCGGCCGAACACGTACCGCCTCCGTGACGGAGTGCACGCCGAAGACTATCTCCACGCGGCGGCACTTCCGCGGGCGAACTTTCGCGCGGCTATCAGGCGGGTCATCACAGCTAGAAGTTTACGCGGAGGCACCCGAAGGCGCGCAATCTAGCGGAACGAGGCAGGACGATCCTGACGGACATGCCGATCCTGACCGTATAATGTCGTCAGCGCCTGCGGTTTGTGCCACCAGCGCTCCCTAAAACACCATTCCTGATGAGGCTCCGCCATGCCGGAAGAAAAGACTTTTAGCTCCCGCGTCTTTTCTTCTGCACGCGGCGTCAACTCTACTGTGCAGGGAACCATCTCCATTTCGGCGGCGATGCTCGAAGCCAACGAGCAGGAAAACGCCGAAATCGCGCGTGGCCTGAAGCGCCAGGATACTGAACTGCTGGATCACCTGATCGAGACCTACCAGCACCGTCTGATGCGTTACCTGACCTTTTTGACCGGCAAGCGCGAAGTCGCCGAAGACCTTTTCCAGGAGACCTGGATGCGGGTCCTGCTGCGCGGCGCGCAGTACAACGGCAAAGCGCGTTTCGACACCTGGCTGTTCACCATCGCGCGGAACCTGGTCATCGACCTGTCGCGCAAGCGGACCATGGCCTCGCTCGATCAGTTGCAGGATCCCACGGGCGACGACCGTCCCTTTGAGATCGCGATCGATGGGCCTTCGCCTTTCCAGCAGTTCTGCTCCCGCGAAGACGCCGCTGAGATCAGCGCAGTTCTGCTGGAGCTGCACGCCAGTTATCGTGAGGTACTGGTTCTGCGCTTCCACGAGGAAATGTCGCTCGAAGAGATTTCGACTGTGACCAAGGCGCCGCTTTCCACGGTGAAGTCGCGGCTGTACCGCGGCCTGGCTGCCCTGAAGCCCGAGCTCGAGAAGCTCAGGAACGAGCGTAATGCCGTGCGCCGCCCCATCCCGTCCGGAGGGCTGTCTTGAACATGGCACTCTCTGAAGAACAGGGATCCTACCGTTCTGCCTCCAACGCACGCGCCGCCATTGTGAATCGCACCCACCGCGTAGTGCGTGAGCGCGCCACGGCCATGCAGGCTCAGAAACAGAAGACACGCAACCTGCTGGTTCCTGTCCTCATCTGCTCCGCACTCCTCCTGTTCATTGCCAGCGCCGTGTGGTCTGAGGTGGATGAAGTCAGCGGGTGGGAAGGCGGGCTGCTGCGGTGGATGCACGACATCACGACGGACGCCGGCGGAACAGTCAGCATCCTTCTGGTCTGGTTTCTACCCATTTCTGTGATCACAGCAGCCATTGTCCTGCTGCGCCGTAACCGGAACCACTCGATCCGTCCTCATGACGAGGTGCAGCGTTGATGAACTGGGGACAGGACGTGCCGGCGCGTCCGGACGTGGAAACAGGCGAAAACGAACTCAAGCTGATCCCTCTGTGGTCGGTGGTGCTGTCCCTGGCGGTCTTTACGGGGATCCAGGTCATGAACTTCTGGGGTCATCCGGCCCCACCGCCGCACCATGGCAACCCGATGATGCACGTCATCGGCAGCTATAGCTGGGGCGCGGCACTGGCGAGCTATGTGCTGCTGATCGGCTACATCAGCCGTGATGTAAAGCGCCGCAACATGAGCGCGAGCATCTGGATGCTGATCGTTCTGGTGATGCCCGGCGGCATCGGCGCAATTGTGTATTTCATGCTGCGTCAGCCCATGATGAGCCGCTGCCCATCTTGCCGGACTGAGGTTGCAAGCGCATTTCACTTCTGTCCGCAGTGCCAGTTCCAGATGGCGCCGGTCTGCGGACAATGTTTCCGCGGCGTGCACATTACCGATGTGTACTGCGTGCAATGCGGGCACGACCTGACACAGGATGAGATCCCGGCCAGGCTCCGCTCCTACAGCGACTAACGTCGCTCTCCGCTCCCGTCATGGGTCATTTATGAGTGGATCTGACACCAGGGAGCGTTAGCAATCCGGCCATTGATGAGCAATAGTGCTCATGAATGCGGCACCCATCGCAATTGCGTCACCGCTTCTAGCGTCGCGGAGGCAACACCCTCCCACAACCTTCCCTCCAACAGCGTGTTCTTTCCGTTGTGAAAGAAGGGAGTTCTCACCATTATGATTTCGAAGAAAATTGCTGCTGTTGTGCTTGCCGGAGGGTTCCTTATCCCGTCGGCCACTCTGATCGCGCAGGGGCCGCCGCCGCAGGGCTACGGCCAGGGTCCGGGTTACGGTCAGGGGCAGGGTTACGGACAAGGGCCGGGACAGGGTTACGGTCAGGGCCCGGGTGGCTGGGATGCGCCGCCGTCAGACTACTCACGGGACATTCAGCGCAGGGGCTTTCACGATGGCATTGAAGGAGCGCGCAAGGATGCGGAGAATCGCCGTCGCCCGAACGTCATGAACCGCGATGAGTATCGTAATTATCGCGGACCAGATCGTCGCGACTATCGCCAGGCATTCGCCCGTGGTTACCAGGTTTTCTGGTCGCACTCAGGGCCTGGTGGACCTCGTCCTTACTAAGTAGCTTCCATGCAGTGCAAAGAGGCCCGCTTCGAACAGGAGCGGGCCTTCTGCTGCTTAGAATCTTGAGACCATCCACACACCCAGGACCATCAGCGCTCCCCCGGCGATGCGCAGCGGCGAGGCGCTGTGGGGCTTGAGGCCCAGCAGGCCAAAGTGGTCGAGAGCGATGCTGACCACGATAGAAGCGGTGATGCTGATGCCGGTAAAGATGCCTGCGCCCAGTTTCTGCGCGAGCATCAGGCCTGCAAACGTAGCCACAATCGAGATGATGCCGCCGGTCCACGCCCACCACGGCGCGCCGCCCGCCTGCGAGTGGCTGGGCAGCGGCTGCCGCACGAACGCCTGCACCAGCAGCACGCCGGCGAGGCCCGAGGCGTAAACCCATACGGTAGCCCACAGCGGCTGGGTTAGCTGCTTCTTCAGCTCTGCGTTTGTACCTGACTGAAAGGGGTTGGCAGCGCCTGCGATCAGCGCGAAGACGATTGCGATCCATTCCATGCACGATAGGACGGTGGAAAGGTATCTGCGGACGTAGTGCTAGCCGGTCTTTTTTACGGAGTATTCGTCATTGAAGCGCCGTCCGGCTGCCAGTCTGACGATGGTCTCTTCAATGCGCCGATCACGGGTTTCCGGACGCTTGGCTGTGGTGATCCATTCCAGGTACTCACGCCGGCAGCTTGGCGGCAGAGCTTCAAAGGTGCTGCGGGCGGGCTTTGATCGATCGAGTGCAACGGCAAGCTCGGGTGGCACCGCAATGGGCGCCTTGGCCGATGTGCGCGGACGAGCAGCGACAGGGCTGGTGGCGTCTCCCTCGCGTGCACGGTCGGCGGCATGCCGCACGTAGCGCAGTAGATCGGCGCGCGACGGCAGGTCATCCAATGAGGTAATCCGTCCAAACGAGCCGGACGCATCCGCGCCCTCGATCCCGTCGGCCTGCAGCAGAGACGTCATCTCGGGCGACCAGAACCCGAACCCGCAATGCTTCGTGAAAGCCGACATCTGGCAGATCATTCTGCCATTGACGAGAAAAAACGGCCGGCTCCACTTGATGTCTTCGGTCACATCGGGCACCGCTTCGTGGACAATTGCACGCAGGTAGGCGAGGATGGGCTGCGCAAAAGCCGGCGCGTTCGCAATTAGCGCGTCGACTTTGGGTGATCCTGTCTGTTTCGTCGAGGCAGCCTTGTTCCCGGCAGCCTTGTCACGCTTGGCGATCAACGTGGAGGTGGCCATGATCCGAGAGTATAGCCGTGCCAGGTAGGGCGTCTCGAAAATTCTCACGGAGTGCAGACTCGGATGGCGCAACTGCCATATTCCGAATGCAGCAAGGGATCTGCCAGTGAGCCAAACCAGCTTGATGCTGAGTTAAGGCATATGAGCAGATCCCTGCGCCTTGCTACGGGTGGATAAGCTAGTTAGCCCTGCTGATTCTCGAGCGGCTTTGCCTGCTTGTTATGCATGGCCGCCTGGACGCTGTCTGGGATCAATCCCATCAGGGCACCCTCGAGTTTCAGCGTGGAAGCGTGTCCGTAAACATTTTCCTTGCCTGCGAAGAGGGCGTCGATGCCATCCACGGCCACGTCGTAGGGCTCAGACTGCTTCTTGCCTTCAGTCCCCACCTCCGTGTCGCCCAGGTGCGCACGATTGAAGAAGTCGGTGTCAGTCGGCCCGGGTTGCAGCGCGGTCACGGTTACGCCGTCATCCTTCAACTCGAAGTGAAGAGCCTTGGAAAGCCCAAGCACGAACGCCTTCGAAGCCGCGTAGACCGCTTCGCGTGGACCGGCCATCTCGCTGACGACAGATGCCGTGAACAGGATCTTGCCGTCCTTGCGCGCGACCATCTGCGCAGCGATGTGTTTCGCAAAATGCACGGTCGAGGCACAGTTCAACTGCACGATGTCGAGTTCCTGATCGAGGGACGACTCGGTCGCAAACAGACCGCCCTCGCCAATGCCGGCGTTGATGCAGGCCACGTCGATGGGACGACCGGTCGCCTGAATCGCTGCCCAGACGCGATCGACTTCTTCACGCTTACGCGCATCTGCTTTGATCGCGAACACGTTCGCACCAAGGGCGCGAAAGTCCGCCTCCGCCTTGTCCAGGCGATCGCTCTCGGCCGTGATGAACAGGTCATACCCGCGCTCCGCGAGGACTTTTGCCAGGTTGTAGCCAATACCGGACGACGCGCCGGTTACAAATGCCAAGGGGTTTGCCATAACTCTTCTCCTGCGAAAGTCTTGCCTTCGCGTTCCAGAAACTGAGATGCCACGCCCGCTCCCAGAACCGGCGGAGCGGGACGTGGCAATTGGCGACAGTCGAGCCCTTGGGGTCTCTCGTCGAGGACCTTTTCTTCACACGCCCGAAGGCTTGGCTTTGCTGCGGATTTTTGACCCGCTGCAAACCGCGGCTGGGTAGGCAAACAACGGCAGGCTCACCTCCAAGAGCCAGCGTGCATCCCTACAAGCTGACACTGCCGTCCGCTGGACGGGCGGGAAAGAAGGAGAAGACATTGGCAAAGGAAAAACACATCCTCCGGGGCACCATCGCGGGCATCGCGGGCGGCCTGTTCGCATCTTGGGTCATGAACCAGTTCATCGCAGGTCCCGGCAGCAAGATGCAGACAGCCATCACCCACGCGCAGGGCAAAGAACCGGAGCAGCCTGACTACAGCAGCGCGGAATCGGATGACTCCACAGCCAAGGTCGCGGACACACTTTCGGTGATCGCAACCGGCGGCCAGCATCTGACCTACGACCAGAAGCAGACCGGCGGGTCGGCCGTGCACTACACCTTTGGCGCGCTGATGGGCGGCGTCTACGGCGCGCTGGCCGAGTATGCTCCGTCCGTCAAGGCTGGTTTTGGGACCACCTACGCGACAGCCCTGTTCACCGCTGCCGATCTGATCGCGGTGCCGGCGCTAAATCTCGGTAAGCCCGCGAACGAGCAGGATGCAGGGTCGCTGACCGAGTACTATGCGGCTCATCTGGTCTACGGCATCAGCACTGAGCTGGTGCGGCGCGTCGTTCGGCTGGTGCTTTAGGTTGCTGCCATGCCGGGCTTGAAATTTCATGTGACGAGGGCTTGTGCATTCCGCCTCGGTAGGCGCACTATGCTGCTGCCCCGGTGACGCGCCTCCTCGCGGTGCCGGCGAGGTGTCTTATGTACCGCATTGCACTCTGTCTCACCGCGCTAACCCTCTCTACAATCCCTTCGGCAGCGGCAGGAGCGCAGCAGGCATCTGCGCTCGTGTCCTCCGGTATCCAGCCTTCTCCAGAAACCAAGCCGACCGTGACCTTACCCGTTCCGCAAGATACTCCGGCCATTATTGCTACGGTGCCGGAGAGCAAGTTGCCGCCGCCCAGCGAAGCTCTCGCCGATACTCTCAGCGCACGCGGCCGGTACCTGCTGGCCATCCGGACGTACGACGCCCTGCCGCCGACTGCGGTCATCGAGAACAAACTTGGTGTCGCATGCGAGCACATGCTGATGTTTGAAAGGGCGCGCGCAAGCTTCGAAGCAGCCATCAGGCTCGATCCGAAATACGCCGAGGCATACAACAACATGGGCACGCTGGCGCACAGCATCGGCGATCTCTCGCGGGCAGAGAAGATGTACAAGAAATCGCTGAAGCTGAAGCCCGACTCTGCGAGCACCCTCAAGAACCTGGGCACGCTGTACTATGCCGAGCACAAGTTCAAAAAGGGCGACCAGGCCTACCATCGAGCCATTCAGTTGGACCCGCAGGCCCTGGAACGTAACAGCGGGCACGATATCCAGACCGCCGCGAAGGCACAGAGCGCAGGCGAGGTCCACTACCACATGGCCATGACCTACGCCCAGGCCGGCAGCAACAAGATGGCGCTGGAGTATCTCCGCAAGGCGATCGGTGAAGGCTTCCGCGACCGCAACCGGCTGCTGCACGACAAGGAGTTCGCCGACCTGCGTACGCAGCCGGTCTTCCTGCAGATGGTCGACGACCTGAAGAAGGATTAATTGCAGCAGCTACAGAAGCCAGTAACATGCCGTTCTGTTTTGGGCCAAGCCCCCAGAACTTTAGTGACTTAGTTGCCGACTTCTACTCAGTAGATGTCACACTCAGCTACTCGCTAAAAGCACTTGTGTGGTTGGTTCCCGTTCTGGGTCAATGCGACTGCATGCTGGTGAGATTTTCTTCTGGAGCTTCTCTTTACCATGATGCAGCTTTCTCGTTCTCTGTACTTCTCAAAGGGCAAGTCACTTTTCACTGCCGCTGCCCTGCTCATCCTATCTGCCGTGGCTGTACCCGTCGCTCACGCGGATGGTGCCAATCTGGTCAGCAATCCTAATTTCTCTGGTGGAACGCCAGACAGTTATCCCGGCTACAGCCCGATCGCAGGCTGGACATTTGCCTTTGACCATAGTGGTTCAAACAGTGCCAGCGGTCCCTTTAACAATGGCTCGACCCTTCCCGCGGGAATTACGACTGCCGGCTTCATCCAAAGTGGTGACGACAGTGGCTTTTCAACAAATTCGGCTTCGACGATTCTTACTTCATCTTTGACTGCCGGCGATACCTACAATTTCAGCTTTTACTACGATCCTCGGGGCAGTTCGGGCGCTGACCCGGGCGGTGGCGACATTAGCGTTTTCAGTGCGTTGATCGGCGATCAGACGCTTTACTCTGTCTTGAGCCCTGGAATCACGCAGAACTACACGCTGGTACAGGGTTCGTTCGTCTCTGACGGCAGCGGCAACGTACTGACATTCGCAGAGACAGCACCGGTTGATGGAGCAGTGAACATCACGGGCGTAAGTGTGACCAGTGTGACTCCTGAGCCTTCAAGCCTTGTGCTGCTTGGCACAGGCGCGATTGGGCTCGTCAGTGTAGCTCGCCGTAGATTCCTGAAGGCTTAATCATCCCGCAAACTAACTGCCCATCCTGCGCTGCTAATGGCGCGGGATGGGCTTTGTCTGTTGATGAGTAAGTGTTCTGAACGGACTTGTCAATCCAGACGCACTTCTGTCGAATTACCGATTGCTCATCCTGGATGTTACGACTGCTTGCCTTCAAAGCTTAGCGAAGCGGAGTTAATGCAGTAACGTAACCCCGTCGGGTTAGGGCCGTCGGGGAAGACGTGTCCGAGGTGCGAGCCGCAGTTCGCGCAGACGACTTCCACGCGCCGCATGCCGTAGGCCGTGTCTTCAATGGCATCGATTGCCTCGGCAGAAACGGGCTTGTAGAAACTCGGCCAGCCGGAGCCGCTCTCGAACTTCGTCTCCGACGTGAACAATGGAGCGTTGCATGCGCCGCAGTGGTAAATGCCGTCGGCGTGGTTCTCGTACAGGGCTCCGGTGAAGGCGCGCTCGGTGCCCTTGCCGCGCATGACCGAGAACTGCTCTGGCGTGAGCAGTTCGCGCCACTCTGCGTCCGTCTTGTGCACGCGGCGCGGGGTCTCTGCGGTGTTTCCTTTAACTGTGTCTGCCATGATGTTCTCCCATTCGATTAGACGCAGGAGGAGGTGCCGCCGAACCATCCGAGGACCCGCTCACGCGGGAAAGCGCGCGATCACTTCGATTTCGACCAGCGCGTCCTTCGGCAGGCGGACCACTTCAACGGTGGACCGGGCCGGCGGTACCGCGCCTGCCGGTGCAAAGCTGCGTGCGTAGAGCGCGTTCATGGCGGCAAAGTCGGCAAGATCCTTCATGAAGACGGTCGCCTTCACCACGTCCGCGAAGCCGAGGCCGGCAGCGTCCAGCAGGGCGGCAACGTTGGCCAGGGCGCGCTCGGTCTGGGCCTCAACGCCGCCTTCCACTACGTTGCCCGTCGCGGGATCGAAGCCAACCTGGCCGGAGCAGAACAGCAGGTCACCAGAGCGGATGGCCTGCGAGTAGGGGCCGATGGCGGCAGGCGCAGAGGTTGTGGCGATGACGGATTTTGCAGGGGACATGAGCTACATCCTAGCGCCTGCGATTGCGATTGATAAAGACACAGACTTGCGCGAAAGCTTGCGATGGCGCAGCCGCGGCGATTCCCGCGCATCTGAAGCAAGGGAGATTTTCACCATGGAAATGCGTAAGCTGGGCAGTCTTGAAGTTCCCGTAGCGCCCATCATGCTGGGTGGCAATGTGTTTGGCTGGACCATTGACGAGGCCCAATCCTTCGCTGTGCTGGACCGCTTTGTCGAGCGCGGCTTCAACTTCATCGACACCGCGGACATGTATTCCAACTGGAAACCTGGGAACAAGGGCGGCGAGAGCGAAAGCATCCTTGGCCACTGGTTCAAGCGGACCGGCAAGCGCGCGGACGTGGTGCTTGCGACCAAGCTCG
>CBAAAE010000030.1:0-21890 GCA_964658845.1 uncultured Novosphingobium sp. | reverse complement strand
TTTTGACATCGATGCCAACGGCATCCTGAACGTGACGGCGAAGGACAACGCCACGGGCAAGGATCAGAAGATCACCATCACCAGCTCCTCGGGTCTCAGCAAGGAAGAGGTCGAGCGCATGGCGAAGGAGGCCGAGGCGCACGCAGGCGAGGACAAGGAGAAGCGCGACGAAATTGAAGCGCGGAACCAGCTCGACAGCATGGTCTACAACGTGGAGAAAATGTTCCGTGAGAACGGCGACAAGATCTCCGGCGAAGAGCGCGGCGAGGTAGAAACGGCTCTCAGCGACGCGAAGTCCACGCTGACGGGCACGCCCGGCGCGACCGAACTGAAGGCAGCGCACGATCGCCTGCAGAAGGCCAGCTTCAAGCTTGCCGAGGCGATGTACAAAACGGGCGCACCAACTGACGGCGCAGCGGCAGCAGGCGGCACCACGGCCGATGAGCCGAAGAAGGAAGAAGGCGTCATCGACGCGGAGTACGTGGACGTCGATCATAAGTAAGTCGAAGAGAACAGGCCCATTCAAAGGCCCACCGAGTTGGAAGCTGGAGTTTGCCCCATCGAAATGTTGGGACCAACTCCGGCCTCCTCCGAACAAGCAGACTGGAAACGCGAATCAAACGTGACTGGAATGTGTCTAAACAATAGTAAGTAATCGCCATAGAAAAAGATGGCTCAGAGATCCGGAGTAGACACAACAGCCGCTCCGGCAGATCACACCGTCGCTGCAATCGGCGTGTGCGTATCGAACACGAAAGGGCGCTCGAAGGTCGCACAGCGCATCGAGCGCCCTTTGTGTATACCGACTCAAACGAGGCTTCAGAAAGGGAGACGAGCCATGAACACAGTCATCTGGAAGTGCGAACAGTATGTAGCAGGCAAGCTCCACGAGAAGACGATCTTCGAGAACGAACAGCAGGCACGCGACTTTGCCCGCAAGCTCTACGACGTCCGCCCCGACACCATTCTGCGCATCGAGCCGATGCCGATCCAGCACGTCTGGAACTAAGTCAGCGAAGTGGAACCTGCTGATGCCGGCCTGCTGGCCGGCATCATACGTTTGCGAGGAACGTAGGAATGCCTGAAGGCAATGAGGTACACCGCTGGGCGGCGCGGCACATGGCTGCATTTGGCGGGCGGAAGTTGAACGTGCTGCCGGGTCCGAATCATCGTTTCAGCGACGCGCACCTGGTAGATGGCAAGAAGCTGTTGAAGGTCCACGCGGTCGGCAAGCACCTGGGCTATGAGTTTCCCGGCGAGCTTTACCTGCATGTTCACCTGGGCCGATTTGGTGACTTCACGGAAGGCTGCGGCCCATTGCCTGAGCCGAAGGGCGCATTACGCGCCATCCTGCAGCGAGCGGGATCGGGCAAGCCGGCGCGCTCGCAGAAGGGTCAGCCGCACAACCTGACCTGTGCGAAGGACGATGGCACCCAGCCCTTTCCGCCGGAAGATGTCGACTGGTGCGAGCTGCGCGGACCCACGGACTGCAGCGTGTATGACAAGGCCAAGTGGCAGCTTTTGCTCGACCGGCTTGGCCCTGATCCGCTGGCGAACGAACCCGGCGATCACGACAATCCGCAGCGTGCCTTCGACAAAATCCTCGCGAAGAAGACGAGCATCGGCGAGCTGCTGATGGACCAGTCCATCCTCTCGGGCATCGGCAATATTTATCGCGCGGAGCTGCTCTTTCGCCACCGTGTGAACCCATTCACACCGGGCAGCGAGATGGACTTGAAGACGCTGAAGGCAATCTGGAAGGACTCCATTCCGCTTCTGAAGGCGGGCATGGTCGACCGCCGTATCGTGTGCACGGAGAAGAAGGACCGGCCAAGCAGGAAGGCTGTGGCGGAGCGCGGAGAAGAGCACTACGTCTACCGCCGGCACAGTAAACCCTGTTTCGTGTGCGGCGAGACGATCCTGCGCAAAGACGTGGCGGGACGCACGTTGTACTGGTGCCCGAAGGACCAGGGGACATCCGAGGCGGAGAATGCGTCGGCGTACAAGCCCGGCGTGAGCCTGCGCTCCGGCCGCGCCGCTGAAAAGCGCAGGTAAGGCGCATTCGTATACTGTGCCCAGGGGCATGGCATCCAGCACAGATCGCATCAGGAGACAACGCGGTAATTCAGCCGTGGAGTGGCTGCTTTCCGCTGCGGAGCCTTGCCTGCTCGCTGCTGCAGTGTTCTACCTGCTGTACCAATTCTTCCTGAGCCATGTCGAGGGAGATCAGGCATACCTGCTGTACGCGGCGCAGCAGGTACTGGCAGGCGTCCAGCTCGATGGCCCGCGGCTGATCGAGACGAACCCACCGCTGATCGTCTGGTTTTCAGAGATTCCTGCCGGGCTGGCGCGACTGCTGCACTTCGACCCCGTCCTTGCATTGCGGCTTGTAGTGCTCGCTATGCTTGCCGGTAGCGCGGCGTGGGGCGCACGGATCCTTCGCGTAGCGCGCGTTGCGCAGGTTTCTGGCGTGCAGGCCACGCGGCTGCTTTGGGCACTGACCTTTTTTCTGATCCTCATTACCCAGCCCGCGGAGTTCGGCCAGCGGGAGCAATTGCTGCTTGTACTTTTCATGCCATACCTGTTGGCTGTAGGCAGCGGCGCGGTCCTCGAACTCGCGCTCACCGAACGCATCGCCCTCGGTTTATGCGCCGGCCTGGCCGTCTGCTTCAAGCCCCAGCACCTTCTGACCATCGTCTGCCTTGAGCTGTTCGTGGCCGTGTACCAGCGAAGTCTGCGAAGGCTGGTGTCGCCAGAACTCCTGGCCGCAATCGCTGCGGGTCTGCTCTATGTTGTGGCCGTTCTTGTGGTGACTCCCGCTTACACCACAGACATCCTGCCGCTGCTGCAAAGCACGTATTGGGCGCTGGGTCAGTTCACTTTCGCTGCCATGGCGCTGCACGTCGGCCTATCGCTAACCCTGGTAGGTGCAGTCATGACGGGCTTTTGGATCATCTGCCGCAAACGCTTTGTCCTGCCGCAGATGCAGGGAGCCCTGCTGGCCAGTGCCGCTGGCGCCACGCTGGCCTACTTCGTGCAGCACACCGGCTGGTATCACCAGCGCTTTACGGCCATCGCGCTCTTCGAAATCACCGCCGTGTGGATGGCTGTAGACCTGCTGAGTAGGAGTCGCCCGGCCATGCTGAACATTCTGCCCGCAAGTCGCCCGGTCTGGATCGGCCTGTCGATCTCTGGCCTGCTGGCCTTCGGTGGAGCGGAGTTCAGGGCGCATCGTGCCGTCCGTAATACGAATGACATGACCTACGAACTTGCGCGGTATCCTCCCGGCACGACCGTGTACGCCTTCACGGTCAGCATGAGTGCATTTCCCGTCGTGCTGGATCATCGCCTTATGTGGGGCAGCCGCTTCGCGCACCTGTGGATGATGCCGGCGATCCGCGCGAATGAAGCTCCGGCGCCGGACGTTCCGCACAACTTCAAGGCGCTGCCGCCAGCGCGTGTTGCCGAGCTTGCCTCGCTACAGCGTCGCGACACGGCGGAAGACCTGCAGCGAACGCGACCGGAGGTCATCTTCGTCGAACGTTGCGGTGCGCCGCAGACCTGTGAGAGTTACACGAGCGGGTTCGATGCCGTGTCGTGGTTCTCCAGTGATGCTGCGTTCGCGCGGGTATGGTCGAAGTACGCGTTTGCCAAGACGCTGGACGGTTTCGACGAGTACGTGCGAAAGCCTGCACCGTAACGGACGCATTCGCAACCTGCGCGGGCAGTTACCATCTAATCTCTAGACAGACAACTATGGCACCCACGCAATCAAAGGATTACTACGGCACGCTCGGGGTCAAGAAGACTGCGACCTCTGACGACATTCGGAAGGCTTTCCGCAAGCTGGCGCGGAAGTACCACCCTGACGTGAATCCCGGCGACAAAAAGTCAGAAGAAAAGTTCAAAGAGATTTCGGAAGCGAACGACGTGCTTTCCGACGAGAAAAAGCGCAAGGTCTACGACCAGCTTGGCTTCTACTCCGATTCGATCGATCCCGCGCAGGCCGAGGCCGCGGCCAGGGGTGGCTACGGCAGTACGGCGAACTATGGTGGCGGAGCCTCTTCGTCAACGACCGGGCAAGGCGTGCCGTTTGATTTTGGCGGGTTTGATTTCTCAGGCGGCTCGGGTGCTCCACAGCAGGGCAGCGCGGGCTTTGGGTCGTCGTTCCGTGACATTTTCGGCGGCATGTTCGGTGGCGGCCGCGGTGAGCAGGCAGCGCCGCGTGGTCCGCGTCCCGGCACCGACCTCGAGTACCAGGTGGAAGTCGACTTCTGGACTGCCATACGCGGTGGCACCACGCGCATCGAGATCACCCGCCAGGAGCAGTGCGGCACGTGCAAGGGGCAGGGCAGCGTTGGCTCGTCGCAGACGTGCCCGCAATGCACCGGCACCGGTCAGATCACGCAAATGAACGGCCGCATGAAGTTCAACGTACAGTGCCCGCGCTGCGGCGGCACCGGCAAGATTCAGCAGCCATGTCCCACCTGCCACGGTGAGGGATCGCTGAGTAAACGCGATTCGCTCGAATTTCGCATCAAGGCCGGCACGCGCGATGGACAGCGCATCCGGCTGGCCGGCAAGGGTAACGCCGGGACCATGGGAGCCCCTGCGGGCGACCTTTTCCTGATCATCAAGGCTGGTTCTCACCCGGTGTTCACGCGGTCTGGCGACGACATTCGGGTGACGGTGCCGGTCATGGCCTTCGAGGCCGCGCTCGGCACCAAGATCGATGTGCCGACGATCGACGGACGCGCTCAGCTCAAGATTCCGCCCGGCACGCAGACTGGTCAGAAGCTGCGCCTGCGGGAAAAAGGCGTGCCCTCGGCTGCGAATGAGAGTCTGCGCGGCGACCAGATCGTCGAGGTACAGATCGTTGTGCCAAAGATCCAGGATGAGCGGTCTAAGGAGATCCTGCGGGAGCTCTCCAAGCTGAACCCGGTGGATCCTCGCGAGGAGATGTTCGCCAAGGTGTAATGGATTCCTGTCCCCGTGGCAGTCTCCCACCAATATGCTCACCGGGTGGCGCCTCCCTACCCGGCATCTCTGCGCCTCCGCCTACTAAGCGTTCCGTGGGCGCGCGATACTCAACGCGGTTGTTGGCTGCTATAAGAATGCCAAAGCTTTCAGAGGATGGATGATGCAACGAGACGTGCCCGCTCGCAGACTTTCCATAACGTATGCTTTCCTGACTTCTATCCTCTTGCTTGCATCAGCGTTCTATGTCTGGAAGACGCTCCATTGGACCGTCACGGGAGACAGTACCGTGATGCACTATGTGAACTTCCTGATGGACAAGGGCCAGGCTCCCTATCGCGACATCATCGACATCAACCTGCCCGGATGCTACTTCCTTGAAGGATGGGCGATGCATATCTTTGGTGCGGGGGACCTTGGATGGCGCTTCTACGACTTTTTCCTGCTCGGTCTGCTGATCGCCGCCTTTGTGGTCATTGCCCGGCCCTACGGCTGGTTTGGTGGCGTGCTTGCGGGAGTCGTGTTCGCACTTTTGCATGGCTCGGAAGGTCCTCGCAATGCGGGCCAGCGCGAAGAAGTGATGGTCGTTCTCATCATGGTCGGTTACGCCAGCCTCTTTTCCGCATTACGTAAGGAGAAGGCGTTTCTGATGTTACCTTTTGGTTTCTTCATTGGACTTGCGGCGTCCCTGAAGCCAACTGTGGCACCGCTTGGATTGGTGCTGTTGCTGATGGCCTTGCCCCCTTTGAAGAGAAGAAAGCAAGCGCTTCTCCGCTACGCGGGATACGGTTGTTTGGGGTTGTTCGCAGCGGCAGGTCTTACCGCGCGGTTTCTCTACAAATATCACGTGTTCGCAGACTTCCTGGCGATCGCGCGACGTCTCATTCCGTACTACGCAGGCATAGGAAACAAGCCGTTCCTGCCGCTGATGAGATTTGTCACGCCGCATAGCATGATGCTGATCCTCCTACTAGGATTGATGATGACGTTCTTCAATCGCAGCAGGTCTGAATGGGAGTCGTGGGAACGATGGGCGCTCGCCCTTGGCTTCGCGGCGGGTGTCGCCTCGTACATCGTCCAGGACAAAGGCTTTGAATATCAGGCTTATTCGCTCGAAGCCTTCGGCCTGCTCTGGGCAGGACTTGAATTCGCCAAGTCGATGCGAGTGAGCGGGCTGACTCACTATCTGGCATTGACCGCAGCGATGGTTGCCATCTCGTTGGCTGTGACAAAGTATGTGCTGCCGATTCGTGCATACGACGCGGGGAGCGCATTTCCAAATGCTCTTCAGGCCGATCTGGAAAGCATTGGCAGACAGACGCTTCAAAAGCAGGTTCTTTGCCTCGACATGGTCGCTGGGTGTTTAGCCACTTTGCAGAGGATGGATCTTGTTCAAAACACCAGCTTCATCGGTGACTATATGTTCTTCGGTCCGGTCGGAAGTCCGCCTCTGCCCTTCTATCGGAACATGCTCTGGAACGATCTGCATACCAGCCCGCCACGCGTCATCGTTCTTACGAACATGTGGCTTCGCGAGGGCGCCTCCTTCAACAAGGTGAATCAATGGCCGGAGCTTGCAGCCTTCATCCAGAACAACTACACGCTGGCTGCGACAAGAAGCTTCTCAAATACAGAATTCGCTTACCGGCTTTACCTATGGAAGGGTTCGCCCGCTGTCACACTGGCCGGGCAAGCTCTCGCGCCGCAGCATAAGTGATCGCTTCATGACTGCCGCACGCCCTCGGCTAGAATGAAGGCATGAGGAGCGACTCTCCAGCCGCCACTGACGAACGCGCAGAAGCCACTCCGGCGAGCCAGTCTTTGCCTGTGCCGCGTCTCAGCCGGTTTGTCCCCTCGTGGCAGGTGCTCCGTTATGTCGCTGTCGGGGGCTGCAACACCGTCTTCGGATACGGTTGCTACGCAGCGTTTGTTTATCTGTACGGACATTTCCTTCCTACGCGGTACCTGCCGTTCACCGTGGACCTGGCGTCAGTCACAGCCACGCCGATTGGGGTTACCTTTTCGTTCTTGACCTACAAGGTCTTGGTCTTTAGAACAGAGGGGAACTGGTTGAAGGAGTGGCTGCGGTGCCTGGTGGTGTACGGTAGCGCAACGATCCCCGGTCTATTCGTTTTACCGCTCCTCACCCGTCTGCTTCAGTCCATTTCACGCTTTCACGGCAGCGCAGCAGGGTATATCGCCGGTGCGGTCGTGATGATTCTGACGGCGATCTACACCTACTTTGCTCATAAGAACTACTCCTTTTCGCGCTCGAGTACCCGGTGAGACGCGTCGCTGCAGCGCCCTGCTGTCAGCTGGGTGGCAAACCAACGCAAGCGAGCTCTCACCGAGTCGAGCCGTCCCAGTCTGCTCCTGCCATCGCATCAGATAGAATCCAGGGGTACCAAAGAGCTATGCTGACGCTATTTGCAATGCGGACACCACTCTCACTCAGCTGAGGAAATTTTGAAGACGATCAGCGTCGTAACCCCGTGCTACAACGAGCAGGAAAACGTCGAAGAACTCTATCGCCAGGTCCGCAACGTCATGGCAGAGGTCGGGGGCTACCGGTATGAACATATCTTCATCGACAACTACTCGCTCGACGAGACCGTGCCCATTCTTCGACGTCTTGCAGCAGTCGATTCGAACGTCAAAGTAATTTTGAATGGGCGCAATTTCGGCCACATCCGTTCTCCAATGCACGCCCTGCTCCAGGCCCGTGGAGACGCGGTGCTCCTGATTGTTGCTGACCTGCAGGACCCCACCTCGCTCATCCCCACCTTCATTGAAGAGTGGGAGAGTGGTACTTTCATGGTTCTTGGCATCAAGCGCACAAGCGAGGAACACTCGCTGGTTTTTTTCGCGCGAAAGCAGTATTACAAGCTGGCCGAACGCCTTTCCAGCATCGAGACGTTTCAAAACTTTACCGGATTCGGTTTGTACGATCGGAAGGTCATCGAGTACGTGCGAGCCTTTGGTGATCCTTACCCCTATTTCCGCGGCATGCTTGCAGAGATCGGGCTCCCGTATAAGAAGATCTATTACGATCAGCCGAAGCGTAAGTTCGGTGTTACCAAGAACAACTGGTACACCTTGTATGACATCGGGATGCTGGGCATCATTAACCACTCGCGAGTGCCGCTTCGACTTGCTGTGTTTGCAGGCTTTGGGGGTGCCGCGCTCTCCTTCTTCGTAGGCCTCATTTATCTTGTACTTAAGCTGGTCTTCTGGAGCACGTTCACCTTTGGCCTTGCTCCCATGCTGATCGGCCTGTTTTTCATCGCATCCATTCAGCTAGTTTTTATGGGCATTTTGGGCGAGTACGTGGGCGCGATCTACACGCAGGTGCAAAAGCGGCCTTACGCGGTGGAGCGCGAGCGCATTAACTTCGAGCATCTGCCCGACTTCCCCACACCGCAGATCCAGCCGGCGGCAACCCCGCGGGATGCTGCCGTCCACATCTTCAGCCACAAACCCGAGAGCATATGAAAGCGTCTGACTACATCGCACAGACACTCGCCGTGAAGCGGGTTCCTGCAGTCTTCGAGCTGATCGGCGGCATGATCACCCACATGGTGGATTCGATCCATGTGCACGGCAAGACGCCCATCATCAGCATGCGTCACGAGCAGGGAGCTGCCTTTGCCGCGGAGGCAGCGGGTCGAATTGCCGGCGATGTACCTGGAGTGGCGATGGCGACCAGTGGCCCTGGCGCGACCAATCTGCTGACCGGTATCGGCAGTTGCCACTTTGACTCCAGCCCCGCCGTCTTCATCACGGGACAGGTAAATCGCCACGAGCAAAGAGGCGACCGCGCCGTCCGCCAACTCGGCTTTCAAGAGACTGATATCGCGGCCATGGCCGCTCCCATCACGAAGCAGGTCTTTCGCGTGAACGACGCGGAAGATCTGCCGCAGATTCTTGACGACGCTTTTTCGATAGCCACCAGCGGTCGCCGCGGGCCTGTATTGATCGACATTCCGATGGACGTTCAGCGAGATCAAGTTACGGCGGCAGTCCGGCCGGCTGCCACGCAGCCGGGGCATGCCGCATTCGGGTCCTCCATCGCTGACGATGCGCTGAAGGCTGTTCTGCAGTCAAACAAGCCGCTCATCCTTGCGGGTGGTGGCGTTCGCTCCGCTCTCGCCCTCGATGCCTTCCGGCACTTTGTTCGAGTGGCCTGTATACCGGTGGTGCACTCGCTGATGGCCTGCGACATCCTGCCCTATGACGATCCGCTGAACGTCGGCATGATCGGCAGTTACGGCAATCGCTGGGCCAACCTTGCACTCAATGACTGTGACTGTCTCATTGTTCTTGGCAGCCGGCTCGATGTGCGTCAAACGGGCTCTGACGTGGAAGGATTCAAGGGTACTCGACCCATCTTTCACATCGACGTTGAAGCCGGAGAAATGAACAACCGTGTTGTCGGTTGTGTGACTACGGTAGCCGACCTGACGCCTGGCCTCGAAGCGTTTGCTCGAAGCTTTCAGGACCGGGGACAGCAGATCGCAAAGCACATCGAGCCGTGGTCAAAGCACATCGCCGCTTTGCGAGCGCGATGGCCAGATACTGCAGAACTCGTAGGACCCGGCATCAATCCCAACAC
Organism: uncultured Novosphingobium sp.; assembly: GCA_964658845.1. Taxonomy (GTDB): domain Bacteria; phylum Acidobacteriota; class Terriglobia; order Terriglobales; family Acidobacteriaceae; genus Terriglobus. Next base: position 12,301 of record CBAAAE010000030.1, on the reverse strand, counting down.
CTTCATGCACCAGCTCTCGCAAAGTTACCCTGATGCAGGAGCTTACGTGGTGGATGTGGGTCAGCACCAGATGTGGTCTGCCCAGTCGCTCGAGCTCTCTGACCGGCAGCGTTTTCTCACGTCAGGTGGCATGGGCTCGATGGGCTTCGCGCTGCCCGCGGCAATCGGAGCGGCTGTCTGTCTGAAGGGACAGCCGGTAGTGATGATCGCGGGGGATGGTGGCTTCCAATGTAATATTCAGGAGCTGCAGACCGTTGCTCATCTCGGCCTGCCGGTCAAGATGGTCGTGATCAACAACGAGTGTCATGGCATGGTCCGGCAGTTCCAGGAGAGCTACTTCGCGGCCCGTTATCAATCCACGATGTGGGGCTATTCTGCTCCGGATTTCACACGTATCGCAGGTGCATACAACATAGAGGCGAAGACCGTCTCAGAGCCTGAAGACGTGCAGCGGGCGATCGACTGGTTTGTCGCCGACACCGATGCTCCAAGCCTTCTGCAGGTCATGATTGACCCCATGGCGAACGCCTATCCGAAGCTAGCCTTTGGTCGAGGTATGAGCTCCATGGAACCCCATGCGAAACCGCTCGAGATGGAAGGGACCTAGGACTCTCCATTCACCATGGAAGCGCCCCCGCAAAAGCCCTTGCCCGCTGCCGACCTCGACTTCATCCTGGATGGAACTTCGTCGTTGTGGGACGAGATGCGTGGGCAGCATATCTTCATCACGGGCGGCACGGGCTTCATCGGTGCCTGGCTCCTGGCGAGCTTCCTCCATGCGAACCACGTCTTGCAGCTCAACGCGCATGCGACGATTCTTACAAGGAACCCCCACGCGTTCGCACAGCGCTGTCCTCATCTGGCGATGGCTACTGGAATCACGCTGCTGGAAGGTGATGTTCGGAGCTTCTCCCATCCAAGTGGAGACTTCGCCTACGTCATCCATGCTGCGACTGAGGTCGCCACGATCACGGCCGCCGGCGATCCACTCGAGCGCCTCAACGCGATCCACGATGGCACCGCCCATGTTCTCCGTTTTGCGGCGACTCATGGCGCTCGCAAGTTCCTGCTCACCAGTTCCGGTGCCATGTACGGTCGTCAGCCTGCAGACTTGACCCACATCCACGAAGACTATGCCGGCGCTCCAGATCCGCTCGATCCAGCCTCAGCCTACGGCGAAGGGAAGCGATCGTCGGAGCTGATGTGCGCGCTGTACGCGAAGCAAAGCTCTATTGAGTTCAAGATCGCGCGATGCTTCGCCTTCGCCGGTCCATGCCTGCCGCTTGATGCAAACTTTGCCATTGGTAACTTCATCGGCAATGTCCTTGCCGGGCGTCCCATCACGATCCTCGGGGATGGGTCTGCGATGCGCTCGTACCTGTACGCCGCCGATCTTGCGGTCTGGCTGTGGAACATGCTTTTCCGCGCTCCGCACCTGCAGGCCTTCAACGTGGGTTCTGAAGATGCGATCAGCATCGGAGACCTCGCGCGTACGGTAGCCGCGACGCTCGATCCAACTACCGCGGTTAGCATTGCAGGAAAGCCGCTGCCCGGTGCCCCTCCGGCTCGCTATGTGCCCTCCACGCAAAAGGCCCAGCGTCTGCTGGGCCTGAGGCAATCAGTCGGTCTGGCGGATGCTATCCGTCGCATGGCGGCATGGCACGGGTTCCAAGAACACCGCTGAAGTCTGAGCTAAGCCTGGTGCGTCAGCACGTTCAGGCCGCTTTTTGCGGTGGCCACAAAGTCAGTCATGGTCTCCACGACGAAGTCGAGCATCGGCATGGTGAGGCCGGGAAACACGCCGATCCAGAACACCTGATTCATGATGAAGTCTGTGTGCTTCAGTTCGCCGATCACCCGATACTCCATGCCCTCGTAGGCCGGCTGTCGTAACAGGTTTCCCGCGAATAAGAGTCGCGTCCCGACTTTCTTCGAATCAAGCGCGCGCGTGAGCTGATCGCGTGTGAAGGGCGCGTCGGTTTTTACCGCGATGGGAAAGCCGAACCAGCTCGGGTCAGCATGTTCCCCGGCTACCGGCAGCATGAGGAACTCTTCCAGCGGCTTGAGAGCGGCCTTGAGATAGTTGAAATTCTCCTTGCGCCGTTCGATGAAGTAAGGCAGCTTCTCAATCTGCGACACGCCCAGCGCCGCCTGCATATCGGTTGCTTTCAGGTTGTAGCCGACATGGGAGTAGGTGTACTTGTGATCGTAGCCGCAGGGCAGCGTCCCAAGTTCCCAGTCAAAACGCTTGCCGCACGTATTGTCCACGCCCGGCTCACACCAGCAGTCACGGCCCCAGTCGCGGAAGCTGTCGATCAACACCTGCAGAGCAGGCTTGTTCGTCAACACCGCACCACCTTCGCCCATCGTGATGTGGTGCGCAGGATAGAAACTTACCGTCGCGATGTCGCCGAAGGTTCCAACCTTCTGACCTTTGTAGGTAGAGCCGACAGCATCGCACGTGTCCTCGATCAGCCAGAGGTTGTACTTCTTGCAGAACGCGGTAATCGCATCGAGGTTGAAGACATTCCCTAGTGTGTGCGCGATCATCACGGCCTTGGTTTTCGGGCTGTAGGCCTCTTCGAGACGGCTGACGTCGATCTCCCACGTCGGAGGCATAACATCGATGAACACTGGTACCAGGCGATTCTGAAAAATCGGATTGACAGTCGTCGGGAAGCCTGCCGCAACCGTGATGACCTCATCGCCCGGCTTGATCTGGCGGTCGCCCAGTTTCGGCGAAGTGAGTGCCGACAGCGCAACCAGGTTCGCAGAAGATCCCGAGTTCACCAGGGACGCCGAGCGAACCCCAAAGAACCGTGCCAGCTTGCGCTCGAAATCCTTTGCAAACCGACCGGTCGTAAACCACCCGTCAAGCGCGGAGTCAACAACGGAGCAGATGTCCTCCGGGCCAATGACCTTACCGGAAATCGGCACGGCAGAGGCGCCCGGGATGAACTCCTTCGGAGGGAACGCCTCCGCGTGGAACTGCGCTGTCAACTCGAGAATCTGCTGCCGGAGAGAGATCGCCTTATCAGTCATTTCTCGTAGGATACACAGCGATCTCCCACGGAAGAAAGCCTTCTTGCGCCCTCCAATAAGGGAAATGTTAAGAAGTGCTGGGGGAGATAGTCCACAGGATATGATTGTCTTCAAAATCATTTGAGGAGCTTCAATGAAAGCCGTGATCCTGGCCGGTGGGCTTGGAACCCGCATCAGCGAGGAGACATCCTTACGTCCCAAGCCAATGGTAGAGATAGGCGGCCTGCCCATCCTCTGGCACATCCTCAAGCTCTACTCCGTTCATGGGATCAACGATTTTGTCATCTGCTGTGGCTACAAGGGCTATGTCATCAAGGAGTATTTCGCGAATTACTTCCTCCACACCTCTGACGTGACCTTCGACATGAGCGAAAACAAGATGACGGTACATGGGTCCACTGCCGAGCCCTGGAAGGTCACGCTCGTCGACACCGGGCTATCCTCCGGCACAGGCGGTCGCTTGAAACGGGTCGCCAAGTACCTTGAAGGCGAAGAAGCCTTCTGTATGACCTATGGTGATGGCGTTTCGGACGTCGATATCACTGCACTGATCGCCTTCCACAAGCTTCATGGGAAAAAGGCAACCCTCACAAGCATTCAGCCGGTGGCTCGCTTCGGAGCACTGGGCATGAACGACGGCGAGATTTACACCTTCCACGAAAAGCCCAGCGATGAGGGCGGTTGGATCAACGGCGGTTTCTTCGTTCTGTCGCCGAAGGTTCTGGATGAAATCACGGACGACGCACAGATGTTTGAGCGCGAGCCGATAGAATCGCTCGTCGAGAAAAGAGAGATCCACGCCTTCCTGCATCGCGGTTTTTGGCAGGCGATGGATACTCTCCGCGACAAGCACCAGCTTGAGGAGCTATGGAGCACCGGAAAGGCACCATGGAAGACCTGGTGATCGACCCGTCCACCCCGGAAAATGCTGCATTCTCCTGGAGCGGGCGACGTGTCCTGATCACCGGCCACACGGGCTTTAAAGGCGGTTGGTTGTCGCTCTGGCTGGCACAGCTTGGAGCAAATCTCCGAGGCTATGCACTGGATCCCAGTACCGAGCCGAACCTCTTCCACGTGGCGGATGTGGGATCCGTGATGGAAGATCTTCGGGGGGACATCCGCGACAAAGCGAAACTCGAAGCGGCCGTCCGCGACTTCGCTCCTGAGGTGGTATTCCACCTCGCTGCGCAGCCCCTGGTTCGCTACTCTTACGAAGATCCTGTCGGCACCTTTGCAACCAACGTCATGGGCACGGCCCACCTGCTGGATAGCCTCCGCCGCACTCCCAGCGTGCGAGCTGTCGTCTCGGTGACAACGGACAAATGCTACGAGAACAAGGAATGGGTCTGGCCCTACCGCGAGACCGATCCCTTAGGCGGGTATGATCCCTATTCCAGCAGCAAGGCGTGCGCCGAAATCGTCAGTGCTGCGTTCCGTCAATCCTATTTTCCAGTGGACAAGCTGGGTGTTCCGGACGGGCATCACGTTGCTATCGCAACCGCTCGGGCGGGCAATGTCATCGGCGGCGGCGACTGGTCGACGGACCGCTTGATTCCTGATCTCGTTCGCGGCTTTCTCTCCGGAAAGCCCGTCCTGATCCGCCGCCCTCACACCATCCGTCCCTGGCAACACGTTCTTGAGCCTCTACACGGCTACATCCGCCTGGCGGAGCAACTTCTCACACAGGATCCCCGCTTTGCAACGGCCTACAACTTCGGGCCAACGGAGGCAGATGCACGCCCAGTCTCTTTCATCGCAGGGTACATGGCAGACAAGTGGGGAGATGGAGCATCCTGGGTCGTCGATTCCGCACCGAGCGTCCACGAGGCGAACGTTCTCAAACTGGACGCCAGCCGAGCACGTGCCGATCTCGGTTGGACTCCGCAGCTTGGACTGGAGTCGGCTCTCGACCTTCTCATCGAGTGGTACGGCGAGTGGCAATCAGGTTCAGACATGCACAGGTTCACGTCCGACCAGATTGGGCAGTATATTTCCCTCCTCGGGCCCGGTCGTGCCATCCGCGAAGAGACTTGATGTCGATAACACTGAGCAGATCGGGAATTCGAAATCGGGCGTTGGCTGGTCGCGCCGTAAGGATGGATGGGGTCGGGCCGGCCACGCACAAGGGGCATCCTGACGACATGAAGCCTGATCTTCAGATGGTTATAGTGTGAGGGTGACGAAACCCAAAGGCTACTGGATCTTGTGTCTGGCTGTGGGCCTGACGGCCTGCTTCGGCGTCTTTGTTCTGCCTTTCTTTTTTCCGCCAGCATCGGGTACGGTCGTCTCTGTCTCAAACGATGCCGGTTTCAATAACAAAATTTCAGCCGTGGCCGCTGCAACGTGCGCTGCAGGGGTCTTCCTTCTCTATCTCTGGAAGCCACAGCTCATGCCATCCAGGGCGTATGTCGAGCCGGACTCGCGGCCGCTTACATGGCGAGCCGTAACTGCGGCAGCCTTGTTCGTAGGCGTATGTGAAATCTGCCTCGGAACATTGGTTGCGTCATCCCCTCGTCGATTTCCCGGGGATGTCGACTATTTCATCAACCAGATGACCAGTCATTTTGTCTATCATCGGCAGCTTTACTCGCAAATTGAATTCCCGTATGGTCCGTTGTTGTTTTATCCGCCGATCCTGCTCCATGCGCTCTTCCGCGGCGTTCTATCGATTAAGCAATCCTTCTTCATCGTGATGGTGCTGCACCACGTCATCGGTATCTTTCTGCTTGGGTATCTGGTCAACTCCTTCCCCATGAGCAGGCGCTGGAAAGCCTTCGCGCTGTGGTGTTTTGCGATCTTCACGCTGCTGCCGATGCAGGGCCCAAACTACACACTGCTGCGTTTTACGCTGCCCCTGGCCATTCTCATCTTCAGTATTCGACAGCGCAGAGCATGGCGCACCGCCCTGCTGCTTGTCTCCGGCCAGATACTGACGCTTACTACCTCACCCGAGATGGGATTTGCGTTTGCCGCGGCTGCGGTCTTCTTCGGTCTGTTCCAGGCATTCCGAGTAAATTGGCGTTGGCTCGGTGTTGTGCTCTTGATCCCTATCGGAGCAGGAGTATTCCTTTTCATCGTAGGAACACCTTACCTGCGAATGCTCACGCTGTTCGCTGGTGGTGCTTACAACTTCATCGTGGAACCGCTGCCGTACATGCTCCTTTTTCTGCTGGGAACGGTGTGGCTTGTCCCCCGGATGCTTGCGGCTCGCCTCAGGAATGGCGAGCAGGATGCAGCACTCTTGAGCTCCTGCTTTGTACTTTCCATGGCGCTTCTACCGGTCGCTCTCGGGCGAGCTGATCCCGTTCATGTGTTTTTCAACGGCATTGGTATTTTCCTGTTGTCGATGACAGCTATCTCGCTGGCCCCGAGTTGGCAGCAGAGGACCTGGGGTTGTTTGTTCGCAGGGACGCTCGTATTTGGTCAGCTCCTGATATACAGGGTCCTCGTGCCTGAATTTCATTGGGTCGTTCGTCAGGATATCTACACGCACCAATCTTCTTATCCGGTACGAACGATCCTCAAAGTAGATCGGATCGCCAGGGACCTTTCCAAGTTTTACGCGTTTCAGATCGAGCCATTTGACATCGCCAAACTGGAAACGATCGTCAAGGGTGAAACCGTGGCGACGCCCCTCGAGATCAGCCTGCAAACCGAGAACCTGCTTAAGCAGCACCGGCTTTATCGGCCAGACTTTTACTACTTCACGGTAGCCGTGCTGGATGTAAAGGGGGAACAGCGTAAAGTCGATGCGTTGAACCAGGCTCACTGGGCCTTGTTGCCGAGCCGCCAGGGGTTGAGTGTGTCTGAGCGCCAGGACTTCCAGAATAAGATCATCGGTTCTATGCTGACTTACCCATCGAAAAAGCCGTTTATCATGGGCCTGCTGTTCTCAGCAAATCTGCGAGAGCGCTGGAAACCCGTCGACGAAATCGGCCAATATACCCTTTATCGCAATGTGCGGCCGGAGTAGTAAGTCTTACATCCGCCTGCGCGGTGCAGAGTTCGTCATGCGGTACAAAGATTGCGGTCGACGCGAAGCTGATGCCGAATACCTCTGAAGAACTACGCCGGATTGTTCTGGACGCAACGGCCATCACACATGCGGGTTCCTCCGCTTCGCTGCGGGGTTTGCCCGCACAAGGAATACAGGGCTTAACGCTGATTGTTCTCGCGCTGCAGGTGCTCACTCCAGCCGTCCAGCGCGCCAGGATGTCTCCCTGCAAGCTCCGCACCGCTGACGGTCTGTTCGTTTCCATTTGCTTCGGGCAGTACCAGCTTGTTGATTGCGGCGGCGAGTACCTGCGAGGCGTTTGGTGCCATACCCATAGCGCGCGCTCCAAGCCAGGCTTGTGGTGTGATCGTGATCTCCGCCTTGCCTGCCACGGTCGCTGCGAAGATTTTGCGAGCCGCTGCACGTGACGAGATAGAGACGCCGGGAACGGTAGCGCCAAAGGCGAACCAGCGATATTCCTTTTCCGCGTCGCCGGCGAACTGCACCTGCACGTGCGCTCCTGTCCGCATAAGGCCCGGGCAGACGGTCGTGACCCGGACGCCCTGGTGGCGCAACTCCGCGTGCAGACCTTCGCTGAATCCGACCAGCGCGAATTTGCTTGCGACATAGGGCAGCATGTGCGGAACGGCGATTTTGCCGCCGATCGACGCGATGTTCACGATGTGGCCGGAGCCGCGCGCCAGCATCTGCGGCAGCACGGCCTGGATGGTGTGCAGCGCTCCAAAGAAGTTGATGGCCATGGCCTGGTCAAAGGCTTCGCGTGTCTGGTCTGCCATAGGCGCGACCTGCATCACGGCGGCGCAGTTCACCAACACATCGACGCGTCCGTAGCGCTCGGTTGCGCTTGCGATGATGCGTTCGCAATCTTCCGGCTTGCTGATGTCAGCGACCACAGTGTGCGCGGTGGTTCCGTTCGGAATCGCACCCTCCTGGTGCAGCCTGCCAAGCGCCTCACGCAGTTCGTCCTCATGCCTTGCCGCGAGCACCAGGTGAGCGCCGCCCAGCCAGAACTGTCGTGCAATCTCAAGCCCCAGCCCGCGGCTGCCGCCCACCACGACGACGATCTTGCCGCGCATCGCGGTTTGCCGCTGCCGCGCCCTGTAGACGGTGTTTGCCGTAATCGCCGCACCCAGCAGGCCGAGCGCGATGGTGCTCTCCGTCTTATGTGCGCGCAGCTTACGCTGTGCGTACCGCCATGTTGCCTTGCTGCCGAACTCCAGAACTCTGCCAACCATCCTTTGTCTGACGCGCCGCGTTCGCCGCCTGGGTGTCTGCCATCCCGCTGTATGTTCAAACCTTCAAAAAGGGAGGGCGCAGCCTTCGCGTTGGACATGCTACCGGCGACGCCGACACAGCCCTCTGAAGCCAGTAAGATAGAAGGCAGCGCGATGGCTACGAAGCGACGATCCAAGGGTGCCTACATGATCTCTGCCGTGGCAGAGATGTACGCCATCCACCCGCAAACCCTGCGGCTGTATGAGCGCGAAGGATTGTTGCGCCCGTCGCGTTCCGACGGCAATACCCGCCTGTACACCGACGAAGACCTGGAACGGCTTGAGTTCATCCTGAACCTTGCGCGCGACCTCGGCGTCAACATTGCGGGTATCGCCATCATCCTGCAGATGCGGGAACGCATGGAGCAGATGAACGCCGACATGCAGAACTTTGTAAGCTACGTAAGGAACGAGATGCTGAGCCGCATGCAGCAGCCGCCGCGCTCCGAGGCCGGCCTGGTGCCGATGCGCCGCACCGTCGTGGTCGGCAAGCCGGTGAAGAAGCGCTGATGCCGCCTGCTGTGATCCTGCAGGTCCTGTTCTGGATTGCACTTGTGGGTTCTGTTACGGCTGCTATCTTCTGCGGGCTGGTCGTTGTGGCAGCCCTGCGGTTCGCGAGACGCAAGCAGATCGCTGATCGGGCACTCCCCACGTTTACGCCGCCGGTCAGCGTCCTGAAGCCGCTCCACGGCGCAGAGCCAGGGCTCGAACGCAGCATCGAAAGCTTCTTCACCCAGGTGTATCCGGCACCGTACGAGATCCTGTTCTGCGCTCGCCACGAGAACGACGCCGGCCTTGCAGTCGCGCGAGATGTGGCATCCCGCTACCCGCAGCAGGCAGTGCGCTTCATCGCGTGCGGCGAGCCGCTATATCCCAATCCGAAGATGTATTCCCTCGCCGTCATGAGCGAGGCGGCGGCGTACCCGCACTTGGTCACCAGCGATGCGGATGCACGTGTGCGGCCGGACTGCCTGCTGCGTCTGGCTCAGAGCCTGGCGCCCGGTCACACAGTTGGGGGACGGCCTGTCGACCTTGCCTCTTGCCTGTACCTGGGTCATGTCGACGGTGGCGGACTGTTTACGCATCTTGATGCCGTCGGGAAGAGTGTGGAGATGGGTTCCGGCGTGCTGGTTGCCGACATGCTCAGCGGGACGGATTTTGCGCTCGGCGTCACAATGGTCCTGCACAGGAGCGCCTTCGCCGATGCCGGCGGCTACGCCGATCTGGGCGACCACTGGGCTGAGGATTTTGTGCTCGGGAACCGCCTGGCGGCTGCGGGACGCGGTGTGGAGATGTCGACGCACGTCATCCAGATCATGGTCGCGGACCAGGGAGCAGCCCGGTCCTTCCGCGACCAGTTGCGATGGATGCAGAGCACCCGTCGATCGCGGCCATGGGGACATCTTGGTACCGGGTTAACCTTCGCCATGCCGTTCGGCCTGCTGGGCTTTGCCGTTGAGGCGGTGCGGGGCGCCTGGCTGGCAGCGGTCGTCTTCTTGCTCATCGCGACTGGCAATCGACTGCTGCAGGCATTTGTCATGCTGCGGGCGCTGGGCGAAGATCGTCTGGCCTTCTACACCGCGATCTATCCGTTGCGTGACCTGCTCGGATTCCTGGTGTGGTGCTGCAGCTATCTGCCCGCAGACACTCGATACCACGGCACGCGTTTCCGCATCATGGCCGATGGCAGGCTGCAGGCCGACCCGGATCGATGACGAGCCATTCGGCTACCGATTGGTAAGGATCATCTTGCCGCCCGACGCCGCAAAGATGCGCACTGGTGCGACGCGTTGCAGATCGTCGATACGCGACCGCTCGTAGGTCAGCAGGTAGACGCGCTGCGATCCGGACCAGGTGCGGTGCAGGCTCGCCTCATCGGCGAAAACATTCGGGGCATCCGGCCAGAAGGAGCCGAACCACGGTCCGTTCACCCTGCCGTTAACCAGCAGCAGCGGGTGCCGCGTGTAGAACAGCAGCGTCGATCCGCTGGTCAGTTCGCCGTCCAGCATGACCGCGTCCCCGGGCTGAACGACAGCCGCGAGGTTCATCGCGAGGCCCTTCGATCCGATGATGGGGTAGAAGCGCACCAGGCCCGCGTGCACGCACAGCAGCACGCCGCACATGCTTACGGCCAGAACGGCGTTCGCCGCACGCTCGTGGTTGGCGATGCGGCCGCGAAGCCGCCGGCGCAGAGTCCATGCGACGGGTCCAACGCCCAGCATGGAAATGGCCATGCCGATCAATGGACCGCGGAAGTAGCCCATCACGCCCGTCGTCAGGTCATGCAGGTGGCCGAGCGCCAGGTTGTATTGGTCTGGATTGCTGGTCAGCAACTGGGAGATATCCGTGCCCGCGGGAACCGAGGGCGAGATGGCCGCCAGGGTGCCGCACACGCTCGCAATCAGCACTCCCACGGGGAGCAGAAACCATGTACTGGCGAACCTAATGCCGCGGCGCAGGGGCACGTCGCGGTACTCAGCCCCGGCCATCACACCGCCCGCCATCAGGGCCAGCGCCGGCAGCGCAGGCAGTGAGTAGTACTCCTGCCGCGACGACAGCGTGAAGAAACCCAGCACCATGCCGCTCCACAGCAGCACGGTCAGGGCAGCCTGTTTGCGGCGCGAAGTCTCCAGCGACCGGTTGCGCCACACGCGTGCATATTGCGTCCATGCGGCCGGCAGAAAGGCAAACCAAGGCGTCAGCCAGAGAAAAAACATCAGCCAGAACAGGGGCAGGGGCACCTGTCCATAGTCGTGCGGGATGCGCAGGCCGCGAAAGCGTAGAAAGTGCTCGTTGACGATGTAGAACCAGAACCAGCCGGCACGCGCGGGCAGGCCTGTTCCCGCCGGCATGGGAATCGCGGGGTTCCGCAGCGCCGCAAGCACGTGCCAGGGCAGCGCTACAGCGCTGAAGATTGCAAGGCTCGTAACCGGGTGCATGCGCAGAAGGCTGCGCGTCTGTTTCGTCAGTAGGGCGTACAGCACGACGAACCCCATCGGGAAGACGATGCCGATCAGGCCCTTGGTCAACAGGTTGAGCCCCAAGGTGACGGCAAAGCCGACTGCCGGCCCGAGCACAGACCGGTGTGTGCGCACGCGGTCCAGCGCGATCAGGAACAGGTGAACGCCAAGCGTCATCCAGAGCGCATTGAGAATGTCCGGAATGTAGAAGCGCGTGAACAGGTACGGCCCCAGGCTGGTGGCCAGCACCAGCGCCGCGTAGAAGCCGCCGCGCTCGCTGAACAGTCGCGTTCCCAAGGCGTACACCGCAAGAAAAAGTGCCAGCACGCAGAGCGAAAGCGGCAGGCGAGCCGCCCAATCGTAAGTGCCGAAAACCTTCATGCCGCCCGCGGCCATCCAGTACATCAGGGGCGGCTTGTCGAAGAAGCGGACGCCATCGACATACGGCGTTACGTAGTCGTGGCGCTGCAGCATCTCGCGTGCGGATTCGATGTAGACGGAGTCCACGTCGTCCAGCAGGCCCGGCGAGAACAGGCAGCCCAGGTGCAGCACGCACCACACCAGCACAAGCACGCAGACGGATCGCTGGCATCGCCGCACGGTGTCTCGCGGCAATGCAGGTGTCTTGGGTGCTTTCTCGGTCTGGACAGAGAGAGTCGGCATTTCCATCATCATGTGTATGGCATCAGATATCGCGCGCGCAAGTGCTTGCAACCTAACGAAGAAGCGCGCGGTCGGTAATCAGTGCTTTGCCCGAAAGCTGCGCAAGCAGGACTTGCCGCGAACCCAGCAGCCGGTTTACTACATCTCGCTTTTCTTCCGGCACAAACAGTACCTTGCGCGGACCGTTGCCCCAACCTGCCAGCAGGTCCGCGTTCGTCAGGAAAATGGGTGGAGTGTCCTTGAACGTGGATCCGAACCACATGGAGGTGGTGCGGCCCTCGACCAACGGCAGTCTGCGTGCGGTGTAGAAGGGCAGCGATGATCCATAGGCCTGGTCGCCGTAGAGC
>CBAAAE010000029.1:0-22184 GCA_964658845.1 uncultured Novosphingobium sp. | reverse complement strand
AGACGACGAGGAGCCGCACCAGCGGCGTCATCGCGAGCAGGATTGCAGGCACCAGCGTCAGCAGCGTCAGACCGACGACGACGGCCCACGGCGAACTCTGGCCGGTGGCAAGTGCCTCTGCGATGCTGCGCGTAGCGACACCAGCGGACGCGTCTGCAGGTGTGGGTGCGGCGGCCTTTGTGGGCGCTGTCTGCGCTGTGGATCTGCGCTGACCCACCGGCGGCTGAACGCCGCCTTGAATCTCCGGGACCGCCTTTGGCGCGGCTTGAACGGGCCTCAATGAAAGCGGCTGCGACTGGACTGGCTCGGCCTGGACCGGTTGCGATTCGACCGGCAGCAATTGAGCTCTGCAGGACAGGCCTGCCGCTGCACCCATCGCTAGGAGCAGCAGAAGACTCGGGATCTGCTTCATGAGCCATCCTCCTGCGCGGCCGCACCACTTCGTCCGGCAGCCTTCTGCGGGATCGGGACCGGTGCGCTCAGGCTGTCGTTGCCGGCAGAGATCAGGAATCGTTCGCCGTCGCATTCCACCAGGTACAGCGATCGCTTCTGTCCAAGGGAGAGCGTCTCCACGTGCCGCAGCAGCCGCGTCTGCGGTCTGGCGGCACTGCTTACCAGCGCACGCAGCGGTGCTATCAGGCGCTCGGCGAGGGAGCTGTGGCCGGCCAGTGTTTTTGCGCTCGTCCACGCCAGAGTAATGCCCATGTCTTCTCTCATGACTGGTCCTAGACCAGCCGGGTCAGGCGCACAGCCATCTTGCCGTCGACGTTGTCGAGCTCCGCCCAGCCCAGCATCGCTGCACCCACGTGCACGGACACGTCGTCCGATGAGGACACCGATGTGAGCAGCAGCGAACCGCAGTGCAACTCATGCAGATCGCGCAGCTTCATGCCTGCCAGCGGCACCGAAATGGCCATCCGAAAGGGCACAGCACGGGCTGCCAGCCACGATGCCTGAACCGGCAGCAGTGCCGGTTCCCTGCTGGTGTTCGATACAGCCAGATTCGGTTCGCTCATGCCCGTTGCACCAGGAACTCCGTGAAATAAACGTCAAGCACATGGGCGTCCGGATTGTGCGCCTTGTACTGCTCGCTGAGCAGCTTCTTGAGCGACTCGCGCCCGTCCGGCGCCAGTAGTTTGTCTGCGTTCTCACCGCTCAGAACCGTCAGGGTGGTGTCGCGCAGTGCGGTGGCAACACCGTCGACGGCTTTGGGATCCTTCGGTGCCTCTTCCTTCTTGCCGGTCTTCTCTTCATCGCGGAGGCGCAGGCTGACGGCCGCGCGAAGATAGCTGCGGCCACCGGCATCGGAGAGGTTCACGATCATCGGCTCAAGCGCAAGCACATGCGAGGGTGGCGGAGGGACAACGATCTCCGTGGCCGCGGTTGGTCCCGCGCCCGCCGGACCGCCCATCCTGCCGGACTTTAGGAGCCAGAACACACCGCCTGCAACCGCACCCAGGGCAAGGGTGGTCGAAAGCAGAACTGGAAGCAGTATGGAGGTGAGCGCGACCTTTGCAGGTGGCACACCGGCCTGCGTCGCGGGGGTTGCTGGAGTGGTCATGCCATGAGGAGTGCATGTAGGTTGCCAGAACGAGCAAGGGTTGCATTAGCGTCCGCTAATGCAACCCCCTGTAAGCTATTCACCTGCGCTTCGAAGACGTGCTCGTCTTAGCGGATGAGGTTGATCGTGTCCTGCATGATGGTGTCGAAGGTAGTGACCGTCTTTGCATTCGCCTCGAAGGAACGCTGCGCGACAATCAAGTTGGCGAACTCCGTCGAGATGTCCACGTTCGACCCCTCGAGCGTGTTGTCCGCGAGGCTGCCACGTCCGCCAGAGTTTGCAACGCCAGCCTGCAGCGGTCCGGAAGCCGAGTCCACGGAGTACAAGTTATTACCCGCGCGGGTCAGCGCTCCAGGGTTGGACACGGTGGCGACCGCAAGCTGGCCCATCACTTCCGTGCCGCCATTCGTGTAAGTCGCCGTCAGCACGCCGGCGGCATCCACGGCGAAGCTTTTGTAGGTGCCGCTCGCATAGCCGTTCTGAGAGTTGGCATTTGTCGTGGACGCGAGCGCGCCCTCCGTTACCAGGCTGTTGCCACCGGAGTCGTACAGGCTCCAGGTCGTGTTGATGTCACTCGAACTGTCCGCCATGCCGGCGAAGGTGATGCCGGTGACGTCTGCCGTAGGCGAAGCCAGCGTCCCATTCGGGTTGAAGGTGAGCGTGCCCGTGTTGCCGCTGCTGCTTGCCGCATCGCCAGCCGGCAGATCCAGACTGTAGCCCCATTGGTTGGCGCCCGTCTTTGTGAAGGACGCGCTGACGAGGTGCGACTGGCCCAGGGAGTCGTAGATGCTGGTGGAAGAGGTGAATGACGACCCCAGGGCAGCCGCCGAGTTCAGGCTGGTGGTGAAGGCGAACTCCGTCGTGGCGTGTGCGACCTGCGTCTTCGCCGTGGGCAGGTTCATGGTCTGCAGAGGCATGTTAAGGTCGACCACGCCGTTCACTGCCGGGTAGCCCTGGACACCATTGCCGTCGGCGGTGATCAGGTCTCCGCTGGAACTGAGTTGAAAGTCACCCGCGCGCGTCAGCTGCTGCGTGTTCCCCTGTTTCACGACGAAGAAACCGTTGCCGCTGATCGCCATGTCGGTCGAACTGCCCGAAGGAGCAAGGGCGCCCGCCGAGAAGTTGGTCTCGATTGAGGAAACACGCGTTCCGGTACCCACCTGCAGCGGTGCATTCGAACCAGACGAACCGATGCTCTGGTAGTAGATATCGGCGAAGTTAACGGTCTGGTCCTTGAATGCAGTGGTGTTGAGATTTGCAAGATTGTTGCCAATCGTGCTGAGGGCGACGGAGTCGGCCTGGAGGCCGGTCAGTGGTATCGAGAAGGAAGGCATAGCGGTTTGGTGTTCCTTTCAGAAGCTTTGTGGTTCGCGGATGAGGAGGTTGCAGGGCTGCGATTATGCTGCGGGTGTCGTCGTCGTGGTGGGCGTCGTCGTGGTGCCGCCAAGCGACGTAATCTGCTTGTTCAGATCGATCAGTTGCTCCAGGCTGTTGACGCCGACCAGTTGCTGCACATACGCGGTCGGATCGGTGGGCTGGGTAGGATCCTGGTTCTTCAGCTGCGCGACGAGCAGCACTAGAAAGTCCGACGACGTGATGGTCGTACCGTCCACTGTGCTGCTGCCGGTTTTTGTGGCGGGCGGTGTGGTTGTGGCAGCGTAGGCTTGCTGAAGATTCGCAGCGGTCGCGTTGTTATTGATGGAGAGCGCGTTCATGGATGACTCCTCTATGAAAAAGTTGGCGTTAGATATGAATGCTTACGGTGCCTGAAGACGAAACGCCGTTGGCGGGCACGCTGACCGGAGCTGCAGCCTGCCGGATAGCATCCATGGCGTAGTCCCCGACCCCATACCGCGGGCGCGGTGTAGAAGTCTGCACGTCCTGCGATTGCGCCTGAGATTGGTGCTGCGATGGCTGCTGGCTGCCCGATCCACCCGCCTGCCCGCTCCCGGCTCCTCCGCCGGTGTCGCCGGTACCGGTTCTTGCAGCGTTGGCTGACACGCTGCTATTGCCCGGGAAGCTGTTACTGCCACCGAAGAAGTCGAGACTGTGCACTGCGACCTGGTGCTCCTGCAGGAACTGGTGCAGCGCGGGCATGGCGTTTGCCACACTGCTCTCCCCACCCGCAACGGACGCGTACAGTACGCCGCCACGCATCTCGGCGCGCACATCCACGCGACCCAGTACAGGATCGTTCACCGCGACTTCGAGCCGCTGCGCCGGTGCCGCAACGTGCTGCTGCGGTGGCGTGGCGATGCCCGTGCTGCTGCTTACGGCAATCGTGGACAGCTGATCGGCTGCAGTCGATCCCGTAGCGTGACGGAGCGTTACGTCGCCTGTAAGAGAGGGCACAAAAGAAACACCATCCGGACGCGGCGCCTGCAGGCCGAGATGCGTCCATGCCGGGAGCGAACTGAATGTCGGCTGCGCAGGGCTGTCGCTGTCCGGTGTCGCTTCGAGGGTCTCTTCGTCTTGGTCGGCGCTCTGGGCATGCGTGCTGACGCTGTGCGGCCGAGCGGCAATCGTGAGCGCCGGTGCTGGCGCGTCCGCTGTCTTTGGCGCGCTTTGCAGCGGGTTCCCCGCACTTGCGACCTGTACCGCGGCGGTGTTGGCTCCCGGCTGGATCGTCGCATTGCTGCCTGCGATGCCGGGATTGTTAGCTGGGCTTTGAGGCTTTGTGGCGGAAGGTGTCGGTGAGGCGTCAAGTATCGAAGCGGGCGCATTCTGCGGAACTGCTGCTGCCTGCGCTGCCAGTGCATGCGCTGGCAGCGCGATTAGGGGTGCTGTCAGGATTGCAGCCGAAACGGCAGAGATGGAAGGTGTGACGGCTGTGTCCGGCGTCCCTGCCGATTTGCCACGCGCGTGCGCACTATCGGTTCGCAGTGGCTGGTGCGTGCCGCTCGCTGCAGACTTGGTCGACCGTGCTGGTTCGCCCGGCAGGCTCACATCCGGCGCATCCGCCTTTGCCGCGTCGATTGCAGGAGCAGAGAGAATGGCACTTTTAGTCTCGTCACCGCTAGATGCGGTCACGGCAGGCGCGATTGCACCTGAAAGAGCACCTGACGCCGCAGCCGGGGTTCCCGTTGCCGATGTGCGACTGCCCGGCGCGGCGGCGGCTGCTCCGGGATCGAGCGGAAGTCCTTGGAAAGTGTCCACCGGGGACCCGTTGACAACCGTTCGCGAACTCCCAGCGGGAACAGTTGGAGGACGGAAGACACTGATCCCCGTGGGTAAGCGAGAGGCGGCCGTTGGCAGCGAACCCGGCGTTGCGCTTGGGAGAGCGGCTGAAATCGCGTTCGGCACCCAACTCGTTAAAGGCCTTGGTAGCGACTCCGGCACCGCACTCGTCAGAGAAGCCGGCAGGGTGGTTGGCAACGAACCCGGCAACGCGCTCGGCAGAGAATCCGACGTGGGGTTCATTGGCGATTCGCTCGGCAGCGATGCTGTAGTTGCAGTTAGCAGCGCATTTGGCGTGGCCTTTGGTAGCGACTCCAGCAGCGCATCCGATGTCGAGCTTGGCGTGGACCTCGGCAGCGAGTCAGGCGGAGAAACGAGGATCGCGCTGGTTGACAGCGAACTCGGCAGAGAACCAGGCAGCGCGTTCGTTGGGATCAAGCACGACAATGCGTTCGGCGGCGAAGCCGGAATCGCGTTCGATGTCATCAAGCCCGGCGATGCCTTTGGCAGGGAGCCCGGCGTCGCTTCCGCAGGCGCGCCCGGTGTCGCCCAGGGCGCATCCGGCGTCTGCGCCAGCATGGCTGCGACAAAATCGCCAGAGGCCGCTGCCTGCCCGGCAGGCGTCGTCGCAGGAGAACCGGACAGGAAGATCTGCGGGTCGGTTGCAACGGTCTGTGCGCTGACGTTCACGCTGGAGACATGTGCACACGGTTGCCCAAAGTTTCTTAGGGGACTTTTAGATCGGCTTTGCGAGGGATTTCGACGTTGGATGAGAGAGCGCTAAGATGTGTCGCGAGCTTTCATCCAGAAGCTTCTGCTCCGCTCGCGCCGAGGCATCATTATCTTCGCGCCGCACCGCAGCCAGGATTACCTCCATCTGCCTGCGCTCGCGTCGCGCATCCATCTCACGCCCTGCCGCTGCATTCATGACGACAGTAGCCTCTGCAATGCGCTTCGCGTGCGCGGCAGCACTCAGCTTGTAGAACTCGGCATCTGCGCACGACATCAGCCAGTCATCGGTCGCACGTTCTGACTGGGTCTCACGCAGCCGGTCACGCGATCCTTGCGCCGCCAGGTTGACCTGTCGAAGGTCTGCTTCCGCCGCTTGCAGTGTGCCGTTCGCGACTCGCAGATCCAGCGCTGCGGCATCGTGCATCTGCACCCGCAGGTGAAGGATCCGTCGCAGCCGCTGGCCACGCGCCGTCATGGCAGGCCCGGCAGCTCCGCCAGCGACTGCAAGGCATCTGCGAAGCTTGGCCGCTCCAGCATGCCCTGCTCCAAAAGCTTGCGAATGTGCGGCCGCATCGCAATGGCCAGGTCCAGCTCGGGATCGGATCCGACACGGTACGCGCCCACGCGCAGCAGGTCTTCACCCCGTGCATAGGCGCCCATCATGCGTCGCACACTGCGTGCCCGCGACCCGTGCTGCTCGCTGACCAGGGCAGGCATCAGCCGGCTCAGCGAATGGAGTATGTCGATGGGCGGATACATGCCGCCGTCCGCCAGATCACGCGAAAGAATGATATGTCCGTCAAGGATGGATCGAGCGCTGTCGACAATGGGATCCTGCTCGTCATCGCCTTCCATCAGCACAGTGTAAAAGGCGGTGATGCTGCCGTTCGCGTAGTTGCCCGCACGCTCCAGAAGCCGCGCCATCTTCGCGAAAACAGACGGCGGGTACCCTTTCGTGGAGGGTGGCTCACCGGCAGCCAGACCGATCTCGCGCGCAGCCATTGCATAGCGCGTGAGTGAATCTAGGATGAGCAGGACATGCTTGCCGCGCGCCGCAAAATACTCTGCCGTTGCCGTCGCGGCAAGTGCCGCGCGCAGCCGCAGCAGGGGCGACTCGTCGGACGTGGAGACGATCACGACCGACCGCTTACGACCTTCCTCGCCTAGAGAATCTTCGAGGAACTCGCCGACTTCCCGGCCACGTTCCCCGACCAGGCCCACGACCGTAAGGTCGGCCGCGGTATTGCGCGTCATCATGCCCAGCAGTGTGCTTTTACCCACGCCCGAACCGCCAAAGATGCCCATCCGCTGGCCTCGCGCAACGGTCAGCATGGCATCAATGGCACGTACGCCACAGCCCAGCGGCTGGTTCATGCGAACACGTTCGAGCGGCCCCGGCGCGTTCCGGTCCAAAGGCAGCACCGTCTCGCTGAGGATGGGGGGCAGACCGTCGATCGGCTCGCCGTTTGCGTTCAGAACGCGGCCCAGCATGGACGGTCCGACGGCGAGTTCGGCGCGTCGTCCGTGGCCCAGCATGCGATCGCCAAAGCGGATGCCAGCACCGGACGAGAGCGGCATGGCAAGCACGTTGTGACCGCGGAACCCGATCACCTCCGCGTTGTGCCGGGTGCCGTCGCTGCCCACGATCTCGCAGCAATCCCCCACCGAACACGGTGGTCCAATGGACTGCACGTAGTGGCTGTTCGCCTCCACCACCTCGCCGTAAAGGCGGACCGGCGGTGAGGATCGCAGTTGTTGGAAATAACTTTCAAGCCGCATGGCAGTGGTCCCTTAGCAGGTGGCGACCGCAACAGCCGGACGGCGGCCCAGCACATCGAAGAAGCCGCGCTCAATCTCGCCGAGTTGCGCGCGCATACCAAGCTGCACGCTGCCGCTGCGCGTCTTCAGAACGCACTCGCCGCTCCGCATCTCCTCGTCGCCTTCAATCACCATGCCTTTTGCGGCGGGGCTGAAGGTCTCGTTCCATCCATCGACCTCGTCTGGCGGGACGCGCAGCACCGCGTCGCTCGAATCCGCCACCTGCTCCAGGGCGACGCGCGCGGCGCCGGCCAGCAGGGTGGGATCCATCTCCGACTCGCGCCGAAGGACCCGCTCTGCAATGGCCAGGGAGA
The DNA here is from genome assembly GCA_964658845.1 of uncultured Novosphingobium sp. Taxonomy (GTDB): domain Bacteria; phylum Acidobacteriota; class Terriglobia; order Terriglobales; family Acidobacteriaceae; genus Terriglobus. Next base: position 14,582 of record CBAAAE010000029.1, on the reverse strand, counting down.
GCTTCACCACCTCGCCCTCTACATCTGAGAAGTAGCGCTGCTTTTCTTCCTCGAACTGCTGCACAAATCGCGTGACGGATCGCCGCTCGATCTGGATGACCTGCTGCATCTCGGTCTGTGCGTCGGCCATGGCTTCGCGCCGGCCCTGCTCATGTGCCGCGCGCAGGCATGCCTCCATGTCGATCGGCAACTCCTTGGGTTGCGGGACGGCCTGCTCCACCTCGGCCGGCGCAACAACCGGGGCACCGCTGCTTTCAAGGCTCCTGAAGACCAGCGGACCGGTGGTGCGATCCGCTTTTCTTACCACCAGCGCGTGTACGGGGTCAGCTTGCGACATCGTTTTCTGTCTCCATCTTCAGAATCATCTTGCCTTCACTCTCCAGCTTGCGTGCCAGGCTCAACATCTCCTGCTGGGCGGCGGATACATCCCTGCCGCGAACCGGGCCGAGGGTTTCCATATCGTCCTGCATCATCTCCGACGCACGTGAGCTCATGGCAGCAAAGAGATGAGCCCTGAGACTGTCATCGGCATTCTTCAGCGCCATCGCGAGTGTCTGTTTATCGGCCGCTCCCACGAGTTCGCGAATGCTGGCGGGAGGTACGGTCAGCAGGTCTTCAAAGGTAAACATCAGGTTGCGGATGCCGATGGCGAGATTCGGCTCCTGTTGCTCGATGCTCTCAAGGATGCTGCGGCCGACGTTCGTTTCCATGCGGTTCAGAATGTCGGCGACGGCCTTGAAGCCGGCGTAGGTCTGCCTTCCATTCGACCCAAGGGCGTGGATGCGTTTGTACAGGATCATGGCCACGCGCTGTGCCATCTCTGGCGAGAACTGTCTCATCTCGGCAAGCCGCCGCACGGCCCCGACCCGCAGTTCCTCGGGCAGAGCCATCAGGACGGCCGAGCCCCGTTTGGGGTTGAGATGTGCGAGCACCAGCGCCACCGTCTGTGCCTGCTCGCCTTCAAGGAACTTACTCAGCTGCGCCGGATCCATCCTTTGCAGTGCGGCCAGGTCGCCGACCTGCCTGTCGCCCATGCGGTTGACGTCGCGCAGCAATTCTTCGGCGCGCAGCTTGCCAAAGGTTCCAGTCAGTAGATTCTTGGCATACTCCGGTCCTCCGCGGAGGATGTACTGCTGCGTTTCCAGCAGGCCGTAGAACTCGAGCAGCACCTGCGTCTGCTCATCCGGTGCGATTTCCCCCACCCGCGAAAGCTCATCGGTCAAGCGCTGAATTTCATGCTCGCTCAAACCGCGGAGCAGCGTCTTCGACGCATCTTCCCCAAGCGTCATGATCAGGATGGCTGCTTTGCGCAGCGGTGCGATGTTCAAGCCGGGCAACGGGGGCAGGCCTGAAGGTGTTGTCATCCCGGGTTGTGTTGTCGTTGCGAGCGATCCCATTACTCGTTCTCCTCAGCGGTCGCGCCGATCCACGAACCCATAACGCGCGTGCTGGACTGGGGTTCGGCTTTGATCTGCTCCGTGACCCGATCGAAGATCTGCTGCGTCATGGCACTTGAGCCGCTGCCTACGCTTGCCTGGGCCGGTGCGACCGCTGTTGCCACGGCAGCTTCCGCCGGCAGCAACCGTGGCATGGCAGGCATGGTGAGCAGTTGCTGGGTCTGCCGTGTCAGGGGCCGGAGCACCAGCAGGCCAAGCAGCAGAATGCCCAGGCCGGATGCGAACATGCGCGGCAACGCCGGCTGCGCGCGCAGCAGATCCTGCGCACTTTCCGCCAGGCGGGTTATCGAACTCACGGCCGCAGGATCGGTGTTGCCGGAGAAGGCCACGTTTTCAAGCACCAGCTGATCACCGCGATCCTCATCGAAGCCTACTGCCGCCTGCGCCAGTTGCTGAAGGCGTTTCATCTCGTCAGGCGAACGATGCTGCCATGCCGTGTGCATCGATTTGCCGCTCATCTGCTCGATAGCGCGGTCATTGACGACGATCGCGGCGGTCAGCCGGCGAACACGTCCGGCCCTCTCTTCCGTATGCGTCACATGACGGCTGACCGCGAAACTGCTGCTCTCCTCGTGCGAGGTCTGCGCCTGTCCGGCGCCGGTGACCCCGGTCTGCGTCGTGGCGACTGCCGTGCCCGCGGCGCCGACGGGTGTTGCAGGTGCCGGAGCGGGCTGTGCGGCGGGGGTGTTGGCGGAAGCTCCCGCCGCGCCACCCGGCCGCGTCATCTGGGAAGTCTGCTCGTTGCGCTGGGTACTGACAGGCGTAGCGCTCTTCGGATCGTAGATCTCGTCGGTATGCTCTTCCGTTCCGCCGAGGTAGCTGATGCTCACCGTGGCATGCACATTGCCGCTGCCCGCCAGTGGCTCCAGCACCTGGATCAGCTTGCTTTGCAGGGCAAGCTCACGCTCACGTTCTTCGCCCGTGCGATTGTTTGCCGAAAGATCGGTGCGACCATCGGCATCCACCAGGGTCACCGCCTCCGGACGGAGGCCTTCGACCGAACCTGCAAGCAGATTGCGTATCGCGTCGGTCTGTTCCCGCGGCAGATTGCTACGGCGCAGCTTCAGAACTGCCGATGCCTTTGCGGGCTGGTCCTCTGAAGCAAAGGCTCCCTGCTTCGGCAGCACGATGTGGACGCGCGCAGACCGCACCGCCTCCAGGCTGCCGATGGTGTGTTCCAACTCGCCTTCAAGAGCCCGCTGGTAGTTGACCTTCTCATCGAATTCGCTGCCGATCCAGTTAGGCTTGTCGAACAGCTCAAACCCCAGCCGACCTGACTGCGGCATACCCGCCACGGAGATGGCGACGCGCGCCTTATCAATCTGCTCCGCAGGCACCTGCAGCACCGTGCCGTCAGGCGTGGTCTGGTAGGTGATGCCGGCGGCCGTCAACTGCTGCTCCATCGTCGCGGCATCCCGGCCGTCCAGACCGCTGAAGAGTGTTCGCCAGTCTGTGCGCGCGCTCCACCAGACGGAGAGTGTTGAAAGGGCCAGCAAAGCCGCCCCGCACAACAGCAGCAGACGGCGCTGTGGAGCTGAAAAGGCACTCCATCGCTGTTGTGCCGCGGAGATCGCCGCACTGCTGCGCGACCTGACGCTTCCATCTACGGGTTCGATCAGGGCTGTGCTCATGGCGACCTAAAACTGCATTCCAAGCATCTGCTGATAGGCCGCGACGGCCTTGTTACGGACCTGCAGAGCAAGTTCGAAACTCAGGTCGGCTCGCTGCGTTGCGATCATGGCATCGTGGACATCCACACCCTGCCCGCTCAGCAGACCGTTGACCGCCGTCTGCGCAGACGTATCCACCGCATGCAGGCTCTGCTGTGCCGCGCGCAGCATGCCGCTAAACACGTTGTCACCGGGCGCGGCCCCGACGGGCTGGTTCGCGTCTACGATGCGTGGCTGCAGCAAGGTCTCGCGGATCGTGGAAGCAAGTTGAACAGGCAGCATTGGAAATCCCCTTCGTACGTTAGAACTTCGGTTACTTCAGAATGTCCAGCGATGCGGTCAGCATGCCCTTCTCCGCCTGCACGGCGCTCGCGTTCAGCCCGTACGACCGGCTGGCGCCCATCAGGTCGACCATCTCGGTCAACGGATTGATATCCGGATAGGAAACATAACCATTCGTGTCGGCATCGGGATGTTGGGGATCGTACCGGCGCAGTGCCGGCGCGTCACTCGTGACCACGTCAGACACCTCCACGCCGCCGGCCGGGGCAGGTGTACCAAAGCCCACACCGAGACCATGCATCGTGCCTGCAAAGCCATCGCCTGCCGCGTTGCGCAGAAGAACGGTCTGTCGCTGGTAGGGCGTGCCGTTCTCGGTCCGCGTGGTCTCCGCGTTGGCCATGTTGGCCGCCACGACTTCAGCGCGCACACGCTCCGCACGCAGGGCCGAGCTGCTGACCTCCATTACACCGAACAGATTCATTGTTTACCTCATCTCCGACTTGATGGCGTCCATCATCGTGCTGAATTGATTTCGGATCAGTTCCACACCGGTGCGGAACTGCAGTTGTGTCGCAGCCATGGTCATGGCTTCACGATCGACGGAGACGTTGTTGCCGTCCGGCCGCGCGATCAGGTCGCCGACCTCAGTAGCAGTGCTCTCCGTGGGAGTGGCATGGCTGTCCAGAGCCTTTGAGAATGCACCCTGAAAGTCGATCCCAACTGTCTTGTAGCCAGGCGTATCGATGTTCGCCATATTGGCCGCGGTCAGCTTCATCTGCTGAGCGGTGAGTGAAAGATAGCGCGTGAGCGCATCTGCGGTAGGCATCTCCAACATGTGGCTGGATCCTTTCTGAAGTTCCATGGCTTTACGTCGATAAGGAGTGCACGCCACCTGCCAAACGAATCAGGCCGCTCGTGAGAGCGGCCTAATGTGAAGCAGTGTTACGGTCTGGATGACCTTCCGTCGCCAGGCACTCAGGCAGCACACGAGACGCTGCGCAGACGCAGGTGCTGCGGCAGTATGACGGATGTACCGGTTGCAAGGATGACCGCACGCTGCAGCACGTGTCCAAGTTCGCGTACGTTGCCGTACCAGGGATAGTCTGCGAGACGCTCGATTGCCTCATCGCCGATCGAACAGCGGGGCGCATTCACGGCAAGCTTTCTGAGGAAGTGCTCCACCAGCATGGGCATGTCGTCCAGTCGGCTGCGGAGGGTGGGTACGTCAACCGGAAATACCGCCAGCCGATGGTACAGATCCAGCCGGAAGAGCCTCTGTTCCGCGTTTGCTTCGAGCGGCTGGTGGGTCGCGGCGACGATGCGTACATCCACACGCGAAATGTCGTTGTCGCCCACACGCTGGATTTCGCCGTTCTCGAGAAACCGCAGCAGCTTGGCCTGCAGTGCCAGTGGCATCTCGCCGATCTCATCCAGAAACAGGGTTCCGCCGTGCGCCGCTTCAATGCGTCCTGTGCGCGAAGTAACCGCACCCGTGAAGGCGCCGCGGGTATGGCCGAACAGCTCAGCCTCAAGCAGGTGTTCGGGAATGGCGGCGCAGTTCAGAACCACGAACGGCTTCGCTGCGCGCGCGCTCAGCCGGTGGACCGCCTTCGCGACCAGCTCCTTGCCCGTTCCTGTCTCGCCCTGGATAAGGACGGTCGTGCTGTGCGGCGCCACCAGCCGAACCATCTGGTTCAACTCGCGCATGTCTGCCGAGTCCCCCACCATGTCGGGAAGGTGCATCCGAATCTCCACCGGCTCGTTCGCCTCGGTATCCGCGTTTGTCGAGTAACAACCCTTGCCGGCCGCCTGAAACGGCAACATCTGCGCGACGGTCCTGGGCACAACGGCCAGCGCTGCGGTCCATGCCGCACCGTCCCGGCGTCCGCTGTTCTCCGGCGCCTGCGCGCTGGCGGACGACATGGTCAACAGCTGGGCGACTGCCGGCGTGGTTGCGTCGACCGAGTGCACTACGGGCATAGGCGTCGACCGCGCCACGTAAGCACCCGGCGTGGCATTGATGCAGCTGATGGCGGGCAGCGTCTCCTTCTGCGACTCGCGGAGAGCGTGCAGGAGCTCGTTGCGACGAGCGGAGCGGCCACCCGACGGGTATGCCCTGCCATCCATCTGCAACAGGTCGGTCCCCGGGCACTGGGCGGCGGCCTGCTCCGTAAACTCGGCCGCGTCCAGATCCGGCAGCCAGTGATCGACAATCATGGCCTCGGGTGATGTCTCGTCCAGGTACGCCATTGCTTCGGCGCCGCCGGACGCACACCGGACGGACCAGCGCATGCTCGAGAGGGTCTGTTTGAGCCGCTCGCGAAGGTCTGCGTCAGGCGTTACCAGAACCACACATCGAGGTTGGATCGGGGTGATGGTTACAGAAGTCATTGCTTGTCTCCGAAAATGTCTGGTGAAGGGCTTGCAGTTTGCGAGCTTGATGTTTCCTGAAGCGCGGAGCGAAGCTGCTCCAGTGCGACAACGGCGCGGCGGCACTCATCCAGGCCGTCGCCCAGCGCGCTGTGCCACACCACGGGATCAGACTGCCTGCGTGCTATGTCGAGGATGAAGGAGAGGGCCGTCAGCGGCTGGGCAAGCGCATGGAGCGCGTTGCTTTGGCGAGTCTGCGATGTCTCTGCTGCATCCGCCGGCATGCGGTACGTGTTATCGCCGGGCGCGCTCATGCGAGCACCAGCCGGTTAAAGGTCGGCGGATCGACGGGGGCGTTCGGCAGCTTTGCCGGCACGGCCTTCGCGCCGATCGCGTACCCCTCGCCGCGAATGGTTTCGATCAGGCCGCCTGACGTTTCACAGCCAAGCTTGCGCCTTAGATAATTCACATACACATCGACGACGTTCGTGCCCGCGTCCGGCGCCATGCGCCACACCTCCCGCAGCAGTTCCTGGCGGGAGACGGCTCGTCCGCGCTGCAGCAACAGGTATTCCAGCAGGGTGAACTCTTTGGCTGTGAACTCGATCTGCCTGCCTGCTAGGCTGACCTCGTGCGTGATGCGGTTCATCTGCAGATCGCCATGACGCAGCACCCCGGAAGAGGTCTCGGACCGGCGGCGCCGCACTGCCCTGCAACGTGCGAGCAGCTCCTGCATGGAAAAGGGCTTGACCAGGTAATCGTCCGCGCCCAGGTTCAGGCAGCCGATCTTGTACGAGAGCTGCGCGCGCCCGGTCAACACAATCACGGCCATGCCTGGGACAAGGCCATACACGGCCCGCAGAACGTCCACTCCATCCAGCACCGGCAGGCCAAGGTCCAGTAGCAGGAGGTCAGGTGCGTCGTTCAGAATGTACTCGGCCACGGCGCCGCCATCGGCGATGCAGTGAACGGTATGCCCCTCCATCTCGAGGCTCTTCCGCAAGAACACTGAGAGAGCTTTATCATCCTCGGCAACTAATACCCGCATGGGTTACTCCTGACCTTGTGACTAGGTTCGCGTAAGTGCTAAATCGTACGTGTGTGCTGTCTGGAAGATGGCGAAAGATGATAGCGGTATGTGAGGAGACTCTCACGGATGAACTCCAAACGTGCCACTTCGGGACGCCTTCACGGCAGGTATTGACCACTAAGTGACACAACACTTTCCCCTTGCAATTCGCTTTTTATTCGCTACACTCGTGACATGGCGATCACACGTCGACAAAAAGAAGTGCTGGACTTCCTTTCAGGCTTCACCCAGCGAAAAGGCTACTCGCCCTCCTACGAGGAGATAGCTGCCGGCCTTGGTTTGAACTCGCTGGCCACGGTGCACAAGCACATCACGAATCTTCACAATAAGGGCATGCTGCAGCGCGCGCATAACCGCAGCCGGTCTATCGATGTGCTGTCACCGCGAAGCACGCGCAAGGGCGGCGACCGTCTGCCGCTGATGGGTCGCATTGCTGCTGGCCAGCCAGTGGAGGCCATCGAGACGGCAGAGACCATTTCGCTGTCGGAGATCATCGGCAACCGGGAAGTGTTTGCGCTCGAAGTCTGCGGCGACAGCATGCGCGACGAGCACATCGTGAACGGCGACTATGTCCTGGTGGAGCGCACCAGCACAGCGCGCGAGGGCGAGATCATCGTCGCCCTGGTCGATGGATCAGACGCAACTCTCAAGCGCTACTACAAGGAAGGCAACGTCATCCGGCTGCAGCCCTCAAACAGCGAGATGGCGCCCATCTTCGCGCCGGCCGACCGTGTCGCCATTCAGGGCAAGGTGCTCGGCATGTTGCGCAAATATGCCTGAGGAGAGCAGGGAGCTTCCTTGCGATCTGTTGGTGTTCGATCTTGACGGCACGCTCATCGATTCGCAGCAGGACCTGGCTAACTCGGTGAACGCCACCCTTGCGCATCTCCACCGTCCCGCCTTGGACAATGCACAGATTGCGGCGTTCATCGGGGACGGAGCCTCCATGCTGGTGCAGCGCGCGTTCGAGGCCTCAGGCGGCATGGAAGAAGGCATGATGGGGCAGGCGATGCCTTTCTTTCTTGCCTACTACCGGGAACATAAGCTGGATTTCACCCACGTCTATCCTGGAGCGCTCGCGGAGTTGCAGAGCATCCGGACCGCTGCACCCACGCTGCCGATGGCGATCCTGACCAACAAGCCGGTTCGCCCGTCGCGCGCGATCTGCGAGGGGCTTGGCCTGTCGGAATTTTTCTTCGCAAACTATGGCGGTGACAGCTTCGCCGAGAAAAAGCCGAACCCAATGGGCATGCACAGGCTCATGCAGGAGGCGTTCCTGATGGCCGGCAGCGAGATCGCACCACAGCGAACAGTCCTGGTGGGCGATTCGCATGTGGACGTGGAAACCGCACGTGCAGCGGGTACGTTGTGCCTGGGTTGCACCTACGGCCTGGACACGCCGCGACTGGTGGCAGCCGGGCCCGACGTGATCGTGGACCATCCTAGTGGTTGGCTGCATGCGCTTCGGACCATGCTGGCCTGACGCGATTCACCGCTACATGAGAGGCACGCCATTCATGCGCGAAGAGCCGCGCACGAGTGCGGCGCCCAGAAATTTGCAGAATGCTCGTCAACCTTCGGCGGCAGTTGTTTCCCTGTCATGGAGCAGGGCGGCTCCGCTTACGGCGGCGCCCGCGTCCGGATGCATGCGTACGAACGAGGGGATGCTGCATGCGGCGATCGCTGCCATCGCACAGAACGCCACCCGAAAATCAAACGCGCTTGTGCGACCGCGCAGAGCCGCCGTGGTGTGCAGGGCAAGCGCGGCAAGCGCGACCCCAAGGCTGGTGGTCATCTGCTGCAGGGTGGTTGCGAGAGTGGTGCCGTTGCCCTTCAGGTGCTCGGGCAGGTCGGCGAAGCCCATCGTGGTGAGGGCGGTCAGTTCCATTGACCGGCCCAGGCCGCCGAGGAACAGGATAAGCAGCATGATGACTCGCGGAGTGTCGGCGCGCAGCCATCCACACGCGGCCAGCAGGAGGACGGTGGCTGCGCCGTTGACGATAAGCACTCTCCGGAAGCCGAAGCGACGCAGGAGCGGGCCGGTCATGGGCTTCATCGCCAGGTTGCCAGCGAAGACCGCCATGGTGAGCGATCCTGAGGCGAGCGGGTTCAGGCCGAAGCCCTCCTGAAACAGCAGCGGCAGCAGGAACGGCACGGAGAAGACCGCCATGCGAAAGAGCGATCCGGGCAGGTTGGATGTTCGGAAGGTCTCGATCCTGAAGACTTCGAGCCGGAAGAGCGGATCGCGTGCGCTGCGCAGCCGGCGTAACGCTGCCGCTCCGAAGATGACCATGAGCACGATCAGAATCTCGATGCGCGGGTGCGAAGGACGTCGGCTCTGCAGGACCTCAAGCAGGTACATCAGGCAAAAGGACGCGCCGGCCACCAGCACGAAGCCGGGCAGATCAAAGGCCTGGGGCGTGCCTGCGCCATCGCTGCGCACGATCTTCAGGGCCAGGACAAACAGCACCAGGCCGATGGGGATGTTCAGCAGAAACATCCATGGCCAGCTTGCGAACGACAGGATCCAGCCGCCGACCGGTGGACCGAGGATGGGGCCGATCAGCGCGGGCCAGATCGTGTACGCAATCGCCTTCATCAACTGTGCTTTGCTGGACGCACGCACGACCATTAGCCGGCCCACAGGAACCATCATGGATCCGCCGAGGCCCTGCAGGACGCGTGATGCAGTAAACAGCGGGAGCGTATGGCTGAGGCCGCAGAGCGCTGAGGCAACGGTAAAGATCAGGATCGCGGAAGCGAAAATACGGCGTTCCCCGAAGCGCGCCGCCATCCATCCACTGACCGGGATGAAGATCGCCAGCGTCAGCAGGTACGAGGTGATGCCGATGTTGACCGCGACGGCCGACGTGCCGAAGTCGCGTGCCATGGAGGGCAGGCCCGTCGCGATGATGGTCGCGTCCAGGTTCTCCATGAATTGCGCGCCGGCGGCCAGCAGCGCAACGGCAAGAGCATTGCCGCGGAGCGTTGAGGGATCGTAGGTACTGGTGGTTCTGGAGCTCAAGCCTCCACTGTAACCCGCTGCGGAGCGCCCAACCGCATGGGCTGTTTATGCCAGTAGGTCAACGAGCGCCACAGCCATTCCACCGGCCCGAACTGGAAGCGGCTCAGCCAAAGGGTGCTCCAGGTCAGGTTGATCGCCCATACCGCGGCGACGACGTAGTAGAGCTTGTAGTACTCGAGATAGCCGTACCAGTGGGTGGGTCCAAATACGAAGAGGAAGCGGCAAACGAAGCTGGTCAGCAGGTAGTTGCTGAGGGCCATCTGGCCTACGGCTCCGACGCGCTTCGTGATCCAGCGCAGCGCGCCGGCACGCAGGATCAGCAGCACCAGCGCCGCGTTTGCGAGTGTGCCGGCGACCCGGCAGATGTCGTACGGAATCATCAACCAGGCGCTCGTGTGAACGATTTCAAACCCGCTGCGCCAAGCCTCAATGCAGCCAACCGCTGCGAGCGGTAGCGCGATGAGGTACCCGATTGCTGCCGTTTTAACGTAGACCGAGGTAGGCTGCTGACCCGTAAGGAAGCCGTTCTTGTAGAGCGCCATACCGAGCATCATGAAAGTCAATACGTCCAGAAAGGCGAAGTAGACGGCCTGCGACGCCTGCAGTTCTTCCTTGGCGTCTGCAGCGAGCGCTTTGCCGTAGGTCTTGTGCTTTGCGATGTCTTCCTGCACGTCCTTCGTGGAATGCCACCATTGCTGATCCTGCTTTACCTTCGCGCCGATGGCGTCGCGCTGGTCCTGGGTCAGCGTCTTGCCCGCGTGCACGGCGGCGATGGCTTCGACACCTTTCTTGTTCGTGAAGTAGGTCCCGGTGAAGCGGCCGACACCTGAGATCAGAACCCATACCAGCAGCAGCCAGGCTGCGGCATTGATCAGCGTTCTGGGCTGCAACTTGCGCATGGGGTACAGAAACAGCAGAGCCACAACGCCGTACCAGAACAGGATGTCGCCGTACCAGATCAGATAGCCGTGCAGGAAGCCGATGAGCACCAGCCACATGTTGCGGCGCAGAAAGATGTCGGCTACCCGATCGCCACCGCCGCGGCGCTCTGCGCGGTCGGTCAGCAGGACCACGCCGGCACCGAACAGCATGGAGAACAGCGCCCGCATTTTGCCTTCGGCCAGCACCCAGCGCAGCATCCACGCGACGGTGTTGATCCGGGCATGTGGTCCGCTGAAGACCGGCAGCAGCGTGCCCAGCGGAATAGCGTACGCCCAGTTTGGCAGGCCGAAGCTGGTGATGTTCATCAGCAGGATGCCCATCAACGCAAACCCGCGCAGCACGTCCAGGGTGTTGATGCGTTCAGTCTGCGCCACTGGTGCAAATTGTGGTTTGGGCGGGCCGGCCAGTTCCTCCGGTGCGTTGACCGGAACCGGCATTTCGTCGAATCCGACAGAGGTGCTGGCCATCGTAACCTCGTATTTTCCGCAGGGATTTGCAGGGAGCGTATCACCACCCGCGACCCGTGACTAGCACTACGTTGGCTGCGCGCGTTTGGTTCCCCGCCGGCGAAAAGTTATTCTGTAAGGATGGATTTCCAGCTAAGCACCAACTACACGCCGCAGGGCGATCAGCCACGCGCGATTGAAGAGCTTTCCGCCGGTCTGCGCGACGGAGAAAAGCACCAGGTGCTGCTGGGCGTCACCGGCTCCGGCAAGACGTTCACCATGGCGAAGGTTATTGAGGCGACCAACCGGCCCGCCCTTGTGTTGGCGCATAACAAGACGCTGGCGGCGCAGCTTTACCATGAATTCAAGCAGTTCTTCCCAACGAATGCGGTTGAGTATTTCGTCTCGTATTACGACTATTACCAGCCCGAAGCCTACATTCCCTCAGGCGACCTGTACATCGAGAAGGAAGCCACCATCAACGAGGAGCTGGACAAGCTGCGGCTGTCCGCCACGCGATCGTTGTTTGAGCGGCGTGACTGCATCATCGTGTCGTCGGTGTCGTGCATCTACGGCCTGGGCTCGCCGGAAGCGTACTACGGCATGCTGATGCTGCTGGAGAAGGGTCAGAAGATCAAGCGGGAGGACATTACGCGTCGGCTGGTCGAAATCCTGTATGAGCGCAACGACAGTGATTTTCGGCGTGGAACGTTTCGCGTGCGCGGCGATGTGGTCGAGGTCTATCCCACGTACGACGAGATGGCGTATCGCATCGAGCTGTTTGGCGACGAGATCGATTCACTCTCGCAGATCGATCCGCTCTTTGGCACGGTGAAGCAGAAGTATGCGCGGCTGCCGATCTATCCCAAGTCACACTATGTAGTGCAGCCGGAAAAGAAGCGCACCGCCATCGACAGCATCGTCTCCGAGTTGGTGGAGTGGGAGGCGCAGCTTGAGAAGGAAGGCCGCATGGTGGAAGCGCAGCGCATCCATCAGCGCACTCGCTTTGACCTGGAGATGATCAAGTCCGTTGGCTACTGCCACGGCATCGAGAACTACTCGCGTCATTTCAGCGGACGCCTGCCGGGTGAGCCTCCGCCAACGCTGTTCGATTATTTTCCGCGCGACTTCATGATCTTTATCGATGAAAGCCACGTCACGGTGCCGCAGTTGCATGGCATGTGGCATGGCGACCGATCGCGCAAGGGCAACCTGGTGGATTACGGCTTCCGCCTGCCGTCCGCGATGGATAACCGGCCGCTTAAGTTCGACGAATTCGAGACGCGCACCGGCCAGATCATCTACGTCTCCGCGACGCCCGGACCGTACGAACTGACCATGACCGCGGGCGTGGTGACCGAGCAGATCATCCGGCCCACGGGCCTGATCGATCCGCCGGTCGAGATCCGGTCCATCAAGGGCCAGATCGACGATCTGCTGGCAGAAATCCGCGACCGCGTTGAAAAGAACGAGCGCGTGCTGGTGACCACCCTGACCAAACGCATGGCGGAAGACCTGTCCGGCTACTACACCGAGGTGGGCGTGAAGTGCCGCTACATGCACTCGGAAATCGAAACGCTGGAGCGCGTCAAGCTGCTGCGCGATCTTCGCCGGGGCGAGTACGACGTGCTGATCGGCATCAACCTGCTGCGCGAAGGGCTCGACCTGCCGGAGGTTTCGCTGGTCGCCATTCTGGATGCGGACAAGGAGGGTTTTCTGCGCTCGCAGGGCTCTCTCATCCAGACCATCGGACGCGCGGCGCGCCACCTGAACGGCCGCGCCATCCTGTATGCGGACGTGATGACCGACAGCATGAAGCGCGCGCTGGAAGAGACATCGCGCCGCCGCGAAAAGCAGCAGGCCTATAACGAGGAGCACGGCATCACGCCACGGTCGGTTGCAAGCCCCATCGGCGAGGCGCTGGTCGGCATCGCCGAGGCAGACTACGTGGACGTCACCCTGGACGATGGCGGCGTGCCGGAGTTCACGACGCAGAAAGACCTGGACAAGCACATCAGCGGGATGGAATCGGACATGCGCGAGGCTGCGAAAAACTTCGAGTTCGAGAAGGCCGCGAAGCTCCGCGATTCCATAAAGGAACTGCGCACAAAGGAGTTCTTCTTCTCCTAGACGTTCCCCAGTCGCCGCGTGACACAATGCCTAGGAAGCATCCCTGCCCCTCATGACAGTTCTCTGCGGTCCTTCGTGTGCGACCCGCTTTCGCGCACGCGTGCGAGGCACCGGTGGGGCTGCGGCACGAATCACCATTGCCGCTGCGGCGATAGTGTCCGCAGGCACGTGCTGCGCGCAGGCCACGCTGGTTCTGCAGCCGGGCAGCACTGTGTCCACGCTGGCCGGCAGCGGCGTGGACGGCCTCACGAAGTCAGGCCCGGCCTTGTCTTCGCCGATGGGAGCGCCAAATGGAATCGCGTACGACGCGAGCGGCAATCTTTACATCGCAGACACACGTAACCACCAGGTCACACGGATCAGCACGGCGGGGCTGCTGACGATCGTCGCCGGAACGGGACGCCAGGGCTTCGCGGGCGATAGCGCCGCAGCAGCCGGTGCAGAGTTGAACGCGCCCACCGGCGTTGCTGTCGATCTAGCCGGCAATATCTTCATCGCGGATACGGGCAATCAGCGCGTGCGACGGATTGCCGCTGTCGACGCGACGATATCGACTGTCGCGGGCACGGGTACCGCGGGTTTCAGCAGTGAGGGTGGACCTGCAACGACTGCTCGTCTGCGCGGACCGTCAGCGCTTGCTGTGGACCCCGTGGGAGTCTTGTACATCGCCGACCTCGGCAACCATCGCGTGCGACGGCTTAGCACCGATGGCACACTGACCACCGTTGCCGGCAGCGGGCAAGAGGGTGATGACGGTGACGGCGGACCGGCGCTGCTGGCGTCGCTCGAAAGTCCGAGCGGCCTGGTCATGCTGCCGGATGGACGCCTGCTGATCGCGGATCGGCAGGCCGGGCGCATGCGCGTCCTGAACGCTGACGGGACGATCTCCGCCTACTCGGCGAACGCGCTCACGCTGAGGCAACCGACCGGTCTTGCTGTCGACCCTTCGGGCAGCGTGTATGTGGCCGACCCTGGCCTGCAGCAGATCCTGCAGGGCAGCCCTGATGGCTCGTCGACACTCGCAGGCAGCGGCGTGCAGGGTCTCTTGACTGTGGGTGCACCCTTGGCGACGCCGCTCAACAGCCCGTCCGCTGTGGCGCTGCGGTCGAACGGCCACCTCGCCATCAGCGACCGGCACAACCACCAGGTGCAGCGGGTAGCGCTCGCGTC
>CBAAAE010000028.1:8842-22784 GCA_964658845.1 uncultured Novosphingobium sp. | reverse complement strand
GTCGCATCATCAGAGGATGGCGACCGTGCGGCGCAGCCTGCTGCTGCGCAGCGGTCAAGTTCGCCGTGCCGGGCACAGCACGAGGCGATGCAATGGAGATGATGCCCACCGCGCCGGCATCGCGCAGCTGCTTCCAGCGCTGATCCTGGCCGCGTGCGTAGGCGCGCTGCGGCCCCTGCAGGTGCTCAGGAGCGGCGTTGTAGAAGACGACGATCTTGCCCTTCACGTCGGTGCCGGCAAGGTCGTCGATGTGCTTCCGCGGGATCCGCAGGCCGTAGCCGACGAACACTACGGGCGCACTCACGGACGCATTGCCGTCCACGTGCGGCGACAGGGTCACATCCTTGCCGAGATCGAACTTCACGGCACCTGAAGCGTTCGTGAGAGACATGCTCGATTTGCCCACCTCGACCGTCGTGGGCACCAGGGCGACGGGCTGTTGATAGCCCTGGGTGCCTGCCGGCTTCAGGCCGATGGCCTTGAACTGTGCTTCGACGTAGGCAACGGCCTTGTCATAGCCCGGCGTTCCTGCTTTACGGCCTTCCAGCTTGTCATCTGCCAGAAACTGCACATGCGACCACCAGGCGGCGGCGGGTGCGTTCCAGTCGGTCCGCTCGGGCACAGGCGTGATTTGCGCAGGTAGCGCAGGGGAGCCGAGACTCAGGACGAGCAGGGAAACGGCGGAGAAATGGCGCAAGCGGCGCATGAGGTCGGCTCCTGTGGTGGATGACCTTCATGGTAAATGCCGCTTGACGCGCAGCGTGCGAGATACCTATCGCTTGCCGAAGATTTCCCCCATCCGGCGTATTTGCGCGCCTACGCCCCGCAGCTTCTCTTCGATGTGCTCATAGCCGCGATCGATGTGGTACACGCGATCGAGGATAGTCTCGCCATCGGCAATCAAGGCGGCCAGCACCAGCGATGCGGAGGCGCGCAGATCGCTGCACATGACCGCGGCGCTCTGCAGCGGCGTGCGCCCACGGACGGTCGCGGTGCGGCCTTCCACGCGGATGTTTGCGCCCATCCGCACCAGTTCACTCACGTGCATGAAGCGATTCTCAAAGATATTTTCCGTCACCTGCGACGTGCCTTCGGCCTGCGTTGCCAGCGCCATGAACTGGGCCTGCATGTCAGTCGGAAAGCCGGGGTATTCGACGGTGGAAACATCTGCCGCGCGCAAACTGCCGCCGCCCTCGCTACGGATCCGGATGCTGTCCTTGCCCACGTCTAGGCGCACGCCACACTCTTCCAACTTCGCGATCACGGCAGCCAGGTGGCCTGGATTGCAGCAGTCCACGTTCAGATCGCCACCACTAATGGCGCCTGCGATCAGGAATGTGCCCGCCTCGATCCGGTCCGGATTGATGCGGTGCCTGACACCGTGCAGCTTTGAGACGCCCTGCACCGTGATCCTCGAAGTGCCGGCGCCCTGGATGTTCGCACCCATGCCGGTCAACATCGCGGCGAGATCGGTCACCTCCGGCTCCTGCGCGCAATTTTCCATCAGGGTCTCGCCCTCGGCCAGGACAGCCGCCATCAGCAGGTCTTCCGTGCCGGTGACAGTGATCTTGTCGAACAGGATGTGTGCGCCGTGCAGCCGCTCGGTGCGGGCCTCGATGTAGCCATGCTCCTGCGTGATCTTCGCGCCCATCTTCTCGAGCCCTTTCAGGTGCAGGTCGATGGGACGTCCGCCGATGGCACAGCCGCCGGGAACCGCCACGCGCGCCATGCCGGTGCGCGCAACCAGCGGCCCCAGAACAAGGGACGACGCGCGCATTGTCTTCACGATCTCGTACTTTGCCTCCGCATCGCTCAGCACGGCGCACTTGATCGTGGTGCGATGCTGCGCGCGGCCGTAACCAAGCTCAACGGTTGCGCCCATCGACTCGAGCAGCCTGCGCTCGGTTTCGATATCGCGGACCTGCGGTATGTTTTCGAGTACGACTTCATCCGCGGTCAGAATGGCCGCGGCCATGCAGGGAAGTGCGGAATTTTTTGCGCCGGAAACCTTGATAGTGCCGAGAAGGGGATTGCCCCCGCGGACGACGAACTTATCCATCTCCCCAGTCTACGAAACGATGCGGTGGAACACGCGTACCGAGCTTGGTTCCGGGTGGGCTTCCGGCACGAAGACTGCTCTGCTGTCGCACACGCAGCAAAAGGCCTCACCCAGACTGCAGTGAGGCCTTTTTTGTTGTCGACGCTGTGGTCGCGGAGCTATGCGCCGAGCGGACCGTTCCCCTGCTTTTCCTGCTGCCGCATCTTGTGAAGCTGCTTCATCTGGTCGGGCGACAGCACCTGGCTCAGCTGCATGCGGGCGGTCTGCTGAATCGTCTTCATCCCCTGCTTGCGCTGCGCATCCGTAAGCGAGGTGTTCGCGCGCAAGGCCTGCACCTTTTGCTGACGGTCCGCGAGGATCGGCTCGAGCTTTGCGGTCTGATCGTCTGACAGGCCGAGCTCCTTGCCGATGCGGACGGCTGCCTTATGCGGATTGGGCCTGTTTGGCCCCTGCTGCTGTACCGTGGGCGCATCGTTGCTGACGGGCGCTGACATCTGGGCGAAGGCTGCGCAGCCCGCCAGAGAGAGGGCAAGTGCGGCGACGGAAAGAATGCGTTTCATGATCGAGCTCCTTGCGGCGGAAGCGTTACGCCGCACTGCAAGGAGTAGACCCGACTCCTTCGCAAGGTTGCCCGCAACTTTTCGCTCCGTAGCCGTTGCAACATCTCGGGTGCTCTGTGCTAAGAAGCTCAAGGGACGAGGGGCCGGTCTCGAAACCTACAACTCGAGTGCAGTATTTTCGATGGCTCGACGCACGTTGCCGTCAGACTTCTGCAGGCGGCGGACGGCTTCCATCTTGTCCACGTTGGCCTTCAGCATGACGACCGCAATGGGGATCGACTTGCCCGCCGATTTGATCGTGCGGATAGCCTGATCCCGGTCGACGCCGGTGACACGCTGCAGCACGTTAATCCCGCGCTCCACCAGCTTTTCGTTCTTCATGTGTACGTTGACCATCAGGTTGTCATACACATAGCCCAGCCGTGTCATGGCACCGCTGGTGATCATGTTGGTGATCATCTTCTGTGCGCTGGAGGCCTTCAGGCGGGTCGATCCGCTGATGACCTCAGGGCCAACCTCGGCCACGATCGCGATGTCTGCAGCATCTGCAAGGCGGGTACCGCGATTGCAGGTGATGGCAGCGGTTTGCGAGCCGCGAAGACGCGCGTATTCGACCGCTCCGACCACGTACGGTGTGCGCCCGGAAGCGGAGATGCCGATGACGATGTCCTTACGGGTGGGCCGCCGCTTGGCGATGTCACGCTGGCCCATGTCGGGCGAATCTTCATTCACATCGGCAGCGGAGGCCAGGGCCTTGGGCCCCCCGCACATGATGTACTGCACCTGCGCAGGCTGTGTGGAGAAGGTCGCTGGGCATTCGGCCGAGTCGAGTGCCGCGATGCGTCCGGAGGATCCCGCGCCCACATAAATCAGGCGTCCACCATCGCGCAGGCAGCGCGCCACCACGTCAATCGCCTGTGCGATTTCTGGCAGGGCTCTCTTCACCGCCGCCGCCACTTTGGTGTCTTCCGCGTTGATGATGCGAGCTATTTCAAGGGACGACTTGGTATCAAGCCCTTCGGAGGCTTCATTGGACCGCTCTGTGGCCAGGGTGCGGATGCTCTGCGTCTCACGCGGAGCCGGATTGTGGGTTTGCTCGTCTGTCATTACTGCCGGCATGGGATCTTCGTCCTTTCGCCAATTTTCATTCTATTCCACTGCGCTACGATGCCGGCAAGAAGCCCTAAGATATCCAGGAAACAACGCCACAGGCGCAAGTCTGTCTGACAGACGGTACGCTGCGGTTTGCGTTAGCGCTGACTATTTCACGCATTCATACGTTGTGGCCTTGCCACGAGTTCGTTCGTCTCACTAGAGTGAGACCAGCCTTGAGCACACAGGATCAAAACGAAGAACGGGCAAAGCCTGCAGGGTCTCAGACGTCGCTGGCATGGCTGCGGGATGTGCTTGCTTCCGTTGCCGTGTCCGTGTTTATCATCCTGTTCCTCTACCAGCCGGTGCGCGTGGAAGGCACCAGCATGGTGCCGATGCTGCAGGATCAGGACCGCCTGTTCATCAACAAACTAGCTTACCGGATGGGCGACGTTCGACATCTCGACGTGGTCGTCTTCCGTTACCCGCGGGATGTGACGAAGAGCTACATCAAGCGCGTCATTGCGCTGCCCGGCGACCGCATCCGCATCGATCACGGCCGCGTCTACGTCAACGGCGTACGGCTATCTGAGCCGTATGTCCCAATGCGGTACACCGACGAGCGTTCTCAGCCGGAGATGACCGTGCCGGATGGCGAGTACTTCGTCATGGGCGATCACCGCTCCATTTCCAGCGACAGCCGCGACTTCGGCACAGTGGACCGACGTCTGATCTACGGCAAGGCGAGCTTCGTCTACTGGCCGTTCGACCAGGCCGGAGTTGTCCACTGAGAAGCGCACCAAAGCAAATACCCTGACAGATTCGCGCAACTCCAATCTGGGGTTCTGTGTCACAGTACACATAGCACCGCCCTGAGGAGAATTTGTGACAAAGATTGCCCGCAGCTTGATGTTTCTTACCGCCTTGTTCATCGTCGGAACTACCCTTATGCCGAACGCGAATGCGCAGCATCGCCGTCACCACCGTCATCATCACCACCCCCGTCGCTAGTCTTAGCGCAACTCAGAAAGCCCCGTCGATTCAGGCGGGGCTTTTCATGTTCCATGTACTGGCCGCTATTCCCTGTTCTTGATGATGGCGGCGAAGGCATTGGGGTCAAGACTCGCGCCGCCGATCAGGAGTCCATCGATCTCCGGCTCGCGCATCATAATGGTGCTGTTTTCAGGCTTCACCGATCCGCCGTACAGGATCCGAACGCCATCCGCTGCGCTCTTGCCGAACAACGCACACAACTCCCCTCGGATGATGCGGTGCGCTTCGTTGGCGATCTCAGGCGTCGCGGTCGATCCCGTGCCGATCGCCCACACCGGCTCATACGCGATCACCAGCGAACCCGTCGCGCTGGCCGGCAGGTTGGAGAGAGCGGCTCCCATCTGCGCCAGCAACGTGTCCTTGGTATAGCCGTCCTGCCGGTCAGCCAGCATCTCGCCCAGGCACAGCACCGGTACCAGTTTGTGCGCGACCGCGGCTTTGAGCTTCAGGTTCACCTGCTCATACGTTTCGTTCGCGTAAAGACGTCGTTCCGAGTGGCCCAGCAACACGTGCGTCGTTCCGATGCTGGTCAGCATGGTGGGCGAGGTCTGGCCGGTGTAGGGGCCCTCGTTGCGCCAGTGCATGGTCTGCGCACCTGCGCGCACGTTGGTGCCGCGTATGCGATCCACCACGGTCGAGAGAGACGTTGCCGTCGGAAACAGGAGGATCTCGTCGCGCTCGTGACCCTCGACCAGGGGCAGGAAGGTGTCGAGGAACGCCAGCGAGTCCTTCGGGTTCTTGTACATCTTCCAGTTGCCGGCAATGATCGGCTTGCGCATCGTTCGCCATTCTCCTCGTGCCCCGAACCGGAGCATTGCTCTGGCGCAGTGCTTTCGCGAAACTAAGGTCAGATCGCCATCGTGGTCAAGTGCTTACTTTTGCGAGAGAGCGGCGACACCCGGCAGCGTCTTGCCTTCGAGAAATTCAAGCGACGCCCCGCCGCCCGTCGAAATATGCGTAATCCGGTCGGTCACACCGGCCATGTGAGCCGCGCTGACACTGTCGCCGCCGCCGATGATGCTGGTTGCGTCCGTGTTGTCGGCGACCGCGTTGGCCACGGCCATGGTGCCATTCGCGAAGGCTGGCATCTCGAAGACGCCCATCGGCCCGTTCCACACGATGGTGCTCGCAACCTTGATCTCGGCGACGAACAGTTCGACTGATTTGGGGCCGATGTCGAGCGCCATCAGATCGGCAGGGAAGTCGCCGGTGCCATCGAAGGCTTCTGTCTTTGCGTCCGGTGAGAACCGGTCTGCAAGGACATGATCGACCGGCAGCAGGAACTTCACGCCCTTCTGCTGGGCTTTCTTCAGGGTAGCCGCCGCAATGTTGATCTTGTCCGTTTCGAGCAGGCTCTTGCCCGTCTTCTGGCCCTGCGCGTTCAGGAAGGTGTAGGCCATGCCTCCGCCCACGATGATCGCGTCCACCTTGTTGAGCAGGTTGTCGATGACCTCGATCTTGTCGGACACCTTGGCCCCGCCGATGATGGCGACGAACGGCTTATCCGGCGCCTCGAGCGCCTTGCCCAGGTACGTCAATTCCTTCTCCATCAGCAGGCCGGCGGCCCGCTGCTCCACGAAGTGGGTGATGCCTTCCGTGGACGCATGCGCGCGATGTGCTGCGCCGAAGGCGTCGTTCACGTAGACATCGGCGAGCGATGCCAGTTGCTTCGCGAACGCTGGATCGTTCTTTTCCTCTCCCTTGTGGAAGCGCAGGTTCTCCAGCAGCAGCGCCTGTCCGTGCTCCAGGTTCGACACGAGTTCGTCGGCAATCTCGCCAACGCAATCCGGCGAAAAGGCCACGTTCCGCGACGCACCCAGATCCGCATCCAGCAGCATCCGCAGACGGTCGACGATGGGTCGCAGGCTCATGCTTTCGACACGCTCGCCGTTCGGCCGGCCAAGGTGCGCAGCGAGGATGACCTTCGCCTTCGCACGCAGCGCAAACTCGATCGTCGGCAGCGTCTCGCGGATGCGGGTGTCGTCGAGGATTTCGCCGCCATCCTTCGACAGCGGAACGTTGAAGTCGACGCGAATAAAGACGCGCTTGCCATGCAGATCGAGATCGCGGATTGAAAGTGTTGCCATGGGCTGACTACTCCTTTAGAGCACTTGCCAAGCCACTACTCTTACGGCTTGATGAATTGGGTGGTGCAGATTTTGTCGTACGCTTTCGGCTCGGGTTCCCAGTGCGATACCGCAAACCTGCTGTGAAATGATTTCGAAGCTCCTAAACAGCGTCTCGAGTTCAATTAAGGCTGGCTGGTGCTCGAAGCCGAAGACCATTACTGCTTTACGTTCGAAAATATTAAGTGCTTGTAACTTGTAACAGTCGCCGATTGAACTTGTGTTGCCTGGGTATGGGTGGAGAAGGTTCACAGACCAATTTTCCGCTTGCAACCCGTTATCGCCGAAAGGTCGAGCGATTTTGATCTCTACCGCCCAGTCGCCTCGAATCAGCAGGTCAGGTGTGCGTCTAGTGCCAGCTAACCCCGCATAGTCGCCAGTCTGACAAAGACGCTGAGCTACTTGCTTTACGAGTTGCGGTTCCCCAAAGGGACCTATGCCGGGCTGAAACGCTTTGAATTTCGCTCCTGAAGAGTCGAGATCAACAAGCGCATCAGCCACGGCGTTCGTCAAGACGGAGAGTTCAGTCACGCGCCGCTTACAGGCCCTTCTCCACCAGGAACAGGATCAGGTCCTTCACGCGCGAGCTATAGGCCCACTCGTTGTCGTACCAGGAGATGACCTTGCCCATGTTGCCTCCGATGACCTTGGTCAGCAGCGAGTCGAAGACGGACGAGCGGTCGTCGCCCTTGAAGTCGCTCGAAACCAGTTCCTTATCTGTGTAGCCGAGGACGCCATACAGTGGGCCTTCGCTGGCGGACTTCATGGCCGCGTTGATGCTCTCGACGGTGATCGGCTTTTCCGTGTTGAAGGTCAGGTCGACGACGGAAACGTTCGGTGTCGGAACGCGGATCGCGAAGCCGTCCAGCTTGCCCGTCATCTCTGGAATCACCAGCTTCAGCGCCTTGGCCGCACCGGTCGACGACGGGATCATGTTGATGGCTGCCGCACGTGCGCGTCGCAGATCCTTGTGCGGAAAGTCCAGGATCACCTGGTCGTTCGTATAGCTGTGAATGGTCGTCATGATGCCGCTGGTGATGCCGAAGGTGTCATGCAGCACCTTCACTACAGGGGCCAGGCAGTTGGTGGTGCAGCTCGCGTTCGAGATGATGTTGTGCTTCGATGCGTCGTACTTGTCCTGGTTCACACCCAGCACCATGGTGATGTCTTCATTGGTGGCGGGGGCGGAGATGATCACCTTCTTGACGGTCTGCCCCAGGTGCGCGCTTGCTTTCGTGGCGTCCGTGAAGTGGCCGGTCGATTCGACGACGATCTGCGCGCCGACTTCCGCCCAGGGGAGCTTCGCGGGATCGCGCTCCGCAAAGACCTTGATCTTCTTGCCGTCCACGGAGATGAAGTCTTCGCCGGCCTCGATCTTGTGTTGGTGCAGGTTACCCAGGATCGAGTCGTACTTGAGCAGGTGAGCCAGCGTCGCGGGGCTGGTCAGGTCGTTGACGGCGACGAATTCAATCTCAGGATTGCCGAGTGCCGTGCGAAAGACGTTGCGGCCGATGCGGCCGAATCCGTTGATACCTACCTTCACTGCCATGCTGTGTTTGCTTCCTCTCGAAATGTCGAACTTGAGCTTTGTAGCGTCGCTCCAAGTGTACCGGCTCACACGCCGTTCGCACGAATGTGGCGAGCCGAGGAGGACCTTCCACCCTGCACCACTTTGCGGGCATCGCCGCGCTATGGTACAAAGCGAGTCATGCGCGACTGGATGCGCAACAAGATGAGAAGACGCACGAAACGTGGCCCGAACAACAGCGAGGCCACTGGCAAGATTGGGCAAGAGATCCCGCAGGATCAGCCCGCAGCTCTACAACCCAGCTACCCGGAAGCGCCCACGCGCCCGGCACTGACACCCGCTCAGCCTTCTGAAGACAACGACTTGCAGGCGGCAGCCGATTCCGCCGGCGATGGCAGCACCGGCGCGGAAGAGGATTCCGCCCCCGGCCGGATCGAGGTCGAAACACAGCCTGAATCGGTTGGCGCGCCGGTCGAACCGCCCGCCATGGCAGCAGGCGACAAGGCGGCACCGCGCGGCTACGTGGTGCTTGCGATCGGCCTGCCGGGCAGCGGCAAGACCACCTGGTACAAGCGCCGGGGCGTAACGCCCCTCAGCAGTGATCTGTTGCGCACCATCCTCTTCGACGACATCACCGATCAGCGCTACAGCGGGCTCGTATTCTCCACGCTGCGGTCGCTGTTACGTGCTCGTTTGATCGCCAAAATGCCGTGGAACTACGTGGACGCGACGAACCTGTCGGCACACGAGCGGCGGCAGTGGATCAAGATGGCCAAGAGTTTCGGCTACGAGGCTCAGGCGGTCTACTTCGACGTTCCACTTGCCGTCTGCATGGAGCGGAACAGCAAGCGCGAGCGCCGCGTTGCCGACGACGTGATGCAGAAGATGGCCGAGCGGCTGCGTCCGCCCTCCTTCAAGGAAGGCTTCAGCAAGATCACGGTCGTCCGTGTAAAGGGTCAGCCGGGTAGCATGCCTGCCGCGTCGGATTCGAATGCGGACACCTTCAACGCACCGGTTCCGGCGGACCTGGATGAGCCTGCCGGCTCGGACGCTCCCGGCGACTATATCGCAGGGGATGGTGACGACATCGAGGGCCGCCTTGAAACGCTCGCGGGGAATGGTGGCGACGAAGTTGCCGATGAGCCCAGCGGGCGTCTGGAAACGCTCGAGACCGGCAAGTCGTCCGTGCGCTAAACAGGACAGCCATGGCGGACGGCGCGATCGAGTTCCGCAACGTGGTCTTTACCGTCCCGCAGACTGCGTCCAGGACGCCCTCCGGCAAGGAGGGCGTTGGCGCGTCTACCCCCCGTTGCATCCTGGACGGGATCAGTCTCTCGATCGAACCGGGCACGACCACGGCGCTGCTTGGCCGCTCGGGTTCCGGCAAGACGACCCTCCTGCGGACGGTCAACGGCCTGGTGCTGCCAACGGACGGCACTGTGCTGGTCAACGGTCAGGACGTAGGCTCGGCTGACCTGCTGCAGCTTCGCCGGGGCATCGGCTATGTCATTCAGGAGACTGGGCTGTACCCTCACATGTCCATTGAGCGGAACGTCGCTATGCCGCTTGAGCTTGGGGGAAAATCGCAGGAGGAGAGAAAGCAGCGCGCAGCGGAACTGCTCGGTATGGTCGGCCTGGATCCGGCACAGTTCGCGGAGCGCATGCCTTGGCAGCTTTCCGGCGGTCAGCGGCAGCGAGCGGGCGTGGCTCGTGCTCTCGCGAACGACCCATCCATCCTGCTGCTGGACGAGCCGTTTGGTGCGCTTGACCCGCTCACCCGGGCCGAGATGCAGACCATGCTGCGAGACCTGCTGGCACGGCTGCGGGGCGATACGGGCCATGGCAAGACCGCGTTGATCGTCACACATGACCTGCAGGAGGCGATCTTTCTGGCGCAGCGCGTTGTCTTCATCCACGACGGGAAAGTGCAGGCGGATCTGCCATCAGGCGAAGTCCTAACCTCAGGCATCGAGGGTGTCCAGGAGTACGTGCGCGCCGTGCAGCGCTTCGAGGCGGCAGGATGATCGACTTTCTGCGGCAGCATGGCTACGAACTTCTGCGGCTCACCTTTGAGCACCTGTGGCTTACCGGCTCTGCGATGCTGTTTGCCACGCTGATTGCGGTGCCTGCGGGCATCTGGCTGACGCGACATGAGCGCTGGGCGCGACCTGTGATCGGGTTCGCGAACATCGTGCAGACGGTTCCGAGCCTTGCTCTCTTCGGCCTGCTGCTGCCGGTGCCATGGCTCGGCGATAGGGCAGCGCGCCTGGCGATCCTCGCGCTTACCGGGTACGCTTTGCTGCCGATTCTGCGGAATACCTACACCGGGATTCGGGGCATTGATCCGGCCCTCATCGACGTAAGCAATGCCCTTGGAATGAACAGCGTGCAACGACTCCTGAAAGTTGAGCTTCCACTTGCAGCGAGCGTGCTTCTTGCCGGCCTACGAACCGCCACCGTCACCTGCGTTGGCGTTGCGACGATTGCCGCAGCGATCGGCGCGGGCGGCCTCGGTGAGTTCATCTTTCGCGGTGTGGCATCGGTGGATAACCGCTTTGTGCTGGCAGGAGCGATCCCCGCCGCGCTGCTGGCGCTGGCGGCAGATGCTCTGCTTGGCTTGCTGGAACACAAGCTTGCGGTGCGGAGGGAGGTGTGAGGCGGCGATTGGAGACGCGAACTGGGGCATTCGGTTCCTGGCTGCTCTGCGGTTTCTGTGTCGCTGTCGTCACAGCAGGGTTGCTGAACCTGACGGCGTGCGATCCGCCGCATGGCTCCCGCCTGGTTATTGGTGCGAAGAACTTCACGGAGCAGGTGCTGCTGGGCGAGTTGCTGGCCCAGGAGATCGAGGCGACCGGCGAAAAGGTGGATCGCCGCTTCTACCTGGCGGGCAGCTACATCGCGCACCAGGCGCTCGTGGCAGGACGGATCGATGCCTATGTCGAGTACACCGGTACGGCTCTCACCTC
Organism: uncultured Novosphingobium sp.; assembly: GCA_964658845.1. Taxonomy (GTDB): domain Bacteria; phylum Acidobacteriota; class Terriglobia; order Terriglobales; family Acidobacteriaceae; genus Terriglobus. The sequence continues at coordinate 11,400 of CBAAAE010000028.1, read as the reverse complement.
GGTGCTGAAGCAGCCGCTGGACCACGACACGGACCGGGTATTTGGGACGGTCAAACGAATCTACGCGGACAAGTACGGCATCGCTGTGCAGCCGTCGCTGGGCTTCGAAAACACCTTTGCCATGGTGCTGCGGCAGGCCGACGCGGAGCGGTCGCACGTGGCAAAACTGAGCGATCTATCGGCAGCCGCACCCCGCCTCCGGCTGGGTGTGGGGTACGAGTTCGAAGAGCGCCCCGACGGACTGCATGGCATGGATCAGGCTTACGGCCTGCACTTCGCGGGTGAGCCTCGCGTGATGGACCTGGGGCTGCTCTACCGCGCACTTGGCAATGGGCAGGTGGACATCATCTCCGGGAACTCGACGGACGGTGCGATCACCGCATTGAACCTGCGCGTGCTTGCCGACGACCGCCACTACTTTCCGCCCTACCAGGCTGTCCCGCTGGTGCGCGAGGATGCCTTGCGGCAGCACCCGAAGGTGCAGGCGGCGCTGGATCGATTGAGCGGCAAAGTATCCGAGGCGGAAATGCAGGCGATGAACCATGCGGTCGAGGGCGATCATCGCGATCCTGCCGACGTCATTCGTGCCTTCCGGCAGCAAAAAGGCCTGTGACGCTCGCGTCGGCTCTGCTACAGTCGGTAGCCATGAAGCAGCTGGTAGCCATGAAGCGAAGGAAGATCGAAGCCGCGCTTGCCCTGCTGATCGCGCTCACAGGGTTCATTCCGGGCGGAGTCTCGCAGCTACCGGCCCCATCAAACAAGGCCTCGGGGAGACACACCATGCACGCAACAGGCACGTTCGACGTAAAGGTGGCACCCGCCGATATGACCGAGGCAGGCAAGGCAGGCGACCTTGGGCGGATGAGCATCGACAAGGTTTGGACGGGTGATGTCCAAGGCACAAGCAAGGGCGAGATGCTGACCGGCATCACGCAGGAGACCGGATCCATGGCCTACGTGGCGGTCGAACGGGTCACGGCGAAAGTAGGCGGGCGATCTGGCACCTTCGTCTTCGTGCACCGCGCCACCATGCTACGCGCCGATCCAAAGGCTGCGGTCCTTGACATCACAGTGGTGCCGCAGTCCGGCACGGGCGAACTCGCCGGTCTGTCGGGCAGCCTGCTGATCGACCAGTCGTCGGGCGTGCACAAATACGACTTTACCTACGAGCTGCCCTGAGCGGGCCAGTTTCGCCATCCCTCGAACCTGCATCTCAAGCGTTGAGAAAGCAGGAGGCAGGGAAACATGGCGGAAAAGAATGTGTCGGGCGCGGAAGGCATTGCGAAGATCAAGGAGCTGACAGAGGACATTCACATCGCGATGCTGACGACGGTTGCGGAAGATGGGTCGCTGCACGCGCGTCCCATGGCGACCTCAACTGCAGATTTCGACGGCACTCTGTGGTTCGTAACACGCATCGAGTCGGGCAAGGTGGAAGAGATTCGTGAGGACAGCCACGTCCTGGTCAGCTACGAGCAGCCGAAGGATGGGCAGTTTCTCTCCCTGCAGGGCCGCGCCGGCATCGTTCGAGACCGTGCCACCATCAAGGAGCATTGGAACAAGGCTGCGGACGGCTGGTTCAAGGACGGCAGCGACGACCCCGCAGCAGCGCTGATCCAAGTGAAGGTGACCGGCGGCGAGTACTGGCAGCAGAGCTCAAGCGGCATCGTTCGCCTGGGTAAGCTGGCCGTCGGCGCGGTGATCGGCGCGGGCAAGGTGGACCTCAGCGACGCAGGGAAGATCACGCTCTGATCTCGTTAGCACAACCGCGCAAATGCGATTTGCTACAGTTTGTGTTGTCGATCTGCTCACGCGCTTCGTCCTACAGACAAGCCGTGAGCGGCGAACGAGGACCCGAATGACCGGTTGGAACCGCCGCAAAGAAGTCTGCGGCACTGAGCATGGATTCACCCTGATCGAATTGCTGATCGTGATGTCGATCATCATCATCATTGCAACGTTCGCCATTCCGAACATCACGCGCATCAAGCGGCAGGGCAATGAAACCTCCGCGATCCAGTCGATTCGGGCGATTGTTGCGGCGCAGTTGCAATACCAGCAGACCTATCCGGCAAACGGATACGCCTGCTCCCTGGGTGCGCTAGGTGGCGAGAAGGGCACAGCACCTTCTCCCGCTGCTGCCGGTTTGTTGCAGCCAGATCTCGCGGGCGGCCAAAAGGCGGGCTACACCTTCTCCCTGGTCAACTGCAACAAGGTAACGATCAACAACCAGGACCAGTACACCAGCTACGAGATCACGGCGGTTCCGCAGAAGGTGGGCAACACCGGCGATCGCGGCTTCTGTTCCGACGATTCGCAGCAGGTCAAGTATGACCCGAAGGGCGGCACGGCCTGCACCCAGCCCATCCAGTAAATTGCTGCCCAAACCACGCGCAGGAGCGGCTGTTTAGCCGCTCCTGTCTGCGTCTTGGAGGTAGGGGCCGCCGGCTTCGAATGGCGCTTTTCGTCCTCATGTTGTGCTCCACGGCAGCAAGTGCACAGACCGACGCGCACACGCTCGCAGCCAGGGTCGACGCGCACTACAACCACCTTGCGAC
>CBAAAE010000028.1:0-8742 GCA_964658845.1 uncultured Novosphingobium sp. | reverse complement strand
AGCGACGCGGACTTCCGTTTTACACCGCCCACCGGGGTCAGCATCGTCGACGGCATGCCGCCGGCGTAAGTACGAAAAGGACCGGGGAAACTTGATTTTGGAGCGGAAACGTCCTACAAAGGAATGAGGACCGAATTGGTCCGAATTGCAAATACAGGAAGTTCGCCCGCGATGAAGCACTGTTTGTGTCTCCTGACCTTGACCGCTTTCTTCTCTTCTGGATTGTTTGCGCAGGGCGGTCAGGCGCCTCCTCGCATGTTGCTGCAGGCGCTGGATACGGATGGCGACGGCCAACTTTCCGCCGATGAGATTGCCGCCGCAAACACTTCGCTGCTGAAGCTGGACCGCAACCACGATGGGCAACTCACGCCGGACGAGTACAGCCCGAAGCTGGAAGACAAGGCCGCCAGCAGCGACCTGATGAGCCGCATGATGGCCATGGACCGGAACGGCGACGGCGTGCTGACGCGCGATGAAGTGCCTGAGCGGATGCGCGCCATGTTCGACCGCGGCGACACGAATCACGACGGCAAATTGGGCGCCGACGAGATCAAGGCAATGGCGACAACACAGGCCGATCCGCAGGGCAGGCCCGTTGGACGCGGGAACGCCAGCAGCATGGACCCCGTGATGGATGCGCTGGATGTGGATCACGACGGCATCCTGTCTGCGGCAGAGATTGCAAGTGCGCCGGGCGGTCTGAAAGCTCTGGATAAGGATGCCGATGGCATGCTTTCCGTAGTCGAACTCCGGATGCGGCAGCAGACCCCGCAGCAGCGCGCGGCTCACCTGTTCGATGAGTGGGATACCAACAAGGACGGCGGGCTGGTCAAGGCTGAGTTGCCGGATCGCATGCAGCCTATGTTCAATACGCTCGACCTGAACCACGATGGCAAGATCGACATGGAAGAGGCCACCACGTACTTCGCCACCCAGGTTCAGCCGTCACAGGGTGCAGCGGGTGGCCGAACAGGCCCGACGCGCGAACGCATGCCGCAGAACGATGCGCCATCCTCAACCACGTTGCCACCGGCAAACCCTCAGCGGTAGGAGTTGGAGCGACTCATGAAGATATCGACGCACAAGCTACTCGCTTCCCTGGCTGCTACCTCGGCTGTCGTCGGTGCGTTACCGGTGTTTGCAGCCGCTCAAGAGTCCGCCGGCAACGCACCGATTCACACGGAAGAAGCCGCCGGCACGTGGAGCTTCCACCACGAGAACGTGCTGGGCACGTCGTTCGACATGGCTGTGCGCGCGTCTTCTCTAGCGGAGGCTCGCAAAGCCGAGCAGGCTGCGCTCGCCGAGTTTGATCGGCGGGAGAAAATCCTCAGCGCGTGGGATGAGACGAGCGAATTCTCGCGGTGGCAACGCACACGCGGCCAGGCTGTTCACGTGTCACCCGAGTTGATGGATGTGCTGCTGCGCTTCGATGCGTGGCGGGGGGAGACGGGCGGCATCCTGAACGCGTCGAGCGAGACGGCTGCGAAGCTGTGGCGCAGTGCGGGTTTGCAGGGCCACCTTCCCACGGATGCGGACCTTGAGGCTGCGGTGCTGGCCATGAGGCAGCCGCATTGGTCGGTCGACCGTGCTGCGGGAACGGCGACACGGCTGACGGATGCGCCGCTGGTCCTGGCCAGCTTCACAAAGAGCCTGATCACTTCGCACGCTGCGAACGCGGCGATGGCTGCGGGCGCGACCGGTGTGATGCTCAATGTGGGTGGCGACATCGTGACGCGCGGTGCGTTGACGCAGCGGGTCGACATTACCGATCCCAGGGCAGATGCAGAGAACGATGCGCCAATCGATACCGTGGCTCTGCACGACCAAGCCATCGCAACCAGCGGCAGTTATCGTCGCGGCTTTGACGTCGACGGGGAACACCTTTCGCACCTGATCGATACGCGCACGGCGACGCCTGCGAACGGGGTGCTGTCGTCCAGCGTCATCGCCACCGATGCCGCGACGGCAGGCGCGCTTGCGACCGTGCTATCCATCCTGTCGCCGCGTGAGTCGGCGGCGCTGATGGAGCGGCATCCGGACGCACAGTACCTGCTGGTGACGCGCAGCGGTGAGCGGGTTCAGAGCACAGGGTGGGCGGCATACCAGGAGCCTCGACTGCAGCCTGCGGCGTACGCGGTGAAGGCTGGCAGCGTTGCGCCGGTCGCGGCGGGTACGTGGAATCCGTCCATGGAGCTGGCCATCAAGCTGGAACTGCCGCGGATCGACGACCCGCGTTACCGCCGGCCGTATGTTGCCGTGTGGATTGAAGATGGCGACAAGTATCCGGTGCGTACGATTGCACTCTGGTTTCAGAAGCCGCGCTACCTGCATGACCTGACGAACTGGTATCGCGACGACCAGGTGCGCAACCTGAGTGAGGGTTCTGACATCTCGGCGACGGTGTCGTCGGCGACGCGCGCGCCCGGCAGCTATTCCATCAAGTGGGACGGCAAAGACAACGCGGGCAAGCTGGTGAAGGCCGGCAAGTACACGGTGGTGGTCGAGGCCGCCCGCGAGCACGGCGGCCACTCCATCGAGCGGCAGGAATTCGATTTCAACGGCAAGCCGCAAGCGAAGTCGCTACCCGCAAGTGACGAACTGGGAGCCGTGCAGCTTGACTATCGCAAGCAGTGAAGCAGCTCGGCAACGTAAAGTTACCGACACGCAAAGACATGATCAGCCGCTAAGTGCACGTCTGCGCCGTCGCACTGCCATCGTCAGCCGGTGGCTGCATATTTACCTGTCCATGGTGTCGTTCGCAGTGGTGCTGTTCTTCGCGGTGACCGGCCTGACGCTCAACCACGCGGATTACCTTTCGCACGGCGACAAGGTCACAGAGCTGCATGGCACGCTGACGCCAGCGGAGCTTGGGCCGAAGGAAAACCCTGACAAGCTCGCCATTGTGGAGCACATCCGGAATGCGCACGGGATTCACGGCGCGGTGACGGATATGCGGGTGGAAGATGACGCGATCAGCTTCTCATTTCGCGGACCGGGTTACACGTCCGACGTGACGGTGGATCGTACTGCAGGCACTTACGGCGTGGTCGAGACGCGCGCCGGCTTCATCGCCGTCATGAACGATCTGCACAAGGGACGCGACACCGGCAAGGCCTGGTCGTGGGTGATCGATGTATCGGCCGTTCTGTTGACGCTGGTGTCGCTGAGCGGTTTGCTGTTGATCTTCTTCGTGTACAAGCGGCGGCTGAGCGGTCTGATCTTGGCGGCGGGCGCGGCGATTGTGTGCGTGTTGCTTTACCGGGTTTATGTGCCCTGACGTTGCCCCCCGCTTAACCTTGTCACTTCCCATTAGGCTGCGGGATAACAGAATTCTCCGGGACGACAGACCTAACTAGCAGGCCAGGTCGTCGCGTGTGATGCTCAGGTCGCCCAGGTTGCCGAGCAGTGTCAGCGAGATGCGATCGGTCTGCAGGAGTTCATTTGCCAGCCGCTGCACGTCGGCGGCGGTTACGCGATCCACGTCGGCTACGATCTCGTCGACCGTAGCAAAACGTCCGTAGTACATCTGTTGCCGGGCAAGGTTGGACATGCGCGCCGACGAGCTCTCGAGGCCGAGAACGATGTTGCCACGCGACTGATTTTTCGCGCGTTCCAGCTCCTCTTCGGTGACCGGCTCAGCCTTCAGGCGGCGGAACTCTTCCACGATCAGGCGGATCATCTCGCGGGTCTTTTCGACGGACGTACCGGCGTAGACCGACAGCGCGCCGGTGTCGCGGTAGGGCGAAAGCTCGGAATAAATGGAGTAGGCAAGTCCCGCGTCTTCGCGGACGGACTGGAAGAGGCGCGAACTCATGCCGCCGCCCAGGATCGAGTTGAACAGGTACAGCGCGTAGCGCTCCGGCGTGTCGACTTTTGGAGCGGGAACGCCGAGGCAGATCTGCACCTGCTCCAGCGACTTCTTCTTGCGCAGGGTGATGTGCGGCGTTGCAGTGGGCGCAGGAAAGCGCGCCAGCGTGTCCGCGCTCGCGGGGGCCAGCTTACCGAAATAGCTGGTCACCAGCGCGATCATCTCTTCATGTTCCAGATTCCCCGCAGCCGAAAACACCATGTTTGCAGGTACAAAACGGGTAGCGTGAAAGCGGCGCACGGCGGCTTCGTCGAAGCTTGAAACAGTCTTGGATGTGCCCAGGATCGACCGCGCCAGGGGGTCATTTTTCCAGAAGTTCGCGGTATGAATCTCGTGGACGAGGTAGTCAGGATTGTCCTCGTCCATCTTGATTTCTTCCAGAACCACGGACTGTTCCCGGCTCACGTCATCGGGCGCAAAGGTCGGATTCAGCACCAGGTCAGAGAGAATATCCATGGCCACGGGCACGTTCGCGTCGATGACTTTGACGTTGAAGCAGATGGTCTCTTTGCCGGTGAACGCGTCCAGATTGCCGCCGATGGCGTCGGTTTCGCGGGCAATCTGCTTGGCGGTACGCGACGCCGTCCCCTTGAAGACCATGTGTTCCACGAAGTGCGACAGGCCGTTCTCCTCCGGCTGCTCGTCGCGCGATCCCGTGCCGATCCAGACCCCCATGCTGACGGACCGCATGTGGGCCATGCTCTCCGTAAGTACGAGAAGGCCGTTTGGCAGGGTGGTTTTGCGGATGTTGCGGGCGGGCGACGCGGCTACTGCGAGAGTCGCGTTTTCTGCGACGGGAACGGTTTCAACCATCCCTCTATTGTATCGGCTCTGCGCCCAGAGCGACTGCTGGATGGATTGGCTCCGCAGCTATCCGCTGCAGCAGGCAGGCTTTCACCGCCGGCCATTCTTCCGCGATGATGCTGTACCAGGCGGTGTGGCGGGTGGATCCATCGGGCATCACCATGTGGTTGCGGAAAGTGCCTTCGTACTTTGCGCCCAGCTTCAGCATGCCGCGCTGCGATTGCAGGTTCTCGTGATGGGTCTTCAAGGCGACGCGGTGCAAACCCAAGCCCTCAAAGGCGTGGGTCAACTGCAGCAGCTTGGCCCGCGGATTGACGCCGCTGCCCCGGTACGGTGTGGTCAGCCAGGTAAAGCCGATCTCGCCGGTGCGATGCGTCGGGTGCAGGTCGAACAGCCGGGACGAACCGACCACCTGCCCGGATGCAAGGCACGTCACCCAGATCTGGGACGCCTCAGTAGCGTCCTGGAGGATGGCTTCCTCCACCCAGGCGCGGACATCCGCCGGGTTCTCCAGACGCACGTTCATGTAACGCCAGATCGATGAATCGGTCGCGATGGCTTCAAGTGCCTGAAGGTGTTGAAGGCCGATCGGCTCCAGGCGTACGCCATAGCCCTCCAGCGTCGGAGTGGGCGTCACGCCAGGCTCTTGACCCGGAGTGGCAGCTCGAGCAGAACCTCTGCTACCCGATCGTAGTCATGGCGCAGGAGGTCGCCCTCATGCGAAAAGTTACCGGTCACGGGCGTGACGCCGAGCTGCCGGATGCGGTCGAGATCGGCCAGGATAGGTTCCTGCCCTTCGCTGGCGTACTTGCGCAGCAGCGCGGGCGTAATGGGCGCCGTGTTCACCAGGATGTAATCAAACAGGCGACGTCCGCCGCAGTGCGACTGGATGCGCTCGAGGTGCTGCGACGCGGTCAGGCCGAGCGATTCATTCGCCTGGGTCATCAGATTGCAGATCAGCACGCGCGTCGCGCCGGAGGAGGCGATGGCCTGCGGAATGCCGTCGACGAGCAGGTTTGTGATCAGCGAAGTGAACAGCGAGCCGGGGCCGAGCGTGATCAGGTCTGCCTTGGCAATGGCGTCGAGCGCCTCGGGCAGCGGCTTGGCGTTGCCCGGTTCCAGGAACAGCTCCGCTATGCTGCGGCGCGAGGCCGTGATGTTGGTCTCGCCGTACACGGTCGATCCGTCATCCATGCATGCCGACAGCGTGACGTTGGAGTTGGTGGCGGGATAGATGTGGCCGCGCGCGGCGAGAATCTGCGACGACATCTGCACCGCCTGCGCAAAGTCGCCATCGTGAATGGCGGTCAGAGCGGCCAGGAACAGGTTGCCGAAGGAGTGGCCGGAGAGGCCGTTCGCCTCGTCTCCGGGAAATCGGTATTGGAAGAGCCGGGTCAGCAACTGCTCGTCTTCTGAAAGCGCTGCGACGCAGTTGCGCACATCGCCGGGCGGCAGCATCTTCAGGTCTTCGCGCAGACGCCCGGAGGAGCCACCGTCGTCCGTCACGGTGACCAGTGCGGACAGGTGTCCGATTCTGCAGGGCAGACCACCGCAGTGCCCAGCTTGCGAGGTACCGGGAAGTGGCTGGACATACTGTTTCAGGCCGCGCAGCAGCGTGGACAGGCCGGTGCCACCGCCAATGGCGACAACCCGAAGCTGAGGGCGTGCAGGCTCTGGTGTGGGTTGGGCCGGCGGCAGGGAAGTGCCCAGGCTAGGACTCGGGATACAGCAGCTCCGTGAAGCGCGGATCGTCTGCCATGTCCTGAAAGTCAGAGTCGGATCGCGCCTGGATTCGATTCGTCCGGTTCAGGCGAATTGCTTCGGTCAGCCGCTCAAGGCAGTTTTGCGTGTCCCCCGTCATGGAGGCGAGCAGGGCCAGGCCGTAGAAGGCGTAGTCGGCGTCCTGGTTTCTGTCCAGGATCTCTTGCAGATGCTCGCGCGCGTCCTCGTACTGGCCGTCGTTCAGCAGTGAGATCGCGTAGTCGTACTTCTCCTCGGGTGAGGAGAAGGTGGCATCCGCCTTTTTTGCATGCGCAATGCAGGCTGCAAGGTACATGCGGATCCGGTCCATGAACTCCGGCGGGGCAGCCTTCAACAGTGCTTCCAGGGCCGGGTGGGCGGCGGTGTAGTTGCCCTGCTGCATGAAGGTGACGGCGGCCTGGTACTGCTTCAGGATCTCCGCTCGGGCGCTGTCATGCAACGGCGTAACCGCACCCGCGATGGTGCGTGGAAGCGGTTTTACAACAGGTTTGCGATCAGCTTTTGAGGGTTTGCTAGCGGTCTTTACGTGGGGCATGTGAGTCCTGAGGTTCTAGCGATTGCGAAAAGGTGCGCCAATATGTGTCGCCGTGGAGGCACCGGTGCGTCAATATTGCGTTATACGGTACGCGTGTGACGTGGTCAAGGCGCAGTTGTACACATCAGGTTTCCTTAGGCGTAGTTTCGGTTGGTGCCTCGTAAAGAACAGGGTTCAGATCGGGGTCGTTATACATCTTCAACTGCCGATATAGCTTGAACTGCCGGGTGCCCGCACAGACTTCACGCCACAATGCTGCAAGGCAGCCCTCCAGCTCGTCACCCTGTTGCTGCAGGACGGCAAGGCGCTGACGGTTGCGCTCGCGTTGGGCCGCAGGGATTTCACTGCGGCCCACCTGCTCCGCCGTATGAAAAATCTTCAGTGACAGGATCGACAGCCGGTCAAGGATCAGGCCCGGCGTCTCAGAGTGCAGGGGCGCCGACACATTCGGCAGTCCGACCGCAGATAGCCTTTTCAGCAGATTCACATCGATCCGCTCCACCAGGTCGTTGCGGCGCTGGTTGACACGGTCGATGCTGCGTTTCACTTCTGCGATCACGGTGTCCGCCGCACGTGGATCGCGCGCCCGATCTTCCAGGTGCCACAGATCGTAATTCGCGCGATGCAGGGCGAGCAGGTGGTCCCCGGTTGCCGGCAGGGGCAAGTCGCCGGTGTGCCACAGCGCCGTGTGCTCCGCAAAGCGATGCACCGCGCCCGGCGCGTCCAGTGCTCGCGTGTGGTCTTCGATAGCTGTGCCGTTGTGTAGCATGCAGGTGAAGATGAGTGTACCCGCACAGACGCACAGCACAGCACGGGCAGGCGTGCGCCGCGTCCTGGTGTACCGCCTGGGCAGCCTTGGAGACACGGTGGTGTCGCTGCCGTCCCTGCACCTGATTGCGCGAGCGTTTCCCAATGCGGAACGGCGTCTGCTGACGAACTTTCCTGTTTCATCGAAGGCGCCTGCCGCTGCCGCTGTACTTGGCAACTCGGGCCTGATCGATGGCTATCTGCGCTATGCAGTGGGCACGCGCAATCCGCTGCAACTGCTCGCCCTCGCGTTGCAGGTACGGCTCTTTCATCCTGATGTGCTGGTGTACGTCATGCCGGCCCGGGGCGAGGCCTCAGCCCGGCGCGATGCGCGGTTCTTTCGGTTGGCCTGCGGGGTTCGCCGGTTGATCGGTGTACCCGTGACGCGGGACATGCAGCAGTGCCGCATCGAACCTGACGGCCAGATGGAGTACGAGGCGAGCCGCCTGGTACGCAACATCGCAGAGCTTGGTGATGCCTCGCTGGAGAACCCTGCCTCGTGGAACCTGCGGCTGAGTGCTCAAGAACTCGGGAAGGCTGACGAGGTTCTGGCGGCCCTTGATGGACGGTCATTCATTGCCGCCAGCATTGGCACCAAGGTGCAGGCAAAGGACTGGGGCAAGGACAACTGGCGCGCTTTGCTGGACAGGTTGTCCCTGGAACATCCGGGGTGTGCGCTGGTGCTGGCGGGTGCGCAGGACGAGCGCGCCGCAAGTGAGTTTGCTGCAGAGGCGTGGCGCGCGGCTGGTGCCGGTCCGGTCGTCAATCTCTGCGGTGCCTTGACGCCGCGGGAGAGCGCGGCCATCTTTGCGCGCGCGGCCGTCTTCGTGGGACACGACAGCGGTCCCATGCACCTGGCGGCGTGCGTCCAGACACCCTGCGTCGCGATCTTTGCGGCACGCAACAAGCCCCGCGTCTGGTTCCCCTTTGGCAGCGGGCACCGTGTTCTCTATCACCGGGTGGACTG
>CBAAAE010000027.1:0-22988 GCA_964658845.1 uncultured Novosphingobium sp. | reverse complement strand
CGGACTAACTACGGGAAGAGTTACAACCGGAACGGTAACAACCGGCGCAGCCGCCACACCTGCCTGCTGATAGATCGCCACAATGGCAGGATTATTGGTCTGCCAGTAATCCGCGTGAGTCATCAGGATATCGCCGCCCGCAACCGACGCGATCAACTGCGGTGTGTAAGTTGCCAGCGTCCCGGGGTCGACGTCGTTGATCAGGTTGGCGCTGAACGCCCGGGGATAGTAGGCACGAATGGCTGGATCGGTTCCAAGGTCCTGGTGGAAGATAAAGGTCAGGAAAGGTGCTGTGTAGGCGTAGTGCTTTGGCGTGCTCTCTTCGGGGATCAGCAGGCTGTCAGGAAAAGCCGCGCCAATCCGCTGGAACATACCTGCGTCCAGCGGCATGCCGCTCTGCTCCACGGTGCTGTCGATATAAAACAGCGTCGCACCCCATCGATCGTGTGCATACCGAATTTTCTGGAGCATGATGGCCTCAGCCGCCGCGTCTGACAGGTACACCTGCTGCGACTTTCCATTCGCGCTGCGGATGAACTGCTGCGGACGGATGCAGACACCCACCCTGAAACCGGCGCTTGAAATCGTCTTGAAATATGCATCGTCAAGCTTCGACCCGGCGAAGGGCGAGCTCGTATCTGTGACGAGAGATTCCATCTCGGGCGCTGCAATCGCCACCTGGTCCGGAGAGCAGACATAGGTCGTATCCTGCGGATACTCCTCGCCCTCAAGATCCCACGTGATGGCTCCCTGTGCGCCGAGCCGCTGCAGATTGCTGACAACATCCTTCGCGCGCTGCAGCACCATCTTCTGGAAGAGCGCCAGGCCCATGGGCGTACGAACATCGAAATCCGCGGGATTTCCGTCGTTGAAGAAGCGGCGTGGGTTGTTCGCGAAGCCGCCCGGCTGGGTGATGTCGCCGGTGTTGGTAGGCGAACTCGCAAGGTAGGACGTCCCAATGATCCGCTTGTCCGTCCAGTTGAGCTGGGCAGGCCAGGTCGCGCTCCAGCTCGCGTATGCGTCCGCCGCAAGCGCGACGAGAGGCGTTCTGGAAGGGGCGAAACGCAACGAAAGCGTGAAAGTATCGGTCTGGCCGGGCGCCACAGGACGATCGTTATGTGGCTGGAAGGTGGCCAGCCCATCCGGCGTCGTGCCGCTTACAAGGACCGAGTAACCAGGTGTCCCATCGCCAGCCGGCCAGAGCCCGCTATAAAGCGGCTTGGAAGCGTCAGTGACCACGCTGGCCACCTCTCCCGTGCCGAAATCCGCCAGCAGCGCACTTGGACCGGTGGTGTTGAAGGCCAACTGCGGATAGTTCGTGTTGACGAAGCCGGCGGGCAACCCGGGAAAATGTAGCCCAAAGGGGTAAATCGCAGCCCCATCAAGAATCACACCAGAGTTCGGCCGGTTTGTCTCTGTCACGGCGACGTTCAGCGTGTTGCCCACCTGAATGAACCGGGTCTGAATAGAACCCCACGCGAACTGGTAAGTCCACGTCTGCGAAGGTGCGTCCCAGGTCTTGCTCGGACTGTTCTCTCCCCAGCCGTCTGCTGGTCCCGTCTGCAGGTTTCCCGCCAGATCGGTGATCTTCATGTGAGCAATGTGGAAGACGTCTCCTGGATAGCGGCCCGTATCCTCGAGAACCGTACCCGAGTAGGAAAGCTGCTGCAGGCCCTTTGGACCATAGTTCACGGTAAGTTGAGCGATGCAAGTGGTGGAAAACAGCAAGGCGCAGCCGGCAAGCGGCATGCGCCTGAGAAATGGGGAATTCAGGAGAAGCATGTCGCCATCGTAGCGGCGATCTTTGTAGAGCTACTCCGTAAGAAGGTTCGTAAAGTCGAACATTCTGCGGATTCTTGCTTCTTCCATTCCAGACTTTTCAGTCTTACAACAACGATTTCACCTATGTCGTGTTCCCGACAATCGAAAGCAGGTGCGCTTTGACGATGAACCGCATCGGCGCGCTGCCAATGAAATTGAAGGGGTAACAGGTAATGAGGGTAACTTCCGGTCGCTCAGCTATCTCAAGGATATCCAGGCGATCGGGTGTAACTACCTGGAGCGAATCGACTTGGTAATGGTAGGTTCCGCCCACTCCTTTTACCTGTATATCCATTCCCTTCTGGATGGACCTGAGAGGGCGAAATACAGTATCCCGATGTGCGGCGAGGACCATATTCCCCAGACCGCCGCCGAGGGCCGATCCGGGAACATGACCTACTCCCTTGCGCAGATCGCCATCTCCTACGCCCTCGATCACCGGTGCTTCCAGGTGAATCGCCGGGATCACGATCAAACCGATCTTCGTTCCTTCGACCTCAGTGGCGGTTCCCTGGTACGCACTTCCAACAGAGCCCGCGGGAATGACAGGGCCGTCTGACGTGTGCTGGGATGAGACCGTTTGAACTCGCGCCAGGAGTGCTGGAGCCGTCAAGACGGCAATTATCAGCGCGGCGGCTGTACCCATCGCCATCAAGGCGCGCTCCAGCCACCGCATGCTGTTGTTCCTACCGGACATCGGCTCGTTGCCGGCCGACGCGGACCAGGCCGGCTGCCGTAAAGCTACCAAGCATGGCAAGGAACACGTAAGGCAGGTTACTCGCCGTGTGAGGCAGCGCAGAGAGTGCAGGGCGACGTCCGCTGCTAGCCACCTGGGCCGTCGCTTCAGGGGCTGGGCGCTTCGCTGCCGTCTGCGGTTGCCGAGCGGGCGCGGCCTGCCGAACGGGCGCTGCCGGTGCTGGGGGCGCCGATGCAGTCACTGGAGCAGGCTGAGGGGCCTGTGCCGCTGCAACCGTTGTCCCGTTGTTGCTGGGCTCAGACGAGACGTACTTCTTTGCCGAGATACCGGTCTGCCCGGTCGTGACCTTCGTCGCCTGCAAGCTCCAGAGCGTCACGATCTGCGCGTCTTCTCTTGAGAGATCGCCCTTCGTCTTCAAATTGTCGGACGCAGGATCGATCGCCAGAACCTGCTCCGGACTACTGGTGGCAATGGCAGCCGCCTCCGCCTTGGGGTAAACGAACTCAATCGTCCCGCCGCCGGGGAACTGGAATCCTCGCAGCGCACCATGGCCCTTATCTGTTGGCAGCGTGATAGGACCGGTACTCCCACCACCCTGCAGGCCGGAGTGGAACACTCCCAGGAAGGTAGACTCGATCTTGCCGCTATCATTCTTCACCTGAATGATGGCGCGATCCGTCAGATGATCTTTGATGATGATGGTGTAACTGCCTGGCTTGAGCGTCTTGCCGGGAATCTGCGTGTCTTTTTGAATGCTGAACGGCGTGTCCAGCGTGGTCGCATCGGCAGGTGGAGAGGATAGGAGAGCCGGTGCTGCATAGGCACAGGTCGAAGACAGGGTCGCACAGAGGAGGAGCGAAGCCAGACGCATTGCAGTTTCCTTCCTAAACGGCAGGGGTGTTGACGTACTAGAAAGATGCGTTTGCTTTAAACGGGGGTTACTGTGTGATCTTCATCGGTCATTCCTCTACCAAACGTTATTTGATGTACCAGCATCTACTTTTCGTAACCTCAAAGCTGTCGGAGGTCTCGACGATGCGGCGAAAAGGTGCTGGTTGCGCACCCCATCTCACCATGAGCGCCGATAAACCCAGTGGAGTAAACCTCTTGCCATCCGTCTTGCTGCAGAAGCTGATCTTCCGTTTCCGACGACACTATGTCCCGCTTACATCGAGCGCGCTCAGGTCGTGGTACTGGCGCCTGCTTGGGATGGAGGTGGGCAAAGGCACGCGGATGGCAAAGATCACAGTCACCTGGCCGCACAAGATCGCGCTGGGGGAGCGGTGCAGCCTGGAGCAGGGCGTCTATTTCAATGCAGCCGGGGGACATTCAGGCGGCGTCACCATCGCCATTGGGGCAGGCACTTTCATCGGCAGCGGCTGCGAATTCAACGGCATCGAGTCCATCCGCATCGGCCAGACCTGCCTGATCGCAAGCGGTTCCCGCTTCATCGACCACAATCACGGCACCGATCTGGGCTCGCCCATGAAGCTTCAGCCCGAGGTGTCCGCTCCCATCCTGGTGGGGTCCGATGTGTGGATTGGGACCAACTGCATCGTGCTGAAAGGCGTCACCATCGGAGACGGAGCGATTGTGGCCGCAGGATCAGTCGTGACCAAGCCGGTGGAGGCCTACACCATCGTCGGCGGCGTGCCCGCCAGGCTGATCCGCAGCAGACTTGAACCACCGAAATCTGCGGTTTGAGTTTTTAGCAGGACGAGGTTTGAGTCTCGGCACTCTTGCAGGAGGATGCTGACTTTCTACAGGAACGATTTGAGTTCTGCAGGACAACTTAGTCGATAAGCTCCTGAAGTGGCAGAACTTCAGCCGTGCCGTAAAACGTCCTCACGAGTAAGCGTTTAAGCCGCCGAGGTCCGCTTCACGGCGAGTCGAGCGGTCATCCTGAACCAAACTCGTCATCCGGAACGAAGCTTTCAGGCAGATGCAGGAGAGACCCACCAAGTTCTGCCTGTTAGAACAGCGTCTTGAACTCATGCAGCAGCTTGTCCGAAGACGCCTGCCACGTGTATCCCGCCGCCCGTGCCCTGCCCTTTGCGATGAGCGCGAGCCGTGTGCCGGAGTCGCCTACAAGTTCCGTAATGGCGTCGACGTGGCCTGCCAGGTCCTGTGGGGAGAGCAGGACCGCGGCATCGCCGGCAACTTCTGGAATGCCCGTGGTGTTGCTGCTGACAACCGGCGTACCGCTCGCCATGGCCTCGATGACCGGCATACCGAAGCCGTCATACAGGGTTGGAAACCAGACCAGTTGCGCAGCCTGGTACAGGGCCACCAACTGCTCCTCCTCCTGGAATCCGCCCAGGATGCAGGACGCGCCCAGCGCCTTAGCCCGGTCGAGATACACCGCGTCAGCATGATTGATCACCACCAGCAGCAGCTCCGGATGATTCTTCTGGATCTGCGGCCAGGCGTTCAGGATCAGGTCGGCATTCTTGCGAAACTGCAGGCCGCCGGGCACCAGCACAAACTGCCGGTCTCGGATGCCGAGCCGCTCCAGCACCTGTAAGCCGTTCGCGGTGGGCGGATGAAAAAAACTGTCTGACGCGGCATTCGGCACCACCCGCAAGCGATCCCGTAGGTCAGGAAAGAAGTGGGCCGTGCGCTCCGCGGCGAAATTCGAAATCATCTGGAGCATGTCCGCTTCGCGGCTTAGGCGCGCGAACAGCAGTTTCCATTTCAGCCGCTGTTTTGCCAGCCAGAAGCTCGTCCGGTGGGCACCCGCTTCGAAGTGCTGCGCGTCGTGGCAGGTGACGACCAGCTTCGCCTTGCGCACGGGAACATACGACTCCGCAGTGCAGTGCACTAGGTCGACATCGGGCCAGTAATGCTCCGCAGGAGGCCGGTTCAATAGAATCCAGCGCAGTTGCTGCTTCGAAGTGTCGCTGTCGAAGAAGTGGTAGTCGAACGATGTCCATGGCTCGCCGACCGCGCCGACCACCTTGCGATGGTCTTCCCGGTCCGCCAGCACATGGAGCGTGACACCGTCAGAGCGATGCAGGTGTTCGGTCAGTTCGCGCGACACCCGGCCGACGCCGGTGGACCGGTAGATGTTCCGAAGGTGGACGTAGCTCAGTATGTTCAAACGTGCTTCCCGTCAGGAACGCAGGACACTGCGCATCGCTTCCTGATTCTACGGACACGTCCGGTTGGCGCGTGGATCATGATTCATTTTTCAACGTGAGACAGGGCCAGTCCACCTTCAGGTGGCACGATGACGAGGGGCAGGTCATGCTCGTTCCGCCGCCGCTTGCTGAAGCGGTGTGCCAAACGACTGGTTGCCGCCTGCTGCAGCCAGTCGTACCAGCGCTCCCGGGGAGCCGCTGCGATCCACGCGTGCAGACCCTCGTCCTCGGTCTCGCGAAGCGCCGCCCGCTGCAGATCCGAAAGAACGATGCCGGTGCCGACTGGTGTCTGGTTCAGGCGCGGCAACTCGGCAGAGAAGCACTCAGAACACTTGTCCCGGTCCTGCAGCACCCGGCTGGCCATCACGCTCAGCACGCGAGAGGTGTGCCCGCACTCGCGGCACGTGACCCATATTGCCGACTGGGTTGCGGCGGTCTTCCATGAAGCTTGCGTTTCAGCCATGAGAGGTTCTCCTCAAAAAGAGATACAGAATCAGGAGAAAGTGAAACAGAGCAATCAACTGCCCGGCATCTGGCCAAAGACCGAACCAGCCCATCCATGGTCTCCGATGAGCTGTATCACACTCAACTATAGCAATGCCAAACAGCACCTGCGCCAAACGTCGCGTGAATCGCCAGACTGCCCTGTTGCAAATTCCCGTTTGAGGTGACGTGTACCCGCTGCAGCAAGCCGGTGGCACGCGACCATCACTCTCCTTAACGGCGCGGCGGCCAAAAGCTTTAGCGGCACTAGCAGTGGAAAGCCCCGCCCTGATCCAGCCCCGCGCGGCATCGTGGCGACCGGATCCAAGACTCGTCCCCCCACTATTTCCTCGGGGGCGCTTCCTTCATGCTGCCTCCGCCCTCAGGGGAGTAATCCACGTTAATCTGGCGTACCCGCACTTTGCCGTCGGCAACTGCCTGGCGGATCTTCGCCTCCAGTGCAGGATCGCCCAGCTTCAGGCGTCCGGGGCTGACGGCGCTTTCTACCTCCTTCATCCACTCCGGCTTCACGCCCGGACCCTTCGCCACAGGATGTTTCCCTACAACGGTGTTCTTGGGATCGTTCACAAAAACTTCGGAACCATCCCCGGCAGCAGTAATGGAGTCCGGCCCAGGCACGTTGGCACCGCCCGGCCGCTGCAAGCCGATCTCGCCTGACTCGAGCGCCAACTTGTAATGCTCGCCCTCCGCAATGCCCGACCGGATTCCGGTGTTGATAGACCTGCTTGTCTGGGCGGAGCCGAGCGGCTCATCGTTCTGGACGATCTTTGCACCCGCGGATTCGCGGACCACCACGCCTGTTTTCGGCGACTTGATACTTTGGTCTACCGTTGAGGGGTCAAGCGGCTTCTGGCTGGCAAACTTCTTCGGATCCGGAGATGTGCCTTTCAGGTCCCCTTGTCCTTCGGGCACGCCCTTCAACTCCGCATCCAGTTCGGCAAAGACGTCCTGTGTGGTCTTGGGAGGCTGGCTTGCCGGACTTCCGCCACCGGCGCCCGATGGGCCGCTGCCGCCCGATGGAGGCGTTCCCCCACCACCCCCTCCTCCCTGCATCATGGCCGCGTGGAGGGGCGCTGCCGCCACACCCGGACCCACGATCAGGATGGTTCCGTCTGCCAGCACCTTGATCGCGGTCGCGGCAGGCGCGTTGGCAACAGCTGCACCTCCGCCACCACCAGCGGGCGCGGGGCGGAGACCACCCATGTTCGGCTCGGGCGCGGCACCGCCACCGGTACCTCCGGGCCCTTCAAAGGTTGCGGGAGAAGGTAACAGCTTGCCCGCGAGCATCATGCCGAGGGTCACCATCACCCGTACCAGGATGCCGCCCATCGCCTTGCCAAAGTGTTCCGCCGCATCCTGCAGAGAGCTAAAGTCCTTCGCGGCCTCGGATTCATCGCCCAGGTTCATCCATGCGATGGCGAAATTTCTAATCTCCGATACAGTGAAAAACGTGAGCAGGGCAATCGTAATCGTGGCTGCTGTTGCCTTGCTGAACAGCGGCTCCGGTGCCAGCCAGGCCCCCACGTAGAGTGTGATCCCGGCCATCACGCCCACCTGGAAGAATGGGTCATTTACCAGTTGTTCAAAGCCCTCGCGGAAGCCTGGGCTGATGAAGCGCGGAGACATGTGCAGCGCCAGGCTCATCTTGCGGGCCGCTGTCATGGACAGATCCGCTGAGGGATCGTCGTTCGCGGGCTCGCCGTAGAGCCGCACGTAACTCCGCCATATCTCCTTGTCGGCTTCGCTCAGCGCGTTCCAGCTCTGGCGCTTCTCCGGATCGAAGCGGTCGATCTTCTCCTGCGGTGTCGCCGTGGAAGCAGGTTTATCCGCGGAATCGGTCGTCTTCTCGACGCCCACATACGCGTGGTACTTCTTGAGAATCTCCTTCATCTCGGCCAGCGTCAGGCCGCTGTCGCCAGTGCTCTGCCTGCCCGTGAACTGTTCGCGGTTGGCCTGGATGAACTTCGCGACATCAATCCAGCTATCCTGCTGCTGATCCTTGCTGTCCTTCTGATCCTTGCCGGACTGCTTCAGGACCATGGTCTCGCTGATCGCCTTGTAGAGCGCCATCACCTCTTCAAAGGTCAGAGGCTGTTGCTGGGCGGACCGGTTCTTGATGTCGTCGGCAACGGAGTCGTCCAGGAGACCTTTGCGGCGGAGTTCGTCGATCTGTTTCGGATCCGTGATGTTGACCTGAACCGATCCGGCCCCCTGCGCGGCCGCCGCGCCGGTGCCACCGGGCTCACCCTTGTGCACCGGTGCGGTTCCGGTACTGCCGGGCTTGGCTCCGCCTGCTTTCGTGCTTCCCGCGGAGCCGCCCGCACCATCTTTTTCACCGCCCTTGCCACCGCCCTTCCCGGCGCCGGTGCCACCCGCGCCGGCACTGCCGAGCACCGTCATCATGACCGGATCGACGCCAATGCTATCGATGTACGACTGGTAGCGATCGCCGGCCGACTTGATCTGCGCGCCGGTACCCTTTACCTGGACACTGATGGAAAACAACCGCTGGTTCTCCGTGCCGACACCCTGCACCTCCAGCTGCCCCGTGGCCTTGTCCAGGCGAACCGTGTAACTGCCTGCCTTGACGTCTTCATCAAACGTCACCTCGCCCGTGATCGGGCCGGCGGTGCCGTTGAGCACTACTGTATGCGGCAGACGGACGACGATACCGGTGCACCTGGCAGAAGCTTGTCGCAGCAGGCGGGGAGCGAAGCTTCTGCCGAATCCCATGCCCGCGGCAAAGGCGTCAGCTCCTCGCGAAGCGCGTTCCGCCTGCCGCTCCAGCTCGGACTCCGGGCCATGCAGCACACCCCTCTGGAACTGCGCCACGTGCGCAAGTTCATGGCTCAGCAGGTGCTGTCCAGCAGCGCTTGAGGGGGCATAGTGGCCCTTGCGGAAGTAGATGTCATCGCCCAGCGCAACCGCATCCGCACTGGCCTTGCGCGAGAGCCGGTCTCCCTCGTCGTCCGCGTGGATGCGTACCCGGGCAAGGTCGACACCCAGGCGGGTGGCTGTAGTGGCCCCGGCACCCACGGGCATCAGCGAACCAGGACCGGGAGACCGAGTGAGGGAGCGGCCCGCCGGCGCTGTGCTACCTGCGCCAGGCTTGAGCGGCGTCTTCGATTTCGGCTGTGTCGCTGGTTCCCTTGAGACCTTCGATGCAAACATGACTCACCGCTCAGAAGCTTCCGCGCGTGGATGAAGCAGGTTGAAACTTCGCCAGCTGTGAAGGTGCGTCGCCGTGGTGGAGTGTAGCGCAATCCACTTGTTGCGTCATGTCTTTTCTGCGGGGGGGGATGCAATGGACCCAGGGCGATCTGCAGCGGCACCGCCCGTATCCTCCATGTCCGGTAACTCTTCCTCTCACAACCGCGTGGCACCGCGCTTCGCAACGGGTGCCGACCGACGCCGGGAAAACTCACGGATAACACTCACGTTTGACATCCCATGGTGCAGGTACTAGACTCCGCCCGGACCCTAGTGGTCACTGTGCAAGGTTCTGTAATGAACTCACCACCGAACGCAATTTCCAACTTCACTGCGCATTTCATCACTTAGAAATCGCATGACCTGCAACCTGTGACCGGCCGACAACGATCGTCCCGCGCAAAATTGAGCCACCGCTTTTGTAGAACCATCTCTTTGGAGGCATCGTGACACCTGTATCTGCATTTCCAGTGGTGCGGAAGAAAAGCTCCGCCCTGTCCGCCCTGCTCGTCCTCTTGCTGGCAACCTGTATGTTGGCGGCCAGCAGCAGCGCCCAGGTGGGAGGCACCGGTAACATCCAGGGTACGGTCGCCGATGCAACGGGAGCAGTCATTCCCCAGACTGAGATTACCCTCACCTCCGCCACTACCCAGGTGACGCATGTAACCAGGACAGACAGCGCCGGCAACTACGTGTTCCCGAATATCGAACCGGGAACTTACTCGATAAGTGCCGCGGTTGCGGGCTTTCAAACCTACACCAGCACCGGCAATGTGCTTGAGGTAGGCAGCAGCATCTCTGTCAATGTAAAGATGACCGTCGGCGCATCGGACCAGAAGATCGAGGTCCAGTCAGAAGGCCTGGCGCTGCAGACGGAAGATGTCTCGTTCAAGCAGACGATCGATGCTACGGCGTTAACTGAAATGCCCCTGAACGGCCGGCAGATCACGGCGTTGATCACGCTGTCCGGCGGTTCGACACCAGCGCCCGGCGGTGACTTCACCGGCAGCAAGTATTCCTACCAGACCATCGCTGTTTCGATCGCCGGCAGCGGCGGCAACACGACGCAATGGAAGCTCGATGGCGGTGATAACAACGACTACATGTCCAACGGCAACCTGCCCTTCCCTTTCCCGGATGCGTTGAGCCAGTTCTCGGTGGAATCGACGGTGCTGGGTGCACAGGCGGGCCAGCATGCCGGCGGCCTGGTGAATGCGGTAACCCGCTCCGGTACCAACAGCTATCACGGCTCTGCCTTTGAGTTCATTCGCAACAATTACCTGAACGCAACCGGTTTTTTCTCCACCTGCAAGGTCATCGCGCCCGCCACCACCTGCAGCGCCAAAGACACGCTGCATCAGAACCAGTTTGGCGGCACCTTCGGCGGCAAGATCATCCGGGACAAACTCTTCGCTTTTGCAGGTTACCAGCGCACGCAGAACAAGCAATCCCAGGCGGCCACCAGCGCCAACATTCCCTCGCAGGCAAACCTTGCGGGAGACTTCTCCGCGAGCGATCCAACCATCAAGCTGGTCAATCCCCTGACCGGCGCGGCACTGGTCAATAACCGGATCAATCCGGCACTCTTTAGCCCGCAGGCGGTCGCGCTGACCAAATATTTTCCGGTCAGTACCGATCCTGCGGGCTTTATCAGTTATCAGATTCCTTCGCAGATCTCCGATAACGAGTTCGTAACTAGGGTGGATTACACGATCAACGCGAAGAATACCTTCTTCGGGCGCTACTTCATTGACGGCTACCAGGCGCCTCCGTTCTTCGATCCCGCTAACATCCTGGTCACGTCGCAGTCCGGTAACTTCCAGCGGGTGCAGAGCCTGGTCATCGGTGAGGATTATGCGATCAGTCCCAAGCTGGTAAATTCAGCGCGCATGACCCTTTCGCGCCGTCGTAACAACCGCGGATTTGCAGCGAACGATATCAATGCAAATAACCTCGGTGTGAATGTTTACCAGTATGTGCCGAATGGCCTGTACCTCACCGTGACTAACAAGTTCACGGTGGGTGGCGGCACCAACTCTGTTTCGCACTTCAATGACAATTTCCTGGCCATTGAGGACGACTTCACTTACCTGCGGGGCAAGCACCAGTTCGTCTTCGGCGGTGAGTTGGTCCATAACCAGTTGAATATCTCAAACGCGTACGAGACGAACGGCGTCTTTACGTTCGGCGGAAACTATAGTGTCAACGGGCCAAACGGCGGCACAAAGGCCGGCGATAACAACCTGGACTTCCTGATGGGTGCGATGAGCGCGTATCAGCAGAGCAAATACCAGGGCAACGCCCTGCGCGGCAATATCCCGAGCCTTTACCTGCAAGACACCTTCCACGCCACCAAAGATCTCACCATTGTCGCTGGCATCCGCTGGGCACCGGAATACCTGCCGACGGACGTCTTCAATCGCGGCACCGTGTTCGACATGGCGGCGTTCCTCGCCAATAAGTCCAGCGGCATCTATCCAAACGCACCCGCAGGCACCTTCTTTTACGGCGACCCTGGCGTCTCCCGGCAATTCACCAAGAACTCACCCGCACAGTTCTCTCCAAACCTCGGCCTTGCGTACGACGTCCTCGGAGATGGTAAGACGGTGGTGCGTGGAGGCATTGCGTTTATCTACGACCAGGTGAATTACTTCACTGGCCAGCGCACCCAGCAGAACCCGCCGTTCGCCACCGCGATCAGCCAGACGCAGACTTCGACGTCCGGTCCCATCAGCTTCGGATCGCCCTGGTCGACCGGTTCCATCACGACAAACCCATTTCCGCAACCGGCCGTGCCCAGTCCCGCAAACGCACAGTTCTTCGCGCAATCCCAGTACATCGTTTTGCCCAAGCAGTACCACCCGTCCAGCACCACGCAGTGGACTGCGAGCGTGCAGCATGAGTTCAGTCATGGTTGGCAATTGCAGATGAACTACATCGGCAACAAGACCAGCCACGTCCCGATGGGTCTGCCGCTCAGCCCTGCGGTCTATGTCCCTGGCGTGTGGCAGGCGGGCGGCACCGGATGCCCCGGCGTGGTGCTGACTGGCCCCGCCGGCAAGCCTGCCGGCGCCCCTGGAACGCCGTGTTCCACCGTGGCCAACCAGTCGCAGCGCTTCTATCTCACTCAGCAGAACCCGGCCCAGGGCAACCAGTATCTCGGTGGCGGCGGAGGTACCGTGATTGCCGGTGACACGGGTACGGGCAACTACAACGGCCTGGTCACAACCGTGCAGCACCGCCTCTCCTCCAGCTTTAGCCTGCTGTTCAATCACACCTATTCCAAGTGCCTGAACCAGGAGGACGC
Source organism: uncultured Novosphingobium sp. (assembly GCA_964658845.1). Taxonomy (GTDB): domain Bacteria; phylum Acidobacteriota; class Terriglobia; order Terriglobales; family Acidobacteriaceae; genus Terriglobus. The sequence continues at coordinate 10,309 of CBAAAE010000027.1, read as the reverse complement.
ACAAGGTGACCTGGCCGGTACCACTGTCGAGAGTCCTACGAACCTTGCACTGGATTACGGTCCCTGCGGCTCCGATTACCGCCATGTTGAGAACGCGGTCATCGTGACGAAGAGCAACTTCAGCCTCGGCAACAGGCTTGCCAAGACGGTTGTCAACGGCTGGGAACTGGCGCCGCTCGTGCACATTCTGAGCGGCGCGCCGTTCACCGTGACGTCCGGTGTCGATAACTCGCTCACGGATGTAGGCAACGATCGCCCGAGCCTGGTTCCAGGTATTTCCCCTTACCTGAATGCTCCCCTGCGCTCCGCATCCGGTGCCACCAACCGGGGATTTCTCAACCCCGCGGCGTTCTGCTCGGCTACCTGCATCAGCCCGGGAACGTACGGCAACATTGGTAGAAACACCTTCCGCGGACGCACGTCGTACCAGTTCGACGCGCAGATCTCGCGTATCTTTCCCATTCACGAAAGTCTGAATGCCACCCTGCGGATCGAGGCCTTCAACGTCCTGAACCACCCCAACTTCAACACGCCCACAGCCAGCACCGCGTCGTCCACCTTCGGCCAGGTGACGGGCAGCAGCGCAGCCCGCATCTTCCAGGGCTCGGTGAAGTTTGCCTTCTAAACAGGACGCCCTCTTCCAAACAGATAGAACGCGGGACTAAGATACGGCGACACCTGACCCACCGCCACGGAGATCGAACATGACTGAGAACGAAAGCAATCGCAGAGATTTTTTGAAGACCGCCGGTCTGGCTACTGCAGGTGCCGCCGTCACCAACTGGACGGCGCAGAGCTATGCCCAGATCGCAGGCGCGAACGACCGCGTCCGTACTGCGATCGTCGGTTGCGGCGACCGCATGAAGGGCGCGCTGGTGCCGGCCTTTATGAGTAATTGCCATGACATGAATTTCCAGTTTGTCGCTGTCTCGGACATCTGGAATATGCGTCGCGATCAGGGCGCAGCCATGCTGACCAAGAAGACCGGCAACAAGGTCGATTCCGTCCGTAACAATGACGAACTCTACGCGCGTAAAGACATTGATGCCGTTCTGATTGCAACGGCAGACTTCCAGCACGCGCAGCACGGTATCGAGGCCGTCAACGCTGGTCGCGATGCCTATGTCGAGAAGCCCACCGCGCACACCATGGAAGACGCCCGTAACTTCCGCGCGGCCGTGCACAAGACCGGCAAAATCGTGCAGGTGGGCACCCAGCGCCGCAGCACGCCCAGCTACCAGAAGGCATACGAGTACATCAAGAGCGGTGAGTTCGGCGACATCGTGATGGTCGAGATGACCTGGAACGTGAACCAGCCCGGCCGCTGGCGCCGTCCTGACGTGGTGCCGCTGCTCAAAGAAGAGGACACAGACTGGACGCGCTACCAGCTCAACCTGCCAAAGGCTCCGTTTGACGCGCGCAAGTACCTTGAGTTCCGCCTTTTCTGGCCTTACTCCTCGGGCCTCCCGGACCAGTGGCTCGTCCACCAGATCGATACTGTGCACTGGTTTACCGGCCTGCCGCACCCGCGCAGCGTCGTTGCCAACGGCGGCATTTACGCGTGGCGCGATGGACGTGTCAACTGGGATACGCTCACGGCCGTCTTCGACTACGGCCCGCTCGACGACATGACCAAAGGCTTCCAGGTTTCGTACTCCACGCGCCAGACAAACGAAGCGGGCGGCGTCAAGGAGTTGTACTACTCCATCGGCGGCATGCTTGACATGGACAAGCAGCAGGTCACACCGACCGGCGGACTAACCGCGAAGTACGCTGCCGAAATGAAGATGGAGCCGAAGCTGCTGAAGCCCTTCTCGCTGGCTACGGAAAAGGTTTCGGCAATGGCAACCGACGCCAACACCGGCGCTGGCGATCCACAGACCGGCGCCAACATGCGCAACTGGATGGAGTGCGTCCGTTCGCGCAAGACGCCCAACGCCTCCATCGAAGCGGGCTATAGCCACTCCATCGCGCTCTGCATGTGCATCGCGGCCATGCAGACCGGCCAGCGTGTCACCTTCGACGACAAGACGCAGCGCATCATGGCGGGTGGCAAATATGTCTAAGCTGTACCGGGCGGGGAGGGTGGCGGTGGCCGCCCTCGCCATGGCGGCCCTCGCTATGCTGGCCAAGGGTCAGGTGCAGGTCACGCGAGACGATGCGCACAGCAAGGTCGACGTTACCATCGACGGCGCGCCCTTCACCTCGTACCTTTGGTCAACGGGGCAGAAAAAGCCTGTCCTGTATCCGCTGATCGCGTCGGATGGCGTGACCGTCACGCGTGGCTATCCGCTGGCGCCACGCGATAAGGAGCGGGTCGATCATCCACACCATGCCGGCATGTGGTTCAACTACGGCAACGTGAACGGCTTCGACTTCTGGAACAACTCCGATGCCATCCCGGAGCCGCAGCGTCCGAAGATGGGCACCATTCGGCACGAGCGGGTCGTCTCCGCGACATCCGGCAAGGACCAGGGTGATCTGACCGTCGCCTCGGTGTGGACCACGGGCGCAGGTCAGGACATCCTGCAGCAGACCACGCACTACGTCTTCAGCAAGCATGGCGACACCCGCGTCGTCGATCAGATCGTGACACTCAAGGCGCTCGACAGAGCCGTCTTCAATGACGACAAGGAAGGGCTGCTCGGCATCCGTGTGGCGCACTTTCTCGAGTCACCGACGGAGAAGGGCGGCATCTTCATGGACGCCGCGGGACGTCCCACCAAAGTTGACGCCCCTGACACAACCGGAGCGACCGGCCTCTACCGGACCAGTGAGGGGATCGAGGGCGATAAGGTCTGGTCCACGCGCGGCACCTGGTGCTCATTGACCGGCACCAGCGAGGGCAAAACTGTGACCGTCGCGATTCTCGACCACAAGGGTAATCCCGGCTATCCCACCTACTGGCACGCCCGCGGCTACGGTCTGTTCGCCGCCAATCCTCTCGGCGACCACATCTTCGATCCAAAGGCTGCCGAGCATAAGTTCACGATTGAAAAAGGCGCGAGCGCGACCTTCACGTATCGGGTCATCCTGTTCGCGCACGCAGCCACTGCCGACGAGATGAACAAGGCCAGCAGCATGTTTCAGAGCGAGTACAAGTAAGACCCACGTGAGTCTTGCGGCTTCAATCACTGAAGATCCGCTGCAAGTTACTTTCCATCTGCGACTTACTTCGCCGCGGCACTCACCAGCGCTTTGCAGACGAAGCGGATATGCCGCCGTGTAGCCTCTACCGCAGCCTCACGATCGCCTTCAGCCAGAGCCTTTGTTATGGCCTGGTGTGCGGACGGCGTGTCCGGCGAGGTGAGTTGGTAGGTCTGGCAGCGGCACAGCCACAGCTTGTCCTGGATGTTCCGGTGCACGCGGGATAACTCCGCGTTGCCGGTCGCATTCACGATGCGCGAATGGAATGCGATGTCCTCCTCGATGTGGGCTGCCTTATCGTCCGCTGCCAGCAGCTTCTTGGTGCGGCGCACGCTGGCACGCAACGCCGCGAGCAGCGCCGGTGTCAGCACGGCAGTGGCCGTCGCAAACACTTCGAGCGCCTCCCGCAGATCGTACAAATCCTGTATCTCGCGACCTGAGTAGCGCGGCACATACGCTCCACGCCGCGGCTCGATGCGCAGCAGACCCTCGTTCTGCAGCGAGTTCATCGCCTCGCGCACGGGCGATTTGCTGATGCCAAGTTGCCGCGAGAAAAAGTCCTCCGTCAACCGCTCTTCCGACAGCAGATCGCCCGCAAGGATGTAGCGCTTGATGCTACGATGCGCCTGTTCCGTAAGGCTCGCCTGCGTTTCCAGTTTTTCAAGTACTGCCATGCTAGGACCACTCTTTTCCTCTGCAGCAACGCGATGCAGCTTACCGGAATTACTGTTTACCATTCGCGTGCAAGCGCTGTTGTGATGTCGGCGAGCGCCTGCACATCGCGCATGTCCACCACCTCTGCGGGAGAGTGCGAGTAACGCAGCGGCCAGCTCAGCGTGACGTCCGTCGCGCCAAACCGGCCGAACGCCGCGCCGTCATTGCCGCCGCCAGTCACGCCATACTGCACGGGAATGTTGTGCGATCTCGCAAGCGCCTGCACCCGTTGCACCGCCGCCGTGGGAACGATGTTCGAGTTATCAATCGCGCGAATCACAAAGCCGTCACCCAACGTCGCATTGGCAAACCGGTGCGATTCCAGCGGCGAATCCGACGACACAAACGTGTCGATCGCGAAGACAGTCGAGGGGGTGCGACCCGCCTTCTCAGCCGCTTCGGCATACGCAACCGCGCCCAGTAGGCCAAGCTCCTCCTGGGTTGAGAAGACGAAGGTCACGTTGCGTGTACTGTGCTCGCCCAGCGCCCAGATCGCACGAACCAGCGCCGCGCAGCCTACGCGATCGTCCAGGCTGCGGATGCTGACACGCCCGTCCGCCAGCGTGCGAAATCGCTTTGGAATGGTGACCGTATCGCCCACCTTGATGCCCAGCACGGCAACTTCACCCGGGTTCGCAGCGCCTACATTCAGCGTGGCCGCAACGCGAAAGTCCGAGGGAAAATGGAAGTCCTTCGTATCGAAACTGTCCGGCAGCCCAACCACCGAAGCCACGCTGCCGGCGGCCGTGTGCACCAGCGCGGGATGTCCCCAGTAAAAAGCCGGCGAGCCGCCGCCCTTGTTGTCGAGCTCAAGCATGCCGTCCGCACGAATTCTGCGGACCCGGAATCCAAGCTCATCCGTGTGCGCCATGAAGACGATGCCCGGTTCCGTGCCCCGGCCCATCCGCAGGATCAGGTTGCCCGCGGCGTCCGTCTCCGTCTTCGCCCAGGCGGGCAGCGTGCGTGCGACGGCCTCACGGCTCATCGTCTCCTGCTCGCTAACGCCATAGGCCAGGGTCAGCGTCTTCAGAATTTCGAGCACCGGCGGCTCCGCAGACGGCCTCGGCGGCACTGCAGGAAACGCCATCGGCGTCGCGGGGGGGTCCGTGGCCATGGCATGATCGCTCCCGACGTGCTTCAGCAGCGCATGCGAGAGCGCTTGCAGATCTCGCTCATCCACCATCTCGCCCGCCGTCAGCGGGTACAGCACCGGCACGCCCAGGTGCGCGGCATGCGCGGGCAGCACGGCGGCCGGCCCGTAGCCGCGCTGCAGAAAATCGGCCGCCGGCGCAGCGTGCAGATCCGCAAATCCATCCCACGACGCCCCACTCGAGTACCGCAGGGCACCCGACCCCAACCCAGGCCCAGCCGCCGCAGTCACGCGTGGATCCTTCCGTCCACGCCCGACGTACACCACTTCGTCCGGATGAAGCTGCTGCAGCACCCGCGTCAAACCGCGCGAGCCGGACCACTGCTGCGTCACAAACGCAAGCGTGACCGTTCCCTGCACCTTCGCACCCTGCAGCGAACGAGCCAGCCCCAGCAGCACGGCCGCGCCGTACCGGTCGCCCACCGCAGTACCCGCCCACGCATGCGCGCCCACCCGCAACAGCGAGCGCTCGGCCGCCAGCGGGCTCAGCACATCCACACCGCTGCGGCGCACCGCATCCGCCGACCGCGCGCCCATGTCGATGTACATATTGTCCAGATCATCCGGATCCGGCACGCTGCTCCGCCCCGGCGTCAGATGGATTGAAGCACCTGCAACCACCGCACTCAGCGGCTTGCCGTCGCGGGTCATGAGTACCATCGGCTGCGCGTTCTGCATCTCGCGGTAATGCGGCGGCAGGCCCGTCTGCGGCAGTTGCTGCACGCGAAGATAGCCATCCGGATCGATGCGGCTGACGACGAATCCCGGCTCATCGACGGCCGCGGCAATCAACCGGTGTGGCGCGCCCGAGCCAAGCGTTACGGTCACGTTGCCCATGGCATCGCGCTTCGGATGCAGCGGTGCCAGCGCCGCCTCCACCTTGTCCATCAGCGGCCCCTCAAAACCGCTGACTGCCTGCGTCTCTGTCAGTAACCGCAAGTCAGCGGAAAACGGCACGGCAGAAAACGGCGTCGGCGTCTGCGCAGGCATGGCCGTAGAGGCAAGAAGTGCGAGGAGGACCAGCCAGGAGATCTTCACCATCACCTCAAAGTAGTTAGTTAGTTTTCTATTGGGTCTGACAGATTATGACATCTTGATATCTGGTATATTACGGCCAAGTCAATCGTCATTTGCATGTTTTACACCCTCTGTTTGAGCCTTCCTCAGGCCACGCAGGGGACCGCATCACCGTTTTGAGCCTGGCAGCTGAGTTCCTGCATGGAAGCGGCGCAAGTGCGCAGGTGAAGAAGATCAAGGCAGATCTGCACGCCGGAACTCGCAAACGTACGTGGACCGGCACATACCTTTCAGGAGGCACCATGAACCGACGCATCTCGTTCCTTGCCCTTGCGGCCATCTCATCTGTCCCGGCGCTGGTCTTTGCGCAGTCGACCGCGACGCTTTCCGGCACCGTGAAAGACCCGACTGGAGCCGTTCTGCCCGGTGCTCAGATCACCGTGCGCAACCTGGGCACCGGCGCCGAGCGCGCGCTGCAGAGCGATGCGGCCGGCCAGTACGTCGTGCCCTCCCTGCCGCCGGGCGATTACTCGATCCGCGTTACAGCCTCGGGCTTTTCCGCCTACACGCTGGAGAGACTGACCCTGCTGGTCGATGCCAAATCAAATGTGGATATCCCGCTCGCGCTCACATCCTCGGGTGAAACGGTGCAGGTAGAAAGCACCGCACCGCTGATCGATGCCGAGTCCATCACGGTAGGCCAGGTCATTGACCGCCGAACGGTGCAGGAAGTACCTCTGAACGGCCGTCACTTCCTAGATCTGACCGTGCTCACACCTGGCGGCGTCACTGCTCCTGCGAACGGCAACCTGACTGCCCCAAGCCGCGGCCTGGGCGCGAACAGCTTCATCACCGCCGGCAATCGCGACGACTCCGTCAACTTCCAGATCAATGGCGTCAACCTGAATGACCTGGTGCAGAACCAGATCACGTTCCAGCCGTCGATCAACACCACCTCAGAGTTCAAGATCAACAACCAGACCTTTTCGGCGGAGTACGGCCGGTCGTCCGGTTCGATCGTCAACGTCAGCACCCGCTCCGGCACCAATGCCTTCCACGGCGAAGTGTTCGATTACCTCCGCAACGAAGCGCTGGATGCCCGCAACTACTTCAATCCCAAGGGCACGACCATCGCACCCTTTAAGCGCAACAACTTCGGCGGCGCGCTGGGCGGTCCCATCTTCAAGAACCACACCTTCTTTTTCGCGAGCTACGAAGGTCTGCGGCAGCACCAGGGCCTCACCGTGAACAGCGGTGTTCTGACCCTGGCGCAGCGTGCTGCGACGACCGATCCCGTCTCGCAGCAACTGCTGGCGTTCATTCCCCTGCCGAACGCCACCTCGTCCACGTCCACCGTGCCGGACAGCTTTGTCGGCATTGCATCCGGCCCGGTCCAGACCGATCAGGGCACCATCGACATTTCGCATACGTTCAGCCCGTCCGACACGCTGCACGGCTTCTATGCGATTCAGAAAGACGTGAGGACTGAACCCACGCTGCAGGGCAACACCGTCTCCGGCTTCGGCGACCATCGCGCCGCCACCCGACAGATCCTCACTCTGAATGAAACACACGTCTTCTCGGCAAAACTCGTCAATGAGGCGCGTCTCGGATTTAACCGCATCGCCATCTCCTTCAATCCGAACGTGACCACGGATCCAACCTCCATCGGCCTGATCGACGGCACCTCAGGACCGGCGGGCCTGCCGCAGATCAGCATCACTGGACCCGGCATCAACTTCGGCGGACCCGCGGGCTTTCCGCAGGGACGTGAGGATACGTTCGGTATCTTCTCCGACACCGCGACCTACGTTGCCGGCAAGCACTCCGTAAAGTTTGGCGGCGAGTTCCGCCGCTTCCTCAATGCGAACTTCTCCGGCGACGCGGGCACGCTCGGCTTCAACTCGGTGGCCAACTTCCAGGCCGGCCACGCCACCACCTTCAGCATCACGCCGTCGGTCACCAGTAACCGCATCTACGTCAACGCGGTGGGCGCCTTTGTGCAGGACGCGTGGAAGATCACGCCAAACTTCACCGCGGAACTTGGCTTCCGGTTTGAGTGGAACGGATCGCCCGTTGAAGGCAAGAATCGCTTCACCGTCTTCGATGTGCCGTCGGTCAGCCTGATCCCGGTTGGCACCAACGGCTACGGCAACAGCCCCTACAACCAGAACCTGAACTATGAGCCGCGCCTCGGCTTTGCCTACGACGTCAGCGGCAAGGGCAAGACGGTGCTGCGCGCCGCCTACGGTTACATGGCCGACCAGCCGGAGACCAACCTGGTCAGCGGCCTCAACAGCAATCCGCCCTACAAGAACAGCGTCACCTTCACCAACTCGACTGCAACACCCTTCATCCCGGTCGAGAATCTCTACAACTCCGCAGGCGCTGCCGGTATCGCTCTGTCTGCCGTCGCAAGCAACTATAAGAACGCCTACACGCAGACCTTCAACGCGAATGTGCAGCAGGCGCTGCCGTTTGGTGTGGTCTCGTCCATCGGCTACTACGGCTCGGTCGGCCGGCATCTTCGTCAGCCCGTCAACATCAATCAGCCCTCGGCTGCCGGCGTTCGCCCCTTCACCAAACTCTCGGCAACCAGCCCAATTCTGCCGAATACCGCAATCGGCGTGAACATCAACCAGACCACTTATGTAGGTCAGTCGAACTACAACGCCATGTGGCTTACTGCGCAGAAGACCTTCCGCAACGGCCTGAATTTCAACTTCAATTACAACTACAGCAAGTCACTCGATCTGGGTGTCGCCAGCACTACCCTGCAGGACGCGGCGCGACCCTACCTGAACTACGGTCCGTCTGATTTCGACACCCGCCAACGCATCTCGTTCAACGCGGTGTACACGCTGCCCTTCAAGGGCAACCGCCTGGTCGCGGGATGGCAACTCTCCGGTATCACGCAGTGGCAGACCGGCAATCCGCTGAACGTCACCACCACGTCCACCTTCACGGGCTCGTCGGGTGTCATCCATCCCAACCTGCTGTCGCCCGTGTCTTACCCCAAGACCAAGGCCAGCGCCACGCGCGTCCGCTGGATCGCGCCGAACATCTGCACGAACAACATCACGGATACGTCCGCCTGCACCTTCCAGGCGGTCTCCACCGGCTTCGGCAACCTGTCGCGGAATGCGCTGGTGGGACCGGGTTTCTCTGACACGGACTTCTCCATCACGAAGAACACCGCGATCTTTGAGAACCTGCAGTTCCAGCTCCGCGTGGATGCATTCGACATCTTCAATCACGCCAGCTTCGGCAATCCCAACACTTCGATCGGCCTGACGACCACCGCGCCGTCCGCAACCAATCCGAACCCGACCGTCACCGCGAACTCGAACTTCGGCCTGATCTCGTCCACGCGCTTTGCCGTGGGTGATCTTGGATCGTCGCGGCAGCTGCAGATTGTCGGCAAATTCATCTTCTAACTTGCCTCCGGGCGCGGCATCCTCGTACATGGGTGCCGCGCTTCTTTTTCTGCACGATCCCACTTACCAGTTCCTCAGGAGTTCTCTGCGATGAAGCCGATGCGCGCAATCTTCGGACTTGCCCTGATTACCGCTGCCGCATCCTGCTCCGCACAAACGCGCAAGATCGCCGCGGACGACGCGGTCGACTACCGCGTGGTTGGCACGCCCCTGCCACCTGCGCCCATGGACAAGCAGATCGCCGCTGCGCTCAAGCAGGTCTCATCCGATCAGATCAAGGCGAACATCACCCGGTTGGTAGCTTTCAACAACCGGAGCACCATTTCCAGCATTGAGACGGACCTGAAGCCGGGCACCGGCATCCTGCCCGCGGCCGACTGGATCAAGGCGCAGTACGAGAGCTACAGCCAGGCCTGCGGCGGTTGCATGCAGGTGCAGTTCGATGAGTTCACGCAGCAGGTCGAGCCCGGATTCGGTGGCGGCAAACCGCGCATCGTCAAGCCCACGCTCCTGCGTAACGTCTACGCGGTACTGAAGGGCACAGACCCCGTCGCAAGCAAGCGCATGTACCTCGTCACCGGTCACTACGACACCCGCGAGACCGACGTGATGAACACGCACGACCCGGCGCCCGGCGCGAACGACGACTCGAGCGGCACCGCTGTCTCGCTTGAAGCCGCCCGCATCCTCAGCAAGTACAAGTTCCCCGCAACCATCGTCTTCGTGGCCGTTGCCGGCGAGGAGCAGGGCCTGAACGGCTCGCGCCACCTGGCGCAACTTGCAAAGAAAGAAGGCTGGCAGCTTGAGGGCGTGCTGAACAACGACATCGTCGGCGGCGACACCA
>CBAAAE010000026.1:6656-23080 GCA_964658845.1 uncultured Novosphingobium sp. | reverse complement strand
ACCGCCAAAGCCGCCACGGCGACCGCCGCCCATCAACCCGCCCAGGAGCATCCCCGTCAAAAAGCCGCCAGGCCCGCCGCGTCCGCCGCCACCGCGCAGCATCAGGAACAGCACAAACAGGAAGACCAGCAGGCCAATGATGCCGCTGCCGCCGCCCGAACGCCGTCGGACGGCTTCACGATGGTATTGGTGAGGTGTCGCCGCAAGCGTAACATTCGCGTCCTGGGCAACTACGCTGCTCAGGTCGTTTACAGCCGTGCGGACTGCACCATCGTAGTTGCCGGACTTCAGATCCGGCACCATTTCGCGGCCGATGTCACCGGTCTTGCCGTCGGGCAGAATGCCTTCAAGCCCGTAACCGATCTCGAACTGGTACTTATGATCTTCGACAGAAATCAGCAGCAGAGCGCCGCGACTCTGGTCTTTCGGGCCTGGCTTCCACTTCGCGAAAAGCTGATTGGCGAACTCTGCCGGGCTGTTATCGTCTTCGATCTTGTGAATGACAGCGACGAACACCTGGGCGTGGGCCTGGGTGTCAAGCTGCTTCAGCATGTCATCGAGGTCTGATTTCGTCGAGGCGTTCAAGACTCCCGCATAGTCGTTCACGTACGCCGTAGGCGCGGGCATCGTCTTGACGGACTCCGCTACTGCGGGAAAGAACCACCCGAACAGAGAAAGTGCAACGACAAAGAACCCAACGCGCCGAAACCGTGCAACCATCACATACGATGATACGCCGGACGCGGGCGAATGGTTCCGCACGCGCCAGGCTGCCAGGCGAAAACAAAGGCCGGCAGCGCGTCTGCCGGCCTTTCCAGGTTCACCCATGAACTACTTGACGCCCATGTTGGACGCCATCGTTTCGATCTCCCGCGTGTGCCCTGCGATGACGTCTGCCGCGTGCGCGGTCAACTTCTTCATGTCTGGGTTCGAGGTGGTGCTGTTTTCCGTTTTCACCTTGTTCAGATCCTCGTGATGATCGGCCACCATGGTCCTTATGTAGCTCTTGTCATAGGTATCGCCTGTCAAGGCCTTAAGCTTCAGGTACTCCGCTGCCGCCTTGGCGCTCGTGGTGGTGGGCGGGGTCACGCCGGCCTTCATGGCAACCGGCTTCGCACCTGTCAGCAAGGCGTTGTGGTCTTTGATCATCTGTTCCGCGAAAGTCTTGATCTGCGGATTCTTCGTGGTTTTCACTGTCATCTCAGCCATCTTGATTTCTGCCAGGTTGTCCTCAGTGGAATCCTTGAGGAAGGTCTTGTCCTTGTCAGAGAAAGCCTGGCCAAAGGCTGGCAGAGCACAGGCAGAGGAAAGAATTGTGGCAGTAAGTACGATCGTGCGGATCTTCATACGTCTCCTTCGAAGAGCAGTAGCTACAAACCCGGTTTTGTGATGCTGATTCCTGTGATGCCGTCTATGTAACGGACGGCAACTTCTGCAGGCGAGCGCCACCGCCCGTCACAACAGCAAACCTACGAGCCGCAGGGCTTGTATCCTGATGGGATGAGTGCTCTTCTCTCCGCCGCGCCCGAAAACCTCCAGCCTCCCGTAGCAAAGCAGCAGCCGCACCTCACCAATCTGCATGGGCAGACGCTGGAAGACGACTACTTCTGGCTGCGAGAGAAGGATTCCCTGGAAGTACGGGCCTATCTGGAAGCTGAGAACGCCTATACCGATGCTGTCATGTCACCCACGAAGGGTCTGCAGGAGACGCTCTACCGCGAGATGCTGTCGCATATCAAGGAGACCGACACGTCCGTCCCTTATCGCGACGGCGACTGGTTTTACTACTCGCACACGATCGAAGGATTGCAGTACGCGATCCACTGTCGCCGGCATGCCGCAGTCGACCGCACTTACGACGGCGACGCTCCAGAAGAGGTGTTGCTCGACGTCAACGTTCTCGCAGAAGGCGAGCCCTTCATGTCTCTTGGCGCGCTCTCCGTCAGCCCGGATGGCAGCCTGCTGGCCTACACCACGGATAACACCGGATTTCGCCAGTACACGTTACACGTAAAGGACCTACGTACCGGTGCGTTGCTGCCGGATACGGCGGAACGCGTGGGAGCACTGGTGTGGGCGCTGGACGGCACCATGATCTTCTACTCCGTGGAAGACGAGCAGACCAAGCGGCATGACCGGGTGCTGCGCCACATGCTGGGCAACGCGGCCTCCAATGATGTGATCGTGTATGAAGAGCAGGACGAGCGCTTCAACGTGGGCGTGGGACGCACCCGCGATCGTAAGTACCTGTTACTAGAAATAGGTAGCCACACCACAACGGAGTATCGCTTTGTCGATGCGAGCACGCCGTTGGCTGAGTTCCAGATGCTGGCTGAGCGTGTTGCCGATCAGGAGTATTCGGTCGACCACCGGCATGGGACCTTCTACATCCGCGTGAATGACACCGGCAAGAATTTCCGTGTGGTAACTGCGGCCGTCGATCGGCCCGGACGCGCACACTGGACGGAACTAGTGCCCGAAGACAAGAGCGTTCCGCTGGATGACTTCGAAGTATTCGAAAGCTTTGCCGTCGCTTCAGAGATCGTCGAGGGTCTTGACCGGATGCGCGTCTTTCGCTTCGACGGTGAAGCACTTACAAGAGAGTTCGCAACCGTAGCCTTCCCCGAGCCGAGTTACGCGGCCGGGCTGCATGTGAACCGTAACTTCGACGCGACGAGTTTTCGTTACAGTTACCAATCCCTTGTAACTCCCGGTTCGGTGTTCGAATACGACGTTGCAACAGGAGCATCCACCCTGCTGAAACAGCAGGAAGTACCTGGCGGATTCGACCGTGAGCAGTATGCTGCGGAGCGTGTGTGGGCCGTGGCGGCGGACGGTGTCCGCGTTCCAGTTTCGCTCGTCTACAGGCGCGACTGCTTCGCGAAGGACGGCACAAACCCGCTTTATGTGTATGGTTACGGGTCATACGGCTACGCATTGCCGGTTGGCTTCGGAACGAGTCGCCTCTCGCTGCTGGACCGTGGAATCGTCATGGCCTATGCCCACATCCGCGGTGGCGGCGATCTGGGGGATGCATGGCACGACGATGGCAAGATGATGGTCAAACGCAATACCTTTACCGACTTCGTCGCGGTCACGGAACACCTGATCGCGGAGCAGTACGGGGCAGCGGACAAGGTCATTATCGAGGGCGGCAGCGCAGGCGGCCTGCTGATGGGAGCAGTCGTCAACCTGCGGCCCGACCTCTTCCGCATCGTGTTATCTCACGTGCCGTTCGTCGACGTGATGAACACCATGCTGGACGCCACGCTGCCCTTGACTGTCGCCGAATACGAGGAATGGGGCAATCCGAACGAGCCCGAAGCCTTCACGTACATGCGCAGTTACTCGCCGTACGATAACCTGCAACGCGGCAGCTACCCCGCCACGTTAATCAAGACCAGTCTGAATGACTCGCAGGTGATGTATTGGGAGCCCACCAAATTCGTCGCCAAACTGCGCGCACTGAAGACGAATCCGGATCAACCGCTGCTGCTGCACACCAACATGGATGCAGGCCACGGCGGTGCATCTGGCCGCTATGACTACCTGCGCGAAATCGCGATGGATTATGCGTTTGTACTCAGAGAGCTTGCGCTTGCGTAGTCGATCCGCACCAGATACTTACACGGACGCCTCTTCAACGACGACATCACCTTCCCCCGGGGCCAGAAACAGATTACGTTCGACTCCATGCTGCCGATCGTAGAGTTCGCGATACCGGCCATCCAGCACATACAACTCTGAGTGTGTGCCTCGCTCGACGATGTTACCGGCTTCGATCACGAGGATCTGGTTCGCGTTGCGAATCGTACTGAGCCGGTGAGCGATGACGAAGGTTGTCCGGCCCGTCATTAAGTGGTTCAGGCCTTGCTGGATCATCGCCTCGCTCTCCGAGTCGAGCGAACTGGTGGCCTCATCCAGGATCAGGATGCGCGGGTCGGCGAGGATCGCGCGGGCAATGGAAAGCCGCTGGCGCTGGCCTCCTGAGAGCTTCACACCGCGCTCGCCGACGATGGTCTCGTAGCCCTCTTCAAACCGCTCCGCGAATTCGTCCACGCGTGCGATGTGACAGGCGTTTACAAACTGTTCCTCAGTCGCCTCTGGCCGGGAGAACAGCACGTTCTCGCGAATGGTGCCATCGAAGAGAAAGGTCTCCTGCAACACCACACCAAGCTGCGAGCGATAGCTTGCCAACTGCACGGTGGACAGGTCGATGCCATCAACCAGAACCTTGCCGCTCGTTGCGTCGTGAAATGCACATACCAGCGAGATGATGGTTGATTTACCTGAACCGGATGAACCTACGAGTGCCGTCACTGTGTCCGGCTTAGCCTGGAAACTGATACCGTGCAGAACCGGTTTGCCGGGGTCGTACTCGAACGAAACCTGATCGAACACCACATCGCCCTGCATGGGCGGGATTGCAATCGTACGCCGTGGGTCTGCGTCTTCTTCCGGAACACTGAGGATCTCTGCCGTACGGTCAAGGCCCGCGAGTGCTTCTGTAATCTGTGTGCCGATGTTCACCAGCGACGTTATGGGAACGATCATGAACGCGAGGAACATGTTGTAAGTCACGTAACCACCGACGGTAAGATGGCCAAGCACCACTTGCCGCGCGCCCAGGTACATGACCAGTGATCCCACGCAGCCCAGTATCGCGGTGGACGAGAGCGACATGATCGACGTTGCAGTAAGTGAGCTGATGATGTTATCCAGCAGGCGTTGCGCACCTTCCGCAAAGACGCGCGACTCGCTGGCTTCCGCGTGGTAACCCTTGACCACGCGCACGCCGCCAAGCGACTCGGTCAGGCGGCCTGTAACTTCCGCGTTGATCACGGACCGCGCGCGGAAGATCGGTCGAATGGTACTGAAGGCGCGACGCATAATCATGGCAAAGGCGAACATGATGCTGAAGGTGAGCAGCGTCATGTTTGTCGAAAGCCGCAGCAGGTAGAAGAATGAGAAACCCGCGGTAAGCAGGCCGCCGATGAAATCCACCAGGCCGGTTCCAATCAGGTTACGCACGCCTTCGACGTCAGACATGATGCGCGCCACCAGCGTACCGGAACGGTTCGCGTCGTAGTAGGCAACAGACAGCCGGCCCACATGCTCCTGCACCTGCATGCGGAGTTCCGTGATCAGGCGCTGACCGGCCTTCGAAAGCACTTGTGTCAACGCATAGGAACTGATGCCCTGCAGGATGGTCGCGGCCAGCACCGCCCCGACAATGCGTGGCAGCAGGTTCAACTGGTGCTGGCGCATAACGTTATCGATCAGGTAGCGAGTCGAAGCAGGTAGCACCAGGCCGCTGGCACGATTCACCAGCATGATGAAAAAGCTGCCTGTCAAAAGCCATAGCCGGGGCCGAACGAGCTTCTTGATCTCGGGCCAGACCTTTTTCAGCTTTGGCTTTGGTTTTTTCTTGGTCAAGTCGGCGGAGATGGCACGCGAAGGATTACGCGATGTGCGCTCCGCACTGCGCATCGATGGATGGCCGCCCGAAAGTGATGGTCCGAAGGATCCCATGTACCGTAGTTTCCGGCTGTCGTAACAGCCACGTATCTAGATGCGCGCGCGACGCGCAGCGATGAAAGAACGCACGCAAAGAACAACGAAGATCAGGCAAACCAGCGCCATCAGCATCTGCTCCTCAATAGCCACTGGATGCGCGACAGCAACGCCCTGCGCCATCTTTATTGCTCCACCGATTGCGCGTGCAAAGGGAAAGATGAAGCCGAGCAGGCCGACGGTAACGGCGATGTGCATGAAGATCATGCGCCGCTTCGGATCGTCGGTATTTGCAAGCGCTCCCAACAGGACGAGCAGGACACCGAAGTAGAGCGGGATCAGCGACGTAGGTGCATGGGGCACTGTCGCGCTGTAGAACCCGGCGCCGATCAGCGCGAGCACCACGCCGAAAGCGATTGTGACTTTAGCCATGCGTTCTCTCCTGGAAGCTGTGCATTGAGACCGCCGATACCCGGCTGGCAAGCGCACTTGTATCCGCGCTGCGGCGAGGCAGCGCGTGACCGGCACTTGGCGCTGCCTGGGTGATGATTTTCATCTTTGCGGCAACATCCGCCGGCAGCCATTCACTGCCGGGATACCACTCCGCGATCTTGCCGTCAGGGCCGATCAGAACTGTGGACAAGGAGTGCGTCAGAGAACTGTCGCTGCCGGTTGCACCCACGTTAAAGAAGTGCTCAACAGCGCTGAGAGAATCGCTGGAAGGTGCGGCAAATTGCCAGTGGTCGAAGCCCTTGCCTCCCGTGTACGACGTTCCGTAGGACCGCAGCACCGCAGGTGTATCAAAAACCGGATCGAACGAGATGGAAAGCAGCTCTGTGCGGCCGAACAGCGCCGGATCCTTGCGAAGCGCAGTATCGACCGCGGCAAAGTTACGACTCATCTTTGGACAGAAATCACCCAGGGGGCACCGCGTGTAAATGAAGGTGACCAGCACGGCCTTTCCCTTGAGACCGCGCAACTGGATGGCCTTGCCATCCTGATTGACAAAATGGAAGTTCGGCACGTCGTCGCCGGGTGTAGGTACGTGATAGTTCGAAGCAGGCTTGAAGTTCGGCCGAGCCTGCGCCAGCACGGCCACCTCATCAAGCTGAGCGCCATGGAGTTCTCCATCTGCCGTCTTCTGAACCTGGAGGCGTGCCGCGATAACATCGCCGGTGTGTAGTTCCGAGATCGCGCTCCCATACATCAACTTGTACGGCATGGTCATGGCCGGCATAAAACCAGCAATCGCCTCGTGCTTCAGGGTAACCTCGCCACGTTCGACATTCATCGCAACTATCGTGCCCTTCATTGCATACGTCTGCGTACCCACCTTGAACTCTTCGGTAGAGTGTTTGCAGCCCGCGACCATAACGCACGCAGTCAGTAGCAGCGCCGCCCATGGCATCCTGTTCAATCCGCCCATGACTCCATGATACGTTGCCTGCAGGTACGGCCGACGAGTGCAGACCTGCACCGGCGAGCGGCGGAGGTAGCAGTTGGGAACGACATCGGAGCAGCGTGACCCACAGTTGGCGGGCGCGCATGAGGGTACGTCCGGTCAAAGTGCGCAGCCGCACCTGGCCTTGTTACACGGCAGCATGCTGCTTTCCGGCTTTGGGACGGTATTTCTTGGACCGGTTCTGCCGGCGCTCGCAGCAAACGCCCGTGTCTCAGATAGTGGCAGCGGGTTATTCTTCACGGCACAATTCATTGGGGCCTTCTTTGGTGGCGTGACCACAAGCAGTCGCCTGTGGCTGTCGCTGCTGCGAGGCTCCGGTGCGGCGGCATGCGGATTCCTGCTGCTCGGCCTATGTACGCGACAGCACGCTTCCCTGCCGTGGGATGCGGCAGCACTGCTGCCGCTCGGCTTTGGCGTGGGTCAGATGCTCACGTCCGTCAACCTGCTGGCGTCCCGGCGATTTGTCGCACAACGCGGCGCGGCGCTTTCGCTCGTGAACTTCAGCTGGAGTCTGGGTGCGGTGCTGGCGCCCTTCGTGCTCGGCAGTCTGCTTTCCTCTGTCTCCCTGGGGACGCTCATGCTGTATGCCGCGGCCCTGTTTGCCGCTGCATTCGCGGGAGCCGCCGTGAACGCTTCAAGAGGCGCTCGCGAACGGGTTTCACCCTCGAAAGCACAGCTGTCACAGCGTCTTCCTCTCAGGGCCTTTCTCTACTTCGGCGCGCTGCTGCTGCTATACGGCGGCGTCGAGACCTCGCTCAGCGGCTGGATTACGACCTTTGGCACGCGTTACGGCAGCGGCGCGCTCCAGAGTAGTGCCCTGGGCGCTGTGGCGCTGTGGCTGGGCATCACGGCTGGTCGCGCACTCGCTCCGCTGCTGTTGCGCATCGTGCGAGAGCGAGCCCTGCTGACGGGCACCCTGACTGCGGCAACGGTCCTGGTAGCCCTTCTAAGTCAGGCACATGGCAGCGTCACCATCGTCGCCCTGTCGGCGCTGCTGGGCCTTTCGCTCGCCCCCTGGTTCCCGCTCGTGCTTGCGGGCATGCTGGGCGAAAACGCGGCAGCCGGGCAGGTGGGCTCCATCATCGCTGTTTCGGGGATTGGTGCAGCGACTCTGCCCCTTCTGCTGGGCGCGGTGTCTCGCGCCTCGGGATCGCTGCGGCTTGCCCTTCTCGTGCCACTCTGTGGTCTCTTGTTACTCCTTGCCTTGAGCTTCCGGAAGCCAGCTCACCCGGTGGAAATGCCGGACACTTCAAGCCTCCCGATAGGCGTATAAAAGGAGAATGTCGGCCAGCCCAATGCCCCTACCTGCTGTGCCGGTTCAGGGGGACAGTTCCAGTGCAATTCTCGAAGCCCTTGGACGTGGCGCAACCCTGCTGACGGGAAATCAGCGGACCTCCCGCCGATGGGCGAATGCCTTCGATGCAGGGGCACGCGCGAGGGGCGACCGCAGCTGGCAGGCAGCGCAAATCCTGCCTTGGCGCGCCTGGACGGCATCGCTCTGGCACGATGCGGTCGTCCGGGGCGTGGAAGCCAGGGTCCTGCTCAACGATTTGCAGGAGCGCGCGCTTTGGCAGAGTGTCATTCATCACGCCGCATCGGAAAGTCTGCAGGCCGTGTCGTCGCAGGCTCGAATGTGCACGGATGCGATGGGTCTGCTGGGCAGCTACGACGTGAGAGCGCGTTTCGCTCAGGGCCGCTATACACCGGACGCGCGCTCACCTGATGCCGAGACTTTCGTGCGCTGGTACGCGCACTTTGAGGACCTTTGCCGGCAGGAAAGTTACCTCCCGTCCTCACACCTCGACATCGAGATCGCGTCGCTGATTCGGCAGGGCAGCATCTCGCTGGCGACGGAGTACCTGGTCTGCGGCTTCGATCGGCTGACACCGTCGCAGGACCTTGTTCTGGACGCTCTAAGAGCAGCCGGGGCAGCTGTTGAGCTCGTCGCCGAGCATGTCTCCCTGCGACGGGCGCCTATGCTCGTGCAGTCCGCCAGCGGCCGCTCCGAGATGAAGCAGTGCTCCGCCTGGGTTCGGGAGCAGATCGAGAACCGTCCATCCTGCTCCATTGCCCTGATCGTGCCGGATTTGGAGAGTTCGCGGCCTGAACTTGAGCGCGCACTGCGCATGGCAGTTTCTCCGTCAAGCGCGGATGTCACGCTTTCGGAACAGGATGCTCCATACGAGTTTTCAACCGGCAGACCCCTTAGTCACCTGCCCATGATGCGTGACGCTTTGTGCCTGCTGCGATGGTGCGCGGAAGACATCTCCATCGACGATGCTGGCTCGCTTCTGCGCAGTCCTTACCTCTGCCTGGCAGCTTCTCCAGAGCTTGGGGCTGAGCTCGAGATCCGTGTCCTGCGCGAGACGGGTGCGCTGCGCGGTGACCTCTCGCTGAAGCAGGCAGCCGCGGCGCTTGAGCATCATGAGGCCGGCAGCCGCCTGCATGCTCTGGCCTCGTCGGCGCGGGCTTTGCAGAAAGTGCAGAACACCTTCGCGCACCTTGTGGACAGCGTTCGCGATCTATTGCACGAGGCTGGCTGGCCTGGTCTGGCCGAGTTGAATACCGACGAGTTTCAGGCGGTCGACCGCTGGAACGAAGCGCTGGATCGCCTGGCTACGCTTGACCTGCTGGGACGGCGCGCCAGCTTTGCCGATCTGGTCGACGAACTGCGGGCGGTCGCTGACGAGACGGTCTTTGCACCGGAAAACACCGGTGCGCCGGTGCAGGTGACGACGGTAAGCGAGGCCGCAGGCAGCACGGCAGACGTCCTGTGGTTTTTGCACGCGGATGAGAACACCTGGCCGTCTCGGCGGGCACCGCATCCCCTGCTGCCATGGTGGCTGCAGCGTGATCTAAGCATGCCCGGGACCGACACAGCGCTGGATGAGGCAGCATCGCGGGAGACGCTTGAACGCGTGATGCAGACTGCGGGCGAAGTGGTCTTCAGCTACGCGTGCTCCAAGGTCGAAGGCGCGCAGCGAGCCTCGCGGCTAGTCGAAGAGGCAGTGAGTTCTTGTGGCGGCACGATGGTTGAGCCGACGGAAACGTCCGTACCCGTCGGGCCCCCTGCTCTGCTGGAGGAAGAACCGGATGCGGAGCGACTGCCGCCCCTGCCCGATGGCATCCTCACAGGTGGCGTCGGGGTATTGACCGCGCAGGCGCAGTGCGGCTTCCGCGCCTTTGCTGAGAAGCGCCTGTTCGCGTCAGCCGCGGAACGAAGCGACGCTGGCCTGTCCCCCGGCGATCGCGGCGAACAGGTGCACGCAGTCCTGCAGGCCTTCTGGTCTACCGTGCACGACCAGCGCACGCTGCTGAAGATGAGCGCGGAAGTAGAGAGCGACGGTCTTTCGCAGCGCGATCGCCTGCTGCAACGCTGCATCGACGACGTCTTCAGAGCCGCACCCCACAACGAATGGGAAAATGCCTATCTGGGCGTGCAGCGAACGCGTCTGTTCAAGCTGCTGTCCGACTGGCTGAACTTCGAAGCGGAGCGGCCCCCGTTCGTCGTGCTGCACACCGAGAAGGAATTGAAAGACGTAGCCGTTGGACCCCTGCGCCTTTCCATGCGCGTAGATCGCATCGACCGCGTGATCGCATCAGAGGCGGAGGGCACGCTCCTGATCGACTACAAGACCGGATCAGCCTTCGCGCGGGAGTGGCTCGGCGAGCGCCCTGACCAGCCGCAACTGCCCGTCTACGCCGTCGCAGGCGCCCTCGGCGCGGAGGTCGCGCAGGTGGATGGCCTGGCCTTCGGTGCGGTCAAGGTGGGTGCTAACGGCATGCGCCTGGAGGGCATGGCAGAGACGCCAAAGCTGCTTGGACCCAGGCACAAGAACAAGATCGTCTTCGCGGACCAGGTGGAAATCTGGCGCAGGGATCTGGACCGGCTTGCAACCGCGTTTGCGGCAGGCGACGCGGCCGTCGATCCGAAGGAGTACCCGAAGACCTGCGATCTGTGCGCGCAGCGCGTCCTGTGCCGCGTAGACGCGGAAACCCTGTTGCAACTGGACGAAATGGCACAGGAGGAGGAAGAGGACGAGGTGGCTGCTTGGAGCTGATCGACTTCCCCTCTTCGTTAGACGAAACGCTTGTTCCTCGGACGATCCCGGATGCCGAGCAGCGCGCGCACGCCCTGGACGTAACGTCTTCCTGGATCACGGAAGCGCCGGCCGGCTCAGGCAAAACAGGCCTGCTGATCCAGCGATACCTCAAGCTCCTCGCGATTGTGGACGATCCCGCACAGGTCCTGGCCCTGACCTTCACCCAGAAGGCAACGGCGGAGATGCGCGAACGCGTACTCGCGGCGTTGCGTTCGGCCGCTAAGGGCACATCGCCTGCAGAGACCGATTTCGATCGCCTCACGAGCGACCTTGCGCGGTCCGCTTTGCAGCGCGATGTGGAGCTGGGCTGGCGACTGTTGGACCGTCCTCACGGCTTGAACATTCGCACCATCGACTCCCTGTGCAGCGAGATCGCGCGAGCCATGCCGCTGCTCTCAGGTAGCGCGGGTTACGCGAGTCCGGTTGCCGATGCGGCACCGCTCTACGTCCGGGCCGCACATGCCGTCATGATGCGTTTCGGCGGCGACGATGCGGCTTTGAATGAGGCGGTGCGAACGGTTCTGCTGCATCGCGATGGCGACCTGATGTACTGCGAGCGGGTTCTGGCCGAGATGCTCGGCACGCGGGAACAGTGGGGGCGTCTGATTCCCCTCAGCGCAGCCGAGTTGAATGACGCTGCGCTGGATGCGACGGTTCTGCCGCGCCTGAATGACTCACTGGATCGGACCCTGTGCGCTTCTCTTTCCAGGTTGCACCAGTGCTTTCCAGAAGCCGAACTGGAGCGCGTCGCCGCCATCGCGCGACAACTCGCATTTGCCGAGGGTCACAACGGCCAGCCGAGCGCCTTTGCTCCCTGCGCCAACCATGCCGGCCCCCCCGGGCCTGAGGCGCAGCATCGCGATCACTGGCTGCACGTAGCACATCTGCTCCTGACCGGCGGTGGCACATGGCGCAAAGCCTTTGCGATCAATAATCTTTTTGTCAAGGTCGATAAGGAAGTCGGGAAGGATCTAAGAGGTCTCATCCGCGACATCGAGAGCGACGAACTTGCTGAACTGCTACACGCCGTGCGCGGTCTGCCACCGGCAACCTACCCGGAGGAACAGTGGGTCGTCACGAAGGCGCTTTTCCGCCTGCTGCAGCACGCGCTGATCGAGCTGCGCCTGCTGTTTGCACGGGAGGAAGTCTGCGACTTCAGCGAGGTCGCACTTTCCGCGCGCGCAGCCCTGAAACAAAACGCGGGAGAGGTGCAGGTCGCACTCGGCACCGAGCTGCGGCACCTGCTTGTCGACGAGATGCAGGACACCTCCTCAGGCCAGTACGAGCTGCTGCAGGCACTTACCGAGGGCTGGGACGGCCGCAGCCAGACCCTGTTCCTGGTCGGCGATCCGAAGCAGTCGATCTACCTGTTCCGCCAGGCGCGAGTCGAGCTGTTCCAGCGATGCATGCAGCGCGGCAAACTGGGCGAAGTGCCTCTCAGGGCGCTCCAGCTCTCCGCGAATTTTCGCTCGGGCGAGCGCATCGTGAAGGAGTTCAACGAGACGTTCACCAGCATCTTTCCCGCCGACTCGGTCGAAGATGGTGATGTGACCTACACGAGGTCTACTGCCGTGCTGGCGGCGAACGACAGGGAGGGCATCTCCTGGCACATGCGCCTGCTCCCCCGGCCGGAGGACGCATCGGCAAGTCTGCGTCAGCGGCAGCGTGCGTTGCGCGACGAAGCAGCGGACGTGGCAACGCTTGTACGCACATGGCGCGCGCAACATCCAGAAAGCAAGATCGCCGTTCTGACGCGTGCGCGGAGCCACGTCACCGAGATCTCCCAGGCCATCAAAAAGAGCGGGACGCCGTACCGGGCCGTCGACATCGAGGCACTCGGAGAACGGCGCGAAGTGCTCGACATCCTCTCCATCACGCGGGCGTTGCTGCACCCTGCCGATCGCACGGCGTGGCTGGCCGTGCTGCATGCGCCGTGGTGCGGAGCAGGCCTGGCAGACCTGTTCCGTCTGGCTGCGGGAGACGATCCGCGGCACAAAAAGGAAGCGCTGCGTCCGCACCTGAGGGAGCGGCTCCAATCCCTCGCATCGCCCATGCGTGAGCGCGTGAAACGCACGCTGGACGTGATGGACGCGGCGCTGCAACATGCCGGAACGCAATCTCTGGCAGACCGCGTCGAGCGCACCTGGCGCTCGCTGGGCGGCGATGCCTGCACGGACGAGAACGGCCGCGAAAACGTCCGGCAGTTTCTGCGTGTGCTGGACGAGATGGAGGCTGCAGGCGAGACCGTCAGCACGCAGACGCTCGAACGGCGCATGGAACGGCTGTTTGCCGAGCCAAGCTACGCCGAGGGCGCGGTCGACGTGATGACGATCCACAAGGCAAAGGGCCTCGAGTGGGACATGGTCCTGGTGCCTGGCATGCACCGTATCAGCGCGCAGGATCAATGGCAGGCGCTGGATTGGCTCGAACTGCCAAGCAGCGCTCCCGACGGCTCCCGCGACGTGCTGCTGGCTCCCTTGCCCTCGAAAAGCGGCGAAGCGGGTTCGCTGCTGACCTTCATCCGCGCTACCCGCCGACGGCGCGCGAACGCAGAGGTCAAGCGCCTCTTCTACGTTGCAGCTACGCGTGCGCGTACCTCTGTGCACCTGTTCGCCTGGCCCGAAGCCACAAAGGACGGGCTGCCCGCCGACCGCAACGGAACGCTCCTCAAAGCGGCATGGAACGCGGCCGCGCCACACCTTATGGCCGCTGCGCCGCGACCGCTGAACGCGCAGATCGAGGAGTTCTACCGGCCCGAGCCGCTCGCGCTGGCCGCCGCGGCCGACACGGAGACGGCAGTCCCGGACCGGCACACGACTCCGATGCTCAAGCGTCTGCAGGCCGGATACGATCCGCTACGAGAGCTGCACCGCGGATCGCTCCCGGCACGCGCACCATCGCCCCAGCCACGCCGGACGACCTTCTCCCGTCCGGAAGGCTCTTTCGGTGCACGCGCCGTGGGCAGCACGATCCACGCCTTCATCGAGCGTCTCGCCAACGAATGTGCCACCAGACAAGCTGCGGGCATGTCTCTGACCGCCGTAGCGGAGCTGTTACTGGCCGAACTGCCGTCGTGGGTTCCGGCGATCCGCGCCACGCTGCGCACCGGTGGTCTGCCGCCACCTGCGGTCGAGCGCGCGGCAGCAACAGTTCAGCGCGCGCTGACGAATCTGCTGCAAAGCCCGGACGGCCGGTGGCTACTGCTGCCACATCTAGGCGCGGCAACCGAGTCCGCATGGCGCTCTGGTACCGACACCACCGCACTCCGCGTACGGCTGGACCGCAGCTTTTTTGCGGGTGCAGCACCGTACGGAGCCGGTGATAACACCCTTTGGATTGTCGATTTCAAGACCGGCGATCACGGAGAAAGCGAGCGAAGCGCGTTCCTGCTGGAAGAGCGTGCGCGGTACCAGGGTCAGCTTCAGACCTACGCGGAGATGCGGCTGCGGTCACTGCCTGCCGGGACGCCGGTCATGCTGGCGCTGTTCTACCCCTTGATAGGGCAACTGATCTACTGGCCTTCCGCTGATGCAGCCGGCGCGCCTGAACAGGATGTTGCCGTGGTGTCAGCGCCGGTGAATGCGAAGGGACAACTCGCACTCTTCGAATGATGGCGGGCCCTGAGAGGGTTCAGGCGGCGGTCATCTTGTGGCGGATATCCTGCCCTTTGACCCAGAATATTACGTCTTCCGCGATGTTCGTGGCGTGGTCTCCCACCCGCTCGATATTCCGTGCGATCAGCATGGCATTCAGCGCCTGCGTGGTCACCTCTGAGCGCTCGCGGATGACACAGGAGAGAGCGCGAAAGGCTTCGGTGTTCAGGTGATCGACTTCGTCATCCATCGCCAGCACGCTCTCTGCCAGCACGGCGTCGCCCTCAATAAAGGCTTCGAGCGCCTTGCGGATCATCGCAGCGGCAAGCGTGCCCAGTCGCGGTATGTCCACGGGCAGATCGACAGGCGGCAGATCGATCATCTCGCCGGCGCGGATCGCGATGTTTACAGCAAGATCGCCGACGCGCTCCAGGTCTGCGTTGATGCGGATCACCGAGAGGATGAACCGTAGATCGACCGCCATCGGCTGCTCCATGGCCAGCAGGTCGAGCGCCGTATTGTCGATTTCACGTTCCAGCCGGTTGATCGCCGGCTCAGACCGGCGGACGAGATCCACCAGTTCCGGATCGCGCATGCGGTAGGCCTCGATCGCGCGCTGCGTCGCCTGCTCGGCGAAACCCGCCATGACCAGCAGCTTTTCCTTTAACTCATCGAGCGACTGATGAAATCGTTTGCGCACGGCGGTGGTTACCTCTGGTATGAGACGCTCTCACAAAGGTAAGGGATACGCGTGAACAGGCGGTCAATGCGCCAGTGGAAGGGTAAACAGGAAGGTACTCCCCTGACCCAGGCTGCTTTCGGCCCACAGGCGTCCTCCCTGCTGCTCTACCAGGTGCCTTGCAATGGAGAGGCCCAACCCGGTCCCCCCGGTGGCTCTCGAACGTGCTTTTTCCACGCGGTAGAAGCGCTCGAAAATCCGGGGCAGGTGGTCGGAGGCGATGCCGGGGCCGAAATCGCGCACGCGGAACTCGACGAAGCCCGGATCATGAGTTACTTCCTCCGCGGAAAGCACGACACGCGGCACTTCGGACCGGCCGCTGCTGTACTTCACCGCGTTCTCCAGCAGGTTCCCAAGCACCTGTAAAACCGCATTCTCATCCGCCAGCACGATCAGGTCGGTCTGCGGACCCAACTGAAGGTCCGCGCCTTCCGCGTAGGAGGCGCCGGAAACGGTGCGCAGGGCGTCCTGCAGCAGCGTCGACGCGGCCACGGGCCGGAGATACAGAGGATTTTCAGCCTGTTCCACCTGGGTCAGCAGCAGCAGATCTTCGGTGAGCCGCTGCATGCGTGACGCGTTCTTCAGAACCGTATCCAGGAACTCCCGTGCCGGAGGTGAGAGAGTCTCGTGATCGATCACCGTCTCCACGTAGCCGATGATGGACGTCAGCGGTGTGCGCAACTCGTGCGAAACATTCGCCACAAAGTCCCGCTGGGTGTGCTCCATCTGCTCCGCGCGAGTGCTGTCATGCAGCACTACGACGGCACCGCCGCCCGGCAACGGAGACGCGTTCACCTGGAAGACGCGGCCAGGCAGCACGGCCTCGCTTCGGCATTCCGACGCAATGCCATGATCCAGCGTGGTCTGCACCGAAGCCAGCAGAACCGGATCACGAAAGGTATGCACCAGCGCGCGGCCATGCCGAATGGAAGCGCCGGCTGCATCGCGAAACATCAGGCGCTGCATATGCGCATTACTCCATTGCACACGCCCGGCGGCGTCCACGCCCAGGA
>CBAAAE010000026.1:2116-6646 GCA_964658845.1 uncultured Novosphingobium sp. | reverse complement strand
GCTGGTGTCGGCTTTCGTACAGTATCGAAAGCTGCTGCGAGACGCCACGCGACATCTGCAGGGTGGCATTCAGCACCGGCTGAAGGGTGCCATCGACCAGTGGTGGAGGCACCGGAAGCTCAGGCGCGCTCCCCACGTAGCGGGCGACGTCGGCTGCCTGCCCTCCAATGGCTCTGCGGATTGCGAGAAAAGCGACAATGCTGATCAACACAAAGCCGCACAGCAGGAGGTAGCGCGACTGCGGGATCAGCGGATCGGCCAGCGTTGCAAATGCACCCGCAAGCGTGACCGCGAGAAACGCAAACCTCGGAATGGAACGTGGACTCATGCTGCGCCAATGCTACGTGTGGAGGGTGTTACTCAAGGATGATGTTTACAGTCTGGGTGCAATGCGGTCGGGTCGCTCAAAGCGGTAACCCGCGCCGCGCATCGTCTTCAGGTAGCGCGGTTCCTCCGCATCGTCCTCGATCTTCTCGCGGATCCGCCGCACGTAAACGTCGACCGAGCGCGGTGTGACAAACCGCGCATCGCCCCACACCGCATCCAGCAACTGGTCGCGGCTGAAGACACGTCCAGGGTGCCGCGCGAGGTAGTCAAGCAGGCGGAACTCTGTCGCCGTCGTAATCACCAGCTCGCCGCGAACACGCAGCTGCATGGCGCTGCCGTCAATCTCGATCTCACCCACCTGCAGCGTTTCAGCCGGTTCCTGCCGCTCAAACCGGCGCAGCACCGCCTTGACGCGCGCCAGCAACTCCCGCGTGCTGAAAGGCTTGGTGATGTAGTCGTCCGCACCGAGTTCCAGTCCGTGAACGCGGTCGCTTTCCGTTGCAAGCGCCGTCAGGAAGATGAGGGGAACACTGCTGAGGTTGGCGTTCTGGCGCAGACGCCTGCAGACTTCGAGACCGTCGCCGCCGGGTACCATGATGTCGAGCAGGAACAGCGAGGGCGCTTTTCGCTCCGCCGCCGGTAGCACCTCGGACGCGTTCGTAAAGGCCTGGACTGTGTAGCCTGAGCTCTCAAGGTGATACCGCACCAGCTTTGCGATGTCCGCGTCGTCCTCAAGCAGCAGAATGGTCTGACTCACGTGCAGCGATCCCTCCATCGGATCTTTGGTTCAGCCATGAAGCAGGCTTCCCGCCTCAGCCTAGCGCACCCGCAGGTGCACTCTGCGAATAGACAGTGAATATCGTTTCCGCATCGAAACACTCAACAGCCAACCTTCTACTCGCTGCCGGACTCCGAAGCAAGCGATGAGTCTCTCAGACTGGCTGTTAGCTGATCTTCGGGTACCCTCTGCACACCAGGAGCCTGAAAAGCAGAATGCCTGGTGGCGCGTCATGTGCCTCACGGGTGTCGACTACTTCTCCACCTTGGGGTACCAGCCAGGCATTGCCTTTCTCGCTGCGGGCGTGCTGTCTCCCTTTGCCACGCTCGTGCTGGTTCTGGTTACCCTGTTTGCCGCCCTGCCTGTCTACCGGCGGGTGTGCAAAGCCAGCCCTCACGGCCAGGGCTCCGTTGCCATGTTGCAGCGGATTTTTCCGGCATGGGGCGGCAAGCTGTTCGTCCTGGTGCTGCTCGGATTCGCGACGACCGACTTCATCATCACCATGACACTTTCGGCTGCGGACGGCGCGGCCCACCTCATCCACAATCCGTTGATCCCTCACTGGCTCGATCACCAGACGCTGGTCACGCTGTTCATCCTGGCGGTACTGAGTGGCATCTTCCTGAAAGGTTTCAAGGAAGCCGTTTCCATCGCCGTTTGGTTGGTTGGGAGTTACCTGCTACTCAATGCGCTTGTGGTTGGGGCGGGAGTCATGCAGATCGTGCACCACCCGGAGGTTATGCATAACTGGAAACTTGCGCTGAATGACCGTCATCTCAGCGTCTGGCGCATGCTGGGATTGTCCCTGCTGTTATTTCCAAAACTCGCGCTCGGCCTTTCGGGCTTTGAGACCGGTGTCGCGGTTATGCCGTTGATTGAGGCGAAAGACGAAGAACAGCGCATTCGAAATGCGAAACACCTCCTGGTAACTGCGGCCGGGATTATGAGTGTTTTTCTGATGGCGACCAGCGTGATCACTACCGTTCTGATTCCGGCGGCAGCGTTCCGCGAGGGCGGCGAGGCCAACGGACGCGCCATGGCATGGCTGGCACACAAATATGCAGGCAGCGTGATGGGCACCGCGTACGACATCAGCACCATCCTGATCCTGGGCTTTGCCGGCGCGTCTGCCATGGCAGGTCTGCTGAATCTAATTCCACGCTACCTGCCGAAGTTCGGCATGGCTCCGGAGTGGGCAAAGGCGTCCCGACCGCTGGTCCTTGTATTTATGGGCATTGCCACCACAGTGACCCTGTTATTCCATGCCGATGTCGATGCACAGGGCGGTGCGTACGCCACAGGCGTTCTTGTACTGATCACGTCAGCGTCCACGGCGGTCATGTTGAGTGTGTGGAATACGAAGCTTCGCTGGGCCTTTATCGCCACGACTGCCATCTTCGCCTACACGACGGTCGCTAACATCATCGAGCGACCCGAGGGCCTCAAGATCTCTTCCATATTTATCGGCTGCATCTTACTTAGTTCATTTGTCTCTCGTGCGCTACGGTCCACAGAGTTACGCATCAACGATGTGAAACTGGACGAGGAAGCTGAAGCGATTCTTGCCGAGGACGACGATCAGCTCATCCGCCTGGTGGCACGCGGTCCCGAAATCGGTGACTCACTCGAGGCGCTCGACCTCTCCGATCGCAAGGTGAGGTACTTTCATAGCCTCACGGAGGATGAGAACCTGTATTTCTTTGAGGTCATCCGGGGCGATGCCTCTGACTTTTCCGAGACGCTTTGCGTTACCGGCCGTCGCATGGGTAGGCATCGTATCCTCTCCGCGAAGAGCCCCGTGGTCGCGAACTCCATCGCGGGCATGCTGGTATACCTGCAGCAGCGAACCGGCAAGGTTCCTCACGTCTACTTCCGCTGGACGCAGGTAAGCCCTGCCGTCAACATGATGCGCTTCCTGTTTTTGGGCGAGGGCGACACCGCTCCGTTGACTCACGAGGTACTGCGCAAAGCCATCCCGAGACAGGACCGCAGACCGGTCGTACACGTAAGCTGAGTGACTTACCGGCAGGAAAAAAGGCTTGCTTCAGCAAGCCGTTTCTTACAAGTCATACCTGAGTTAAGAAAGTGTTGTCTCTTCCGACGACCGTAATCGCACGATACGTTCCACGGCGTATGGTGCACGGTGTTGCGGCGAGTGGTAGTGGCGTACCTGTAACTCACCCAACAAGCCGATACCAATAAGTTGCACACCCGCCAGGATCAAAACGCTCGCCATGATAAACCAGGGTCCATGCTGACGAAGCACATGGTCATGGGTGAGCAGCTTCATCACGAGTAGCCCGAACGCCATGCCCAGCCCGGTGACGACGCTGATCGCCCCAAAACTGCCAAAAAAATGCAGCGGCCGCATCATGTATTTCAGCAGAAATCGAATCGTCAGCAGGTCGAAAAAGACACGGAATGTGCGGGATATACCGTAGTGGCTTTGCCCATGCAGGCGCGCCGGGTTGGAGATGGGTATCTCGCAGATACTGGCGCCGTACCAGGAAGCGAGCGCCGGTATGAAGCGGTGCATCTGTCC
Source organism: uncultured Novosphingobium sp. (assembly GCA_964658845.1). Taxonomy (GTDB): domain Bacteria; phylum Acidobacteriota; class Terriglobia; order Terriglobales; family Acidobacteriaceae; genus Terriglobus. The sequence goes on along the minus strand of CBAAAE010000026.1, from coordinate 2,999 downwards.
ATACAGCGGGATGTTCTGGATCACCTCACGCCGGTAGGCCTTGAAGGTGGTGCCGAAATCGTGGATATCGACGCCGCTGAGTTTTGCCATCAGCCAGTTGGCCGCACGCGAAGGAATGCGGCGCATCACGAAGTTATCCGCCCGCTGAGCACGCCATCCGCTGACGACGTCGTAACCTTCTTCCAGCTTTTCCAGGAAGCCTGGGATCTCTTTTGGATCGTGCTGCAGATCGCCGTCCATGGCGATGACGAAGTCGCCCTGCGCATGATCAAAGCCCGCAGCCAGCGCGCTTGTCTGGCCGAAGTTCCGGCGGAGTTTAATCACAAGTACGCGGCTGTCGACGGCTGCAATCTCTTCCAACAACCGGTAGGACCGGTCGTGAGAACCATCATCTACCAGGATGAGTTCAAAGCTGTCGCCCACATGCTCCATGACCTCTTTCAGCTGGTCGTAGAGCGCGGTAATGTTGTCCTCTTCATTGTGGAACGGAACGACAATGGAATACTTCGGCACGGAGACATTCTACGCCACTGCACGTGACAAGTCTGCGTCTCATCTGAGCGTCACGACAAGTGCGTCACCGCGCGGTAAAAAGATTGGTATAAAGAAACTGCGCGCCGATTACCAGCAGCCATACCCAGAGGGCGAACCGCAGCGGACGCTTTGGGATGTATTTGGCCGAAAACGTGCCGACCAGCACACCGCCCACGCCACCGATGATTAGCCGTTTCAGCAACTCTGGATCATTCGCGTGCGAAAACATGTGAGCACCGCTGCCGACCAGGGACAGTACAAATCCAAACAGGATGTCGGTACCCACAACCTGAACAGGCAGCAGGCTCGTAAGCGACAGCAGAGCGGCCGTCCCGAGGGCGCCCGCACC
>CBAAAE010000026.1:0-2016 GCA_964658845.1 uncultured Novosphingobium sp. | reverse complement strand
CATGAATCCAAGCACCCGCCAGTTCACCTGCTTGCGGAAGATCTGGGTCGGCACCAACAGCAACTTGACCGCGGCAGAAAAGACCAGACCTGTTGTCACAGCCACGGCAGTGGGAACATGCAGGAAAAGGATCAGGAGCGGCGTCGTGATGGTGCCCGCGCCTACCCCGGTCAAAGCGATAAACATCGCGATGATGAAGCCAATCAAATAATGCATCGTCGCTTTCAGAGGGGAGCGGCTGATGTTACGTTTTGAACCCTGCCGCCGACCGTTTGATCAGCGATTAACTACCATCCGCATCGGCCTCGGCAGCATGGTGCTCGACCGCCTGGATGTGGATGCCGCATTCCACCTTCTTGCCTGCCCACCTGCCGGACCGTGGATCGTTCGGGTCGGTGGGCAGCGTGGTACATGGCTCGCAGCCAATGCTCGTGTAACCCGCGTCGTATAGCGGCAGCAAAGGGATATCGAAGTGCGCGGCAAGCTGCCACACGTCACGCGTGGACCAGTCCGCAAAGGGGCTTAGCTTGCGTACAACAACACCGCTGGGCAGGGCGAAATCATCCACTTCCTTCAGTGCTGTGCGGCTTCGCGCCTGCTCGCGGCGCAGTCCCGTAAGCCATACCTTGTAAGCTGCAACGGCCTCGAACAATGGCTCGACTTTACGGATGCCGCAGCAGCGATTCGGATCGGTGCTGTACAGTTTGCCGAACTCCGCTTCCTGCGCTTCCACGGTCAGTTTCGGCAGCAGGTTGACTAAGTTGAGCTTCCAGTTGGAAGCGATCTTATCGCGGTATTCGTAAGTCTCTTTGAAGTGGTACCCGGTGTCGAGAAACAGCACGGGAATATTTGGCTGTATTTCCATGACTAAGTGCAGCAGCAGTACGTCCTCTGCCTGAAAACTGCAGGTCAGGCAAGCTTCTCCAGGACTAAGTGGCCCGAGCTCACGCACCACCAGATCGCGTACATACGCAAGCTGCGTCTGTAAGTCGGTACGCAACTGGGAACTGGCCGGCGTGAGCAGTTGAGCGGGGGCGATGGTGGGAATCAGGGTACTCATCGCGTGACTCCGGACGTGTCGTCCCGCAGCAAAATACCGGCTTCGCGGAGGGTGCGCATGGCAAGAGAGACGTCGTCCACGTGGCCGTTTACGTTCAAGGACCGACCATTTGCCAGCTTTACCGCGACCTGACTTGTCTCGGGTCGATTGACCGATTGGGAAACACGCTTTCTGATCATCCCGGCGGCCACTGTAGCGTTGCTCTGCAGGTCGATCAGGACGAAGCTGCCGGTATGACGATTGGCCGCATAGCTGTCGAAGGCGAGAGGCTGCAACGTCTCCAAGGCCACGTCGGCTATGCCGTTCATCGCGAGCGTGCCGGTCTCAGCGGGAGCAGAGATCTGTCCTGCAAGATGTGCCAGGTCGACCGTGCGGACCACGAACTGGACCTGTGCCTGGACCGTCCGGCTGCCCTGCTTCAGGAGGTACCGGCGCGAAAGGTCGAGCGGAGCTTCACTCATCCACACCAGCGAAGCAGTGAAGCTGCTGGACACCTGCGGCAGGGCGGTTGAGGTGACCAGCACATCGCCGCGGCTGATGTCGATTTCGTCTTCGAGCGTGAGCGTGACGGAGAGCGGCGCGAAGGCTTCCGGCAGGTCGCCGTCGAAGGTCACGATGCGCTGCACGCGACTGCTGCGGCCGGATGGCAGCGCCGTGACGCTGTCACCGACACGGACGATGCCTGAGGCAATCTGTCCGGCGAAGCCGCGGAAGTCAAGATCGGGCCGTACCACCCGCTGCACCGCCATGCGGAAGGGCGCGTCGATGTTCACCTGCGATGACGGGATGGACTCGAGCAGGCCGAGCAGGGTGGGTCCGCTGTACCACGGCATGGCAGGTCCGGCATGCACGACGTTGTCGCCGGCGAGCGCGCTGACCGGCACGAAATGCAGCGCGACGCCTTCGCGCCCATCCACATCGAGGCCGTCGAAGAAGCTGCGGAAATCCGATTGGAT
>CBAAAE010000025.1:14860-23126 GCA_964658845.1 uncultured Novosphingobium sp. | reverse complement strand
CGCCGCTCTTTGCGGCTTCAGCCGCCGAGATGACCATCCCGGTGGCTAAGCCTTGTCCCGACTGGCTTTCAAACTACCCCGGCGGCTAAAGCCGTGAATCACCCGGACTTCGATGTTTTGTCGAACCGGAAAACCGGAAGCGTTGTCAGATGTCAGTACAGGGCACGGCGCACCGGTGAGCTTTGAGCAGGCGCTTCGCTTTGCACAGACAACAAGGCCCGCTCATGTGAGCGGGCCTCGTTGTCATTAAGGAGCCAACCTTAGTTGGCTGAGTGGTGCGCCGGTGGATGCCGGTGCACAAAGTGGTAGGGCGGCCATGGGCCGGAAAGCTGCATGCGGCAGTCCTTCAATGATTCCGTGGCAGTCGAATATTTGTTTTGATACCGCTCGACGGCCTTCTTATCGACAAGGTGTGCGATGTCCAGCAGCATCTTGCCTTCGCCGGCGCGCTTGCAGGTAATTTCTTCCGCGTCCGGCAGAAACATGCGGTGCATCTGCAGCGACAGGGCTCGCGCCTTGGATTGGCGTTCACGCTGTGCGCTTGCGCTCTCCCGCAAACTGGTGAGGTATTCCTTACCGACACCCTGAAGGATCTTGCGGCTCTCCGGGCAGGTGTCGTCGATCAGTACCTTCAGATGCATCTCGGCCTTGCCGCGCAACCGCTCCACATTGTGGATGAAGTGCCGGTGGTTCGACCGGACCGAGCGGCGCAGGGCGTCGTCGTCCTCGAAATGAGTGCCGAAACGAAAAGGTAGGACAGTGGAGTGCTGGAAGCAGTCGGCAATGACACGCGCGTGGTCGCGCTGCGCCTGCTGATCCATACGGGCATCGTCTTCTGGTTGGTGTTCGGAGACGATGACAGCCAGGTCACTTGCGGGGAAGACAAAGGTTTGATTTCCAAAGAGTCCTGAAATCCCCATGAGTGGCATGGGGCGACGGTGGCGAAGAAGCTCCGGAAAGGAGGCCCTTTCCGCGATGCAATAGGCATACCACGACATCTAATACTCTCCCAAAGAAGACAGCCCGGTGCGCTGTAGGCCGCACATCCGGTTCGGACCTTTCAGTCCATGGCGCAAAACAGTGCCGAAATTGCCCTGCTCGAACCGAAGCGAATAGTAAGCGTACAAACAAGCACTTGGCAAGGAGAGACTTAGGGGATACTGTGCGCGGCTCCTGCTTTCTTCGGTTGGGCTCCGTTATCGCGGCTCAGGCCCACGTGAATGGGAGACAACTCCTGGCCCAGGCCGCCGACGGCGTGCGTGCGCCAGCCGAAGCGCATGGCCAGCAGGCGCAGACCGAAGCCCACGACGGTGCCGATGATGGCCGCTCGATTGACCGGCACACCCAGGTGCTGCACGCCAAGAAACATCGCCGCGGCCACGGTGGACACCAGGGCGTAGAGTTCGCCCTCCTTAAAGGTGGCCGGCGCACGTCCGCTGAACACGTCGCGAAGAGCGCCCCCGCCCACCGCCGTGGTGACACCCAGGACGAGGCAGGGCAGAAATCCCAGGCCGAAGCTCATGGCGCGGGTGCTGCCGGCAACGGTAAACAGTGCCAGCGAAAGCGCGTCCACGATGCTCATGATGGCCATGGTGCGTGGGCCCACGCTCCGGCCGAACAGGATGGCAACTGCCGCGCCCGTCAGCGCATAGGCGAGATAGGACGGGTGCTGCAAGGCAAGCGGTGGTCCGTCGCCCAGCAGGACGTCGCGAACCACGCCGCCTCCGACACCGCTGATCAGACCAAGGCCAAGCAGGCCGATCACGTCATACGGCGATCGCCGTTCGCGCCGCAGCGCCAGCACGCCGCCCAGGGAGCCGAGAGAGATGGCCGCGATCTCGAAAAAGCGAAAAAACACCGCCGAGATGCGCGCAGGCGGCAGCGAAGGCAGACTCGGCAACACGCGGGGTAGCTGCAGCAGCGTAAGCGCGTTGTGAAGATGCATAGAAAGCCCCGCAGACACCATTATGCTTACCATCATGGTGAAACTTCATCTCTTCGTCAGAAGGTTCTGGCAGCGGAGTGTGTCCGCGCGCCTCATCCTGCTGCTTTCGCTTGCCGCCCAGGCTCCTGTTGCTCCCTCGCAGGTACCGGCTGCAGCGGCCCCCGCGAAGGACATTCTGATCTTCACCAATGGCGATCAACTGAGCGGAACCCTGGAGCGCAGCGCCGGCGGCAATGTCGTCTTCAAGAGCGATATGGCCGGCGAAATCACGGTTCCGCTGGCCAAGGTGAAGGAGTTGCGGACGCAGGGATCATTCGCCGTGCTGAAACATAATGACCCTGTTGCAGTCTCGCGGAAGGTACAGCCGGGCAGGATCGTGCTGAGCGACTCTGCCGTGACGGTTACGACGAACTCCGGCGAGAGCGGGTCGGTGGTGCCGTTGAAAGACGTTGCCTACCTGGTGGACGCGGCCACCTTCCAGCGTGAACTGGCACATGAAGCGGGTCCGCTGCAGGGCTGGGGTGGTACGGTAAGCCTCGGCACCACCTTTGTGCAGTCCACCACGCACGGCGGCACCGTCACCGGGGGAGTCGCGCTGGTGCGCCAGGTTCCAACGGTCTCGTATTTTCGCGCACGCAACCGGACCACGGTGGACTTTCAGGAGAACTACGGCATCTTGACGACACCGGCCATCCCAAGCGCCGGCCTCACGGCCAACTCCGTCACCACCAGCATCATGCATGCGGACGCGGAACGGGACGAATATCTGCGCAAGAATCTTTACGTGCTGGCGACAACGGCATTCGACCACAACTTCTCACAAAGCCTTGACCTGCAGCAGATCTATGGCGCAGGCGTGGGTTACACGCCCTTCAACACGGCGGTGCACCAGTTGGATCTGAAGGTGGATGCGCATTACGAAAAGCAGAAGTTCTTCAACGATATTGGCGACCAGAATCTAATCGGCTCGACCTTCTCTGAGAGCTATCGTCGTGTGCTGCCGCTGAAGGTGACGCTGCTGCAGAACATCGCGCTGCTGCCTGCCTGGAACAATTTGAACGCCTACTCCGGCAACGGCAGCGTCACGATGCTTGCGCCAGTGCTGCGGCGGCTGGCCGTCAATGTGACGGCGGCGGACAGCTTCCTGAATAATCCCGCTCCCGGCTACCAGAAGAACAGCTTTACGCTCAGCACGGGGCTTACGTATTCGTTGCGGTAAGACTGCAGTTCAGGGTTGGACGACAGTGGGCTGCGGAGGCGGCACGCCGGCAGTCAGGATTGCTTTCACCGGGTCGGGCAGGTCGTCCGCCGCACTGTGCAGCAGCAGGCTAAGTTGCCACAACTGAATGTCCGTAAGGGCGTGGTTGTATGCGGGCATGCCGCTGCGGCGGATGCCGAACGCCGTCTTCCAGTAGAGCTCGCCGGGTGCCTGAGCGGCCACGGATCGGCGCTCGCGTGGCGAAAAGAACTGCTGTGCACGCGGCAACATGGCACGCCCCACGTTGGATTCGTGGCCGGGCGTGCCGTGGCAATGCGCGCACTGCGCGCGGTAGGTGTGTGCGCCCGCTTCAAAGACATCTTCACTCGCGGGGAATGGCGCCGCCTTTGCCTCGGACAGCGCGCGAGATCGCAGCGGGACGGGCATCAGCAGCGGCTCCCAGAGCGCCGCCTTGTCCGTGACCGCGACGGGCGGCCGACCGAAAAAGAAGTACAACGCCAGGCAAAGAAAGGTCAGCAGCACGCCTCCTGCTACGCCTGCCAGCACCCATGCAGTCTTGCCGGTTGCTCGACGTGCGCTTGGCCGCTGTGCAGACGACCTGTATCCCTTTGCCATAGTGAGAGACCTTCCTGCAGTTTGCCGGTCAGGCAGTACCCGCGAACGTATGCGCACGCGTGCCTTGCCGGATGTTCTAATGGAACTGTGTCCCGCGTGTTCCGGTATCCGGGATGCGGGCTGGCTTTTGCGATCTTTGTGGCTACGCCATCAGGTTCCAACGTAACAAGCCCGCGGGTCTCTTGAGGAGTACTGGTTGATGTTCCGTTTCACCGCATCGGCGCCGCGCGCGCTTCTGTCTATCGCTGCACTCTCCCTCGTCACCGTTACGGCTTTTGCGCAGACCGCGCCTGCCGGCACGCCAGCACCTGGCGTCAGCCGACGCATCAAGGCCAATCGCCAGGCACGCATCCAGCGCAACATTCTGGACACCTACTCGCACCGCTGGGAGGTGGCGGGCGGTGGTGGCTTCCTCCGCTTCCGCACGGGCCAATACCTGCAGAAGATCTCCGAGATCAACTTCTTCACCACGGCCGGTTATGCGTTGAACCCGCAGCTATCCATCGTGGGCGATGTGCGCGGCATGTACGGTCACGCAAACATCCCGAATGTGTTCTCGAAGAACAACGTATTCAGTCCGCAGATCAGCGAATACACCTTCATGGCCGGTCCGCAGTATCGGTTCAGAGCCAAGGAAAAGTACTCGATCAGCGCATCCGCGACGGGTGGCGTGGCGCTCAGCAAGTTCGGCGGAGATGCCAAGGGCCTGCGTTCGGAAGACCTGGGCATGTGGCCTGATTCGAACTACAAACCCGCGTTCGCTATCAACGTCATCGGCGATTACAACATCTACAACAACCTCGCGGTCCGCGTGCAGCCGACCTACCTGGGAACCACCTTCGGGGGTACGCTCCAGAACAATCTCGGCGTGCAGTTCGGTGTGGTGTATCGCCTGGGCCGGCAGAAGTAGCTGTCGTGCGATCAAGAGCGGCATGCATCCTGCTTCTGCTGCTTGGTTCGGCAAGGTGGGTTTCAGCTCAGACTCGCAGTGCTTCTTATGCTGAGCGCAGGTCGGCGCTGGCGCGAAGCGGTGCGATCGCCTTGGCCGCAGAGGTCGAGAGCGAGAAGTCAGATGCATGTCAGGTGCCCCAGAACACAGCTGATACCAGCCGATGCCTGAGAGCTGCAACTGCGTTGACCGAATCGAACTACAAGGCGTACGTCGCGAGCATCAAGGGACTGCTGGCTCTTCAGCCGGCGGACAGCACGCCGCCCGAGATCGAAGATGCACGCGAGGTGCAAGCCAACTTCCGCAAGGCAGAGTTGCTGTGGCTTCGATATCGCGCAGCACAGTGTGACGCAATCGAGATGATGTCATGTGAGCAGGACCTGACGCGGCACCATCTGCATGAGATCGCGGTACTCTACGGTCGTCTGTTCCCGTGAGAATCCCTCGGTTCGGTCATGGCGCGTGCATCCAGGATGGTTGCGATCTGATCTTCCGTTAATAACTGCCCGTCGCGAACCACATCGATGATGGAACGGTTTGTTGCCACTGAATCTTTTACCACCTCCGCGGCGCGCGCGTAACCGATGTAGGGGTTCAGCGCGGTTGCAAGCGAAACCGTTGACTGCGCATAGAAGGCGCAGCGATCGGCGTTCGCTGTGATGCCGCGGATGCAGCGGTGATCCAGTTCCCGCAGAGCGTTCGTCAGGATCGTAATGGATTGCAGCACGTTGTGCGCCATGGTCGGCATCATCACGTTCAGTTCAAGCTGGCCGGCCTGCACCGCCATGGCGACGGCAGCGTCGTTACCCATCACCTGGAAGCCGACCATCGCGGCTAGCTCTGGCAGCACGGGATTGACCTTGCCCGGCATGATGGATGATCCGGGTTGCAGGCTGGGGAGATCGATCTCGCGAAAACCAGTGTTTGGGCCTGAAGACAGCAGCCGCAGATCGTTCGAGATGCGGACGATCTCGAGCGCAAGCGTACGCAGCGCCGAAGACACCGCCGCCATGGGCGCGCACGACTGCATGGCGTAGCGCATGTCTTTCGCGGGCAGGAGCGGTTCCTTGCTGAGTCCCGAAAGGTAGCGGATGGCAAGTGCCCGGTAGTTCGGGTGCGTGTTGATCCCGGTGCCGACGGCAGAGCCCCCCAGCCCCAGTTCATACAGGGTCGTCGCGGCGTGGTGGATGCCGTCCTGTGAACGCCGGATGGCGACTGCGTACGCCGCGAACTCCTGTCCCAGGCGGATGGGGACCGCGTCCTGCATGTGGGTTCGTCCGGACTTCAAGATCGAATCGAACTCCACCGCTTTGCCTTCGAGACCGGCCGCAAGCGAGTCAAGTACCGGGTAGAGCTCACGCACTGCCAGCAGGGAAGCCAGGCGCATGGCCGTGGGGAAGACGTCGTTCGTGCTCTGCCCGTAGTTGACGTGATCGTTCGGGTGCACCGGCTTGTAATCGCCCGGTTCGCCGCCGAGGATCCCGTTGGCGCGATTTGCCAGCACCTCATTCATGTTCATGTGAAAGGACACGCCCGCGCCCGCCTGGAAGACGTCGACGACGAAGTGCTCAAGATACTGCCCTTCGATGACTTCGCCGGCGGCCTGCATGATGGCCTCGGACTGCTGCGGCGTGATCAGGCCCAGTTCGCCGTTTGCCTGCGCCGCGGCGAACTTGATCATGGCAGCGGCCCGAACGAGATAGGGGCTGGCTACCAGCCCGCTGATGGGGAAGTTCGTTACGGCGCGTGCGGTCTGTGCCCCAAAAAGCGCGCCCCTGGGCACGTCCACAACTCCTAAGGAATCTTTCTCCTGCCGTGTTGCTGTCATAGCTGCATCTTCAAGGTAGTGGGATGGTGTTGTACAGGGCACCGGATTCGTGCATGCGCACGATACACTGTCCTCATGGTGATAACAATGCGCATTCCGTCCGGCAAGACTGTGCGCCTGGCCCTTGCGGCAGGCGCGGCGATCGTGGCCTTAACCGGTGTGCTGAGCACCCCACTTCGTGCGCAGGGGGCTACAGGTCCGAATGGCAATGCTGGCCCTGGAACTCGCCTGAACCTGAGCGGCCTGGGCGGCAGCAGCAATGACAACACGCCTAAAGGACCCGCGCAGCGCGTTTTGCAGGGCGTGGTGCAGGACAAGGACGGCGCACCCCTGAAGGGCGCCATCGTTTATTTGAAAGATGACCGGTCCAACAAGGTCAGGAGCATGACTGCCGACGACAAGGGCTCGTTCCGTTTTGTGCAGCTTTCGCGCACGGTGGAGTACGAGGTCTGGGCCCAGGCGGAAGCAAAGAAGAGCTCTACCAAGTCGGTCAGCTCCTTCGAAACCAAAGACGAGATCACGCGCAATCTGAAGGTCGAATAACGCTCATCCACGGAGGCCCGTGACATGGCTGCAACGGCGGCACTTACCAACTCGCTCATCCCCGTCAGCGAATACCTTGGGTCGGTCTACCGTCCCGATGTGGACTACGTCGACGGTGTCCTCGAGGAGCGGAACGTGGGTGAGTTCGACCATTCCGACATTCAAAGGGCCATCCTGGTTGCCTTCATAGCCCAGGAGGGAGCCGCCGGCCTGCGTGCCATGCAGGAGCTGCGGGTGCAGGTGTCCGAGACCCGTTTCCGGGTGCCTGACGTGTGCCTGATCCCCAGGGGATCACGGCCGGCGATTGTTCGACAGGCGCCGCTCGTGTGCGTGGAAGTCCTGTCGCCGTTAGACACCCTCGCGCGGACGCGGAAACGTGCCGAGGACTTCCTGAAGATGGGCGTCCCCGCGGTGTGGATCTTCAATCCCGCGACGCGCACAGCCTTCGTCCTCGACGGGAGCGGCATGACCGAGCAGCGTACCGGGACACTCTGTGTCGGCGGCACACCGGTCTGCATCGACATACAGGCTATTTTCTCGGCTCTGGATATTTTGTAAGCAAGTGGCGCTGCGTGGAACTGTCACAACCTCCTAGAATGGACCTGCGATGACTCAGATCAAGCAGGAAGACTTCATCACCAGCGTCGCGGACGCGCTGCAGTACATCAGCTTTTACCATCCCGCCGACTACATCCGGAACCTGGCCCGGGCTTACGAGCTCGAGGAGTCTGTCGCCGCGAAGGATGCGATGGCGCAGATCCTCATCAACAGCCGCATGTGCGCCGAGGGCCATCGGCCCATCTGCCAGGACACCGGGATCGTCACCATCTTTCTGAAGATCGGCATGGGCGTGCAGTTTGCAGATGCCACGCTGGATCTCCAGGGCATGTGCGACGAAGGCGTGCGGCGAGCCTACAACCATCCGGATAACCCGCTGCGTGCCAGCGTTCTGGCCGATCCGGCCTTCAGCCGCAGGAACACGAAAGATAATACGCCGGCGTGCGTCGTGACCGACCTGGTGATAGGCGATGGCGTCGACGTTACGGTGGCGGCGAAGGGCGGCGGCAGCGAGGCGAAGTCAAAGTTCGCGATGCTCAATCCTTCAGATTCCGTCGTCGACTGGGTCATGAAGATGGTGCCGCAGATGGGCGCGGGCTGGTGCCCCCC
>CBAAAE010000025.1:0-14760 GCA_964658845.1 uncultured Novosphingobium sp. | reverse complement strand
GCCACCCGGCACGCACATTTTCACCTGGACGGCAGCGGACCCGCAGTGCTGGAGCCGCCGTCACTCGCGGACTGGCCGAAGCTCACCTACAACCCATCGAACGCTCGCCGGGTCAATCTCGACACGGTCACCCGGGCAGAAGTCGCCACCTGGAAGGCCGGCGAAGTGGTGTTGCTGAACGGCAAGCTGCTCACCGGCCGCGACGCCGCTCACAAGCGCATGTGCGACATGCTGAATCGCGGCGAGCGGCTGCCCGTGGACTTCACCAATCGATTCATCTACTACGTCGGTCCGGTGGATCCGGTACGCGATGAAGTGGTTGGACCCGCCGGTCCCACCACGGCAACGCGCATGGACAAGTTCACGCGTCAGATGCTCGAAGAGACTCACCTGCTGGGCATGGTCGGCAAGAGCGAGCGCGGCGATGCCGCGATTGAAGCCATCCGCGACAACGGTGCGGTCTACCTGATGGCGGTAGGCGGCGCGGCTTACCTTGTGTCCAAGGCGATCAAGGCGTCGCGCGTGCTCGCCTTTGACGACCTGGGCATGGAGGCGATCTACGAGTTCGAAGTCGTAGACATGCCGGTAACGGTCGCGGTCAGTGCCGACGGTACAAGCGTCCACACGACCGGCCCCGCGGAGTGGTCCAGCAGGATCGCTGCGTCATCCATCGGCGGCGTTGCGATCCTGCAGTAAGCCAGGTTAAAAGCTTGCAGGCTTGTCCCAGTCACTGAAGACGATCTCCTCCAGCGGCTTGCGTTTGCGCGGATCCTTTTCGCTCTGCTTGAAGTTGTCGGGCACGTTCTCCGGGTCGCCTGCGTATCCAAGCGCCCAGACAGCGCCCGGATCGAAGTCGCTCGGGACCCCGAAGAAGGCACGCAGGGTGTCCCGGTCGAAGCCGCCCATACCGTGTACGTGGAGGCCAAGCGCGGTGGCCTGCAGGGCGAGTGTCGCGCTTGCGGCGCCGGCGTCGTGCAGACCGTAGGCGTCAGGCGCGCCGTTGTGTGAGAAGGTCTTCTTGCCGAAACTCGCGTACAGCACCGGCGCGGACTTCGCCCAGGCCTGGTTCATGGGCGCGAGCGAATCGAAGATCTTCCTGTAGGTCTCATCACCCTTGCGGCCTACGAGGAAGCGCCAGGGCTGCTCGTTGTAGCTTGACGCAGCCCAGGAAGCGGCGGTGAAGAGGGTACTCAGGTCCGCCGCGGAGACGGGCTTTTCGCCGAAAGAGCGCGGGCTCCACCGGCTCAGAATCAGGTCGTGCACGGGAAGGTCGGTGTGTGCGCGTTTCACTTCGTTCAGCGGATTGTTTTCTGGCATCAGTTCGTGTTTCCTTTGTGCATTGGATGTGTGCCTCAGCCGGTCCGATGCGGCGTTGATCAGGCCATCCCGGCTCCTGTCCGTCTTGATTTGGCGCAAGATCAAGTTGTGCCGATCTGGCTGCGCCGCTACTGTCAGACGTGTGTCGTGTTTGAATAACGGTATGCCTGATACGCAGCGCGACCAGATTTTCGATGTGCTCGTCATAGGTGCCGGACCGACGGGACTTGCGTGTGCCATCGACGCGCAAAGCGCGGGTCTTCGCGTTGTGCTGGTGGACAAGGGCTGCCTGTGCAACTCGCTGTTCCATTACCCCGCGCACATGACTTTTTTCACGACGCCGGAGTTGCTTGAGATAGGCAACATGCCCTTCAGCAGTCCGAACCAGAAGCCCACGCGCAGCGAAGCTCTCGAGTACTACCGCAAGGTGGCCGAACACTACAGGCTGGATGTTCGGCAGTACCATCTGGTGGATCGGGTAGCCGGCGCGGACGGCAATTTTACGGTACATACCACCGATCGCTTTGGCCGTTCCCAGGAGTTTCAGGCGAAGAAACTCATCGTGAGTACCGGCTACTACGATCTGCCTAATTACCTGGATATTCCCGGTGAAGACCTTGGCAAGGTCAAGCATTACTACAACGAACCGCATCCGTACTATGGCCTGAATGTGCTAGTCATTGGTGGCAAAAACTCCGCTGCCATCGCCGCTCTCGATCTCTGGCGACATGGTGCGAAGGTGACGCTGGTGCACCGCGGCGACGCCATGCACAGGCATGTGAAGTACTGGATTCTGCCGGATATCAACAACCGTTTCAAGAATGGTGAGATTACGGGCTATTTCCAATCCACGGTAGAGAGAATTACCGAAGATAACATCGTTCTAAATACACCGGAAGGCGAGCAGACGCTGCCGAATGACTTTGTGTTCGCACTTACCGGCTATCATCCAGACTTCGAATTTCTGGAGCGCCTGGGCGTGGCCCTGGATTTCGACAACGACCGATGCCCGGTGTGCCATCCTGACACGCTCGAATCGAATGTGAAGGGGATTTACCTTGCGGGCGTGATTGTTGCAGGCGAGCGCACGAACGAAATCTTCATTGAAAACGGACGCTTTCATGGTGCCCTGATCGCGCGCGATCTCGCGTTGAAGATGGGGGCCGAGCGCGACTTCGGCATGCTGTCAGAGGCATTGATTTCGTAATGCGGACTCGCCGAGAGACCTAATGCGCTTTGCTCCACGCACCATTCTCGGCCAATTGATCGCCGGTTCGGTGATCGTGCAGACACTTGTCTTTGGTACCTTCCTGGCCATAAGTGTGCGCCGCGAATTTCGCGAAACGCAGCAGCGGGATCGCACCCGGCTGCTGAACCAGGCGCGCACCATTGCCGATGTCCTGAGTGAGCCGCTTTCCACCGGTAACTCGGACATGCTGGATCACATCGTGCATTCGTTGCCGATCGCCACGACGATCAAGGGAGCGCGAATCACCGATGCAGCAGGGAACACGCTGCGCGTCAGCAATCCGAGGCTTGCGCCGGCGCTGAGTGCACGCGAGCGTGCACTGCTGCCGGTACTAGCCAGGCAGCCGAGCTATCACCGCGAACAGGATGAGAGCGGCATGGATGAGGGCGTGCAACCGGTGGTCGTCAACGGTGTGGTGTGCGGTATTGTCTGGATCACGCCCGACGCAGGTGTGACGCTGCGCTACCCGCAGGCCGCGTTGTTCAATGTGCTGACGTATGGTGGGTTTGCCCTGATGGGGAATCTGCTGCTGGTTTGGGCGCTGTCCGCCACCATGGCCCGGCCCCTGCGCCAGCTTCGCCGTGCGACGCTGCAGGTACAGAACGATCCCAATGACCTCTCGGCCTTTCCTCTGCGGGCCGCTGGACACAATGAAGCAGGTGCGCTGATCGCAAGCTTCAATGCGATGGTCGGCGAGATCGCCCGGCAGCGTCGCGGCACGCAGGAAACGCTCAGCCTGCTGGACGCCATGCTGCACAGTGCGCCGATCGGATTCGCCTTCTACGACCGGCAATTTCGCTACGTCCGTCTGAATGAGAACATGGCCCGGATGGACGGTCTTCCCCTGGAGGCGCACCTGGGCAAGCGTTTTCGCGATCTGCTGCCGAGGGGCACGACTACCGGGCTGGCAGACCAGAGCGAGAGCCTGCTGCAGCAGGTGTTCCAGAGCGGTGAAGCGACCGCTGAGCAGGAGATCTCAGGTATGCTGCCTGACGGCGCCGTCGCACGCACCTGGCAGACAAGCTATTTTCCTGTCACAGCAGACGGTGAGGTGCGCTGGGTCGGCGTCATTGCCACTGATATCACCGAGCGAAAGCGCACGGAAGAGGCGATGCGCCGCAGCGAACGTCTGGCCGCGGCAGGGCGCCTGGCGGCCTCCATCGCGCACGAGATCAACAACCCACTGGAGAGCGTGACCAACCTGCTTTACCTGCTGCGGAACAGCACTTCGTTGGATGCCGAAGCGCAGGAGTACGCGAGGCTGGCACAGCAGGAGTTGTCGCGAGTCGGTGAAATCACCCAGCAGACGCTTCGCTTTTATCGACAGTCCACGTTGCCGCACGATGTGCGGCTGCCGGATGTGCTGAGATCGGTCCTGGTGTTGCACCAGGCGCGTCTCCAGTCGCCACGGATCGAAGTGCAACTTCGACTCAGCGACGACGCCATCCTTTTCGGCTATGCGGGAGAACTGCGCCAGGTGTTCGCGAACCTGGTGGGCAATGCAATTGATGCCATGCCCATGGGCGGCCGGCTTTACGTCCGTGCGTGTAAGGCCAGGCGGCTGGGTAAACGCGGCGTGCGCGTGACTGTTGCGGACACCGGCACGGGGATGCCGGAAGCTGTCCGTCTGCGCATTTTTGAGCCGTTTTTCACCACCAAGGACGTGACCGGCACCGGTCTTGGGCTCTGGGTCAGCGCAGAACTGCTGGCGAAGCATCGTGGATCCATCCTCGTGCGGAGCCGGGTCGCGCGGTTCCGGGGGGACGACTCCGGTACGGTCTTCTCCATGTTCTTTCCAAGCGACGGTGTGCCCCGCGGACCGGTGATGGTGATGTCGCCTGCACATGTACTGGCCGATCAAAGGGCCTAGGCTTAGAAGTCAGCTTGCTTAACCAATCACGCGCCGCAGAAATCCACGGGTCCCGATCCATGTCAGCAGGGCCAGGAAGAACGTCAGCATCAGCAGGATCATGGCGGGATGCATGTGAGGCAGGGTCGGTGTCAGCGCGGCGCGCAGACCTTCACTCATGTACACGATCGGGTTGATCAGCACGCCGATCTGCAGCCAGTGGATGGCGGCCAGTGCGCGCCAGGGATAGTACACACATCCCAGGAACGTGATGGGCATGACGACCACGCCGAAGATCAGGCCGATCTGCTGAGGCTTGACGCTGGTTCCAATGGTAAGTCCGAGCGCTCCTGCCACCAGCGAAGCCAGGACGATGACTGCGATCAGA
Organism: uncultured Novosphingobium sp.; assembly: GCA_964658845.1. GTDB lineage: Bacteria > Acidobacteriota > Terriglobia > Terriglobales > Acidobacteriaceae > Terriglobus. The sequence goes on along the minus strand of CBAAAE010000025.1, from coordinate 9,957 downwards.
AACGGCCAGCTTGTCACGTGCGCGTACACCGGTGTGCTGGGAATGTAGTACGCCAGCGGGAAGACCATGGCCGCCGCGATCATCGACTGCAGCGCAGAGAAGATGATCTTCTCGATGGCGACGAAGCTGGTGGGCAGCGGGCACATGACGCGATCGTCAATCTCGCGTGTGCCGCCGAAGTCGACTGCAAGTGGCAGGGCGACGGCTGCAATCCCGCTGAACATGATGGCCACAGCCATCAAGCCGGGCAGCAACACGGTGGAGAAGTTGGCACCGGACGCTGCGGCCATGCCCGCTGTCGGGTTCATCGCTGCGCCGCCGGACATGTGGGGCATGATGTACGTGAACACGAACAGAAAAAGCAGCGGGTTCATGACGATGCGGATGAGAAACGGCACGATCTCGCGGCGGAGCACGTGCAGGTCGCGCACGAACAGGCCCAGCAGGGCGCGTGCGTACGGAATCGCGGGCGAGGCTGTCGCCGGGAGCGCGGCGGAACGAACCGGTGTGGCAAGGGTGGTCGACATAGGTTTTCCTGTGATGCTACTCGCGAAGATCCCGGCCCGTCAGCCGGATAAAGACGGTTTCGAGCGTTGGCTCGGTAATGCTGAGATCACTCAGGCCGTAGGCGGTTGCGGCTGCGACTACCTGTGGCAGCAGGCCGTCGGCGTTCTCAGCCATCACGCGGACGCCGCGCGGCGTCGCTTCCACGCCGCTGACGTGCGGCAATGCCTGCAACACCGGTATCAGGCGCTCGGCAGGTTCACGCAGATCGAGTTCATATAACGTCTTTGCACCGATGGAATTCTTGAGTGCCTCAGGCGTGTCTTCCACCAGGATACGGCCGCCGTCCACGATGGCGACCCGGTCGCAGAGTTCATCCGCCTCCTCCATGTAATGCGTGGTCAGAACGACGGTAATGCCTTCGGTGTGGAGGCGCTGAACGGCCTCCCACATGGCAATGCGGCTCTGCGGATCGAGGCCGGCAGACGGCTCGTCCAGGAACAGGACCTTGGGCCGGTGGGCGATGGCCCGTGCAATCTGCACACGCTGCGCCAGGCCGCCGGAGAGCTGCGCGGGGTACGATCCGGCGCGCTCCGAAAGGTGAAACTGGTCCAGCAGCTCTGCCGTGCGAGCCTTCGCCTCGGCCTTCGAAAAACCGAAGTACAGGCAGTGAAAGTGGATGTTTTCAGCGACTGTGCAGGCGCGTTCCAGCGTGTTGTACTGCGGCACCACGCCCATGAAGCGGCGTGCCTGCGAGGGGTTCCGTACCACATCCACACCTGCAATGTGGGCAGAACCGGACGTCGGCAGCACACGCGTCGTGCAAATGGAAATGGTTGTGGTCTTGCCGGCGCCGTTGGGGCCAAGCAGGCCGTAGATCTCACCTTCGCGGACATCCAGATTAATCCCGCCAAGGGCCGTCACTGGCGGCTTGCCGTCATAGACCTTGCAAAGGCCCCGCAAAGAAACGATCCCGCTGGACCCGGTGGGCGTCATTGCGCGTTCCTGATTGGCTGCAGATGCTGTTGTCATCCCGGCGATTTTACCGCGTGCGGGCCTCGCGCGGCGTCAGCGCTGGATCTCAGGATCCACCTTGGCGTTGTCGGTGATGGAGTCAGACGGGGACAGCACGACGAGGTCGCCCTTCTGCAGACCGCCGATCACCTCAGTGTTCGAGCCGAAGTCCCGGCCGAGGATCAGGTTGTGGATGTGAACGACGTGGTTCGCGTCCATGACAAATGTCTGCGGACCGGATGTGCGGACGAACAGGGCATTGGCCGGGATCAGCACGGGAGGCGCCGTATTGCGCGTGGAGAAGGTGACGGTCGCAAACATGCCGGGGAGGATCTTGCCGTCACGATTGGGCAGATCGATCTCTGCCAGCAGCGTCCGCGAGCCTGGATCGATAGCCGCCGAGTTGCGTGTAACGCTGCCCGTGAAAACCCGCCCTGGCAGTTCACGGAAGACCACCTGCGCCGTGTTCGCGCCCATCACGTCAGGAGCGTTCGCCTGCGGCACGTTCGTGAAGACGCGCACCGTGTCCGCCTGGCCGATCGTGAACAGCTGTGTCACAGAGTTGAGCGAACCGGCTGAGATCAGGGAGCCCGTATCGATGCTGCGGGCCAGGATCACACCAGCAAATGGCGCCGTCACGCGCGAGAAGCTTGCCTGCTCTTCCAGGGAGCGAACGTTGGCTTCACCTGCGGCAATGTTGGCGCGTGCGGCATTTACGGTCGCGTCGTTTACGCCGGCCTGGGCGGTAAATTGGTCCGCTGCTGCCTGCGAGATGACGCCTTCCTGCTGCAACTGCTGGTTTCGTGTGTTGTTCAGCGTGGACAGCCTTGCGTTGGCCTCGGTCTGCACCAGTTGCGCCTTCAACTGCAGCAGCGTTGCCTGCGCCTGGCGCAAGGACTGCTGAGTCTGCGGGTCCTCAATAATGGCCAGTACCTGCCCCGCGCGGACGTGGTCGCCGATGTCCACATACCGCTTTGAGACATACCCCGAAGTACGCGCGAAGATGGGCGTCTGTTGAAAGGCCTGAACGGTACCCGGCAGCTCAAGCTTGGACGATAGCTGCCCCAGGGCCACGGGCGTGACCACCACAGGGGGTGGACCAGCGTCAATGCGCGTCTGGTCCACGAGTGACTCACGGTGGTGCAGCTTTGGCAGCAGGAAGGCGACACCCAGCAGTGCCAGCAGCAGAAAAGCCGCAATGGCCGCCATGTAGGCACCGCGTCCCGCTGTGCGCTGCTGGGACGGTGTGGTGAGGACATCGTGTTCCCCGGCCAGCGCCGGTGGATCGCTGTAGTTCTGGGCCATGCTTATGAGGCTCCTACGGGCAGAGACAATGCCGTCGTGCAGTGGAGATTGATAGGTCGGGTGCTATGCATGCTCGAAGAACTCCTCTTGCTCGGTCGTGGCTTCCACCTGCATGGTCAAGGGTGGTGTCTTCCGCAGGAGCGAGTAGAAGATGGGCACGATAACCAGCGTGGTAGCGGTAGCGACAAGCAGGCCGCCGATCACAGCGCGTCCGAGCGGGGCGTTCTGCTCGCCGCCTTCACCCATGCCCAGCGACATGGGCAGCATGCCCAGGATCATCGCGAGTGCTGTCATCAGGACCGGTCGAAGGCGTGTGAACCCCGCAGCCGCCGCGGCCTGCAGGCTGTTCAGACCAAGCGACCGCTGATCGTTGGCAAAGGTCACCATCAGGATGGAGTTCGCCGTCGCCACACCGACCGTCATGATGGACCCCATCAGCGACGGAACGGAGAAAGTGGTGCCAGTCAGGAATAGCATCCACAGGATGCCGCAGGCTGCACCGGGCAGCGCCATCAGGATGATGAACGGATCGAGCCAGCTCTGGAAGTTGACCACCATTAATAGGTAGACCAGCAGCACGGCGAAGATCATGCCCAGGCCGAGGCCGGTAAAGCTGTCTTCCATGCTCTTCACCTGTCCGCGGACGGTGAGGGTGGCTCCCTTGGACAGCTTCCCGGCGCTGAAATCGCGTTCTAGGATCTTCTGGATGTCGCTGTAGACGCCGCCGAGGTCGCGTCCCTGCACATTAGCGAAGACGTCGTAGACGGGCTGCACGTTGTAGTGATTGGTGATGCCGGGGCTGGAAACGTGCTGAATTTGCGCGACATTGGAAAGCAGCTGCGCCGGCGGCGCGGCCGGGGTGCCGCTGGTGCCGCCACTCTGGCCGTTTACCGCGCCCGTGTTGCCGGCGCCAATGGGCAGACCGTTCAGCGCAGCGACAGAGTCCATGCGAAATGGCGGCACCATCACGACCACGGAGTAGTTCACCCCGTTCTGCGGGTTCAACCAGTAGTTCGGGGTTGCCGTACCGGAACCGGAGAGCGCGAACAGCATGCTGTTTGCCACGCTGGACTCGGTCAGATTCATCTGCTGAGCGCGCGTACGGTCAACGTTCACGCGAAGCTCGGGAGCGTAGACCACCTGGTGCACGTGCACGTCGACGGCGCCCGGGATGCGCGCCACGGCTTCGCGGATCTTCTGGGCCGTCGCGTAGTTCTGGGTGGCCAGGCGGCCGCTGATCTGGATGTCGATCGGCGCCGGCAAGCCAAAATTCAGGATCTGGTTGACGATGTCGGAAGCCTGGAAGTAGAAGGTCGTCTCGGGAAACTTCTCGCGCAACGTGGCGCGCAGCTTCTCGCGATACATGGCTGTGGGCTTGTGGCCTTCGGCCAGCGAGACGAGAATCTCACCGTCCTGCACATCGGAAAGCGATCCATCCCCGAAGGCGAGATTGAACGTGCCGTTGGGTACACCCATGTTGTCAAGCACGCCCGTGATCTCATGCGCGGGGATCACCTGGCGGATCACCTGCTCCACCTGACCAAAGACTGCTTCCGTCGCTTCAAGACGAGTGCCGGGAGCGGTACGCACGTGCAGGCGGAAGCTGCCGGCATCCACATCCGGAAAAAAGTCGCGGCCGATGAAAGGTATGGTGCAGAACGAGATCAGGATGAAGATGCCGAAGCATGACAACGTAAATGTCGTATGCGTTAGGGCCCAGTCCAGGCTGCGCTGGTAGCGTGAGCGTAAGCGTTCGAAGACATGGTTGAAGGCGAAGTGCGTGCGCCAGATCATACCCAGACCGCGCCGCTTCTCTTCAATCTCAGCCATTTCCGCGGAACTCAGCGGGTGGTCCCCGTGCTCGGCCTCGGCCAGTGCGTATACGTCCACTTCCTTTGCAAGGAGGAACTTGACCATGGTGGGCACAAGTGTTCGCGAAAGCAGGTACGACGCCAACATCGCAAAGACGACAGCCATGCCGAGCGGCGTAAACAGGCTCTTTGCTGCGCCTGAAAGAAAGACGACCGGGACGAATACGATGCAGATGGCCAGCGTCGAGACGAAGGCGGGCACGGCGATCTGCGCCGCTCCGTCGAGGATGGCGGGCTCGATCTCCTTGCCCAGGCCGAGGTTTCGATGGATGTTTTCAATCTCGACGGTTGCATCGTCCACCAGGATGCCGACGGCCAGTCCAAGCCCCCCGAGCGTCATGGTGTTCAACGTCTGCCCGAGCGCCTTCATGACGATGATGGACACCAGGATCGAGAGCGGGATGGAAACGGCGATGATGACGGTCGACCGCCACGATCCGAGGAAGAGCAGGATCATGATCGCCGTCAGGCCGGCAGCGATTGCGGCCTCTTTCACGACGCCCTGCAGAGCGGCTTTCACGAAAATAGATTGATCGAACAGGATTTTTACATCAGGCGCGGGCGGCGGCAGGTTCGCGATGATATGCGGCAGCACCGCCCTGACCTTCTTGACAATGTCCAGGGTGGACGCGGACGACGCCTTCAGGATCGTCAGCAGAACAGCTCTGCGACCGTCCATGCGCACAATCGATTGTTGCGGAGCGCTGCCCTCGTGCACCTGGGCCACATCGCGCATGTAGATGGTGGCGCCGTTCACCTGCTTGATCGGGATGTCGTTCAGCGTGGTGACGACCTGCGGCGAGGCATTGGTACGCACGACATAGTCGCGGTCGGCGATACGTGCGTCGCCCGCCGGCAGGATCAGGTTCTGCGCCGTCAGCGCGTTCACTACATCGGCGGGGGACAGGCCCTTCGCGTACATCGCCATGGGGTCGATGTCGACGGCGATCTGGCGGGCCTTGCCGCCGTAGGGCTGCGGTACCTGCGCACCCTGCACCGTTGCGAGCTGCGTCCGGACGAACTGTGCTCCCAGGTCGAACAGGTCTGACTCCGAGAGCTGGTTAGACGACATGACGGCCTGCAGGATGGGCACATTAGATGCGGAGAACTGCAGAATGAACGGCGGCGTGGTGCCCTGCGGCATGATGCGGATCACGGTCTGGTTGACCGCTGTCACCTCAGCCACGGCGGCTTCTACCTTCACGCCCGGCTGGAAGAAAATTTTAATCACCGACACGCCGTTCACCGACTGCGACTCCAGGTGCTCGATGTCGTTGACGGTGGTGGTCATGGCACGCTCACTGATGGTGGTGAAGCGCTTTTCCATCTCGTCCGGGCTGGTGCCGGTGTAGCTCCAGACCACCGTGACCACGGGAATGTCGATGGTCGGAAAAATGTCGGTGGACATCGTCTCAATGGAGACAATGCCCATGACAAGGATCAGCACCGCCATGACCACAAATGTGTACGGGCGTCGAAGGGCGAGGCGAACGATCCACATGGCGGCTCAGTCTCCCGGTGTACCGGTGCAGCGGTGCAGCGTTGGCGTGGATGCGGCAGCGAGGCGCCGCGAAGCATCCGGTGAACAGGGTCGAAGGAATGACCGAACGGTCAGTTTCAACGTGTACGGGCGCGCTCGCATCGAGGCGCGTCACTCTGGCATCTTCTATTCGATTGTACGGCAGGGGGAAAGACGCGTCAGCACGCGCGTAGAATCGCGTCATGGCTCGTGGTTGGGAAAAAGAAGACGTAGACGTTCCGGAAAAGTCCGGGGGCAAGACACCGGCCACACTGGCCGCCGAAGGCAGGCTTGCAGAGCGCGATCGGCAGCGCAAACTCCAGGGTCTGCAGTTGCAGCGTGAGCGCATCCTGTCGGAGCGCACCTCAAGCCCGCACCGGCGATCCGCGCTGGAGGCAGCTCTGCTCGAAATAGAAGAGCAGTTGTCACAACTCGGCTGGTCAATCCACATCTGACCTGTTGAGGTGGCTGCGGGAGATCACTCCTGTAGACTGCCCAGAACCGCCCCTGAAGGAGCAAGTCGAAAACCCCATGCCAGTCGCTGCAGAACCGCATGAATCGTACATGCCTGACGTTCAGGAACACTCGCCGGCCATGACGTTTCAGGAGATACTCTTTGCGCTGCAGCGCTTCTGGGCGGAGCGCGGCTGCGTCCTGCAGCAACCCTATGACATCGAGGTGGGCGCCGGGACCATGTCTCCCGACACGTTTCTGCGCGTGCTTGGGCCAAAGCCCGTGCGCATCGCCTACGCGCAGCCTTCCCGGCGACCGGCAGACGGCCGCTACGGTGAGAACCCTAACCGCCTGTACAAGCACACGCAGTTCCAGGTCATCCTCAAACCGCCACCGGCAAACATCCAGGATCTGTACCTGCAAAGCCTCCAGGCGATCGGCATCGACTTGGCGGACCACGACATTAAGTTTGAAGAAGACAACTGGGAGTGGCCGGTCGGCGGCGCCTGGGGCGTGGGCTGGCAGGTCATGATGGACGGCCAGGAGATTACGCAGTTCACCTACTTTCAGCAGTGTGGCGGCATGGATCTCGACCCCATCTCCGGCGAGATCACCTATGGACTGGAACGTTTGACGCAGTTCCTGCAGGATGTCGACTCGATCTACGACATCGTCTGGGCGCGCGAGCCGGATACCGGCACTGTGACCACCTACGGCGATATTCGCCTGCCGGAAGAGCAGCAGTTATCCGCATATAGCTTCGATCACGCCGACGTCACGCGGCTGTGGGAGCACCTCAGCGCGTATGAGGCTGAGTGTCTCGCGCTGCTGGCGGCTGCAAAGGTCCTGCCGAGCGATGCAGGAGAGGCTTCGGTCAAGCGTTTTCCTGTGCTTGGCGCGTACGAGCTTGCTCTGAAGTGTTCCCACCTGTTCAACCTTCTCGACGCCCGCGGAGCCATCTCCGTGACCGAACGCGTCGGGGTCATGGCGCGCATCCGCACGCTGATTGTGGGCGTGGCAAAGGCCTATGCAGAGCAAGGCGAGCGCGTTGCGGCAGGCAAGGAAAAGACAATCGCACCATGAGTGAGTTCCTGTTCGAGATAGGCCTGGAAGAGATTCCGGCACGCATGATCGCGAGTGCCGAGGCCGAGTTGTCGCGCCGCACCGTCGATCTGCTGACACGTGAGCGGCTGCTGCGTGAGGGGTACGTGGTGGAGATGTACTCCACTCCTCGGCGCCTGGCGGTGCTGGTCCGCGGTGTTCTGCCGCAGCAGGGCGACGTGGAAGAGGAGCTGCTGGGGCCGCCCGTCAAGGCTGCCTACAAGGACGGCAAGCCCACCCGCGCCGCGGAGGCTTTTGCCGAAAAGGCCGGTGTCTCCGTGGACGCGCTGCGCACCGTCACCAACGCAAAAGGCGAGTACCTCGCAGCCACGGCAAAGCGCGCAGGCCGCAGTTTCGCGGAGGTCATCGCTTCCGAATTGCCGAAGGAGATCGCCGCAATCTATTGGGCGAAAAGCATGTACTGGAGGGCCGGCAAGCCGGAGCGGTTTGTGCGTCCCGTGCAGTGGATGCTGGCACTGCTCGACGGCGAAGTTCTCCCGGTCGAGTGGGCCGGCCGCATCGCTGGGCGTGTCACGTACGGCCATCGCGTCCTGCACGGCAATGCTCCGATTGTCATTGCCACAGCCGGCGAGTACGCGCACAAATTGTACGAGGCAAAGGTAATCGCCAGCGTAGAGTTTCGCCGGCAGGTCATCCGCAAGGCCCTGGATGTCGCGATGCGCACGGTCCCCGACGCGCGCTGGCGTGAAGATCATCCGCTGGTTGACAAGGTCACGCACATGACCGAGTGGCCGAGCGTCATCGTCGGCGACTTCGCTGCGGAATTCCTGCCGCTGCCGCAGGAGGTGCTGGTGACGGTCATGCGCGATCACCAGAACTATTTCGCGGTGGAGGATGCCGCGCACAACCTGGCGCCCCACTTCCTGGCCGTTCTGAATACGCAGCCTGAGCCGGCAGCGGAAGTCATCATTCGCCACGGCAACGAGCGCGTGCTGCGTGCCCGCTTCAACGACGCGCGTTTCTTCTACGACTTTGACCAGCGCACACCGCTCGCCGAACGTGTCGATCTGCTGGAGAAGGTGACGTTTCAGAAGGAGCTTGGCAGCTACGCCGAAAAGACCGAACGCGTGCGCCTGGTCGCAGCCGCCCTTGGCCGCCTGGTGAAGGAGCACTGGCTCAGCAAGCCCGCCACCAGGAAGCGTACGGAGGTGCTTAACCTTGCGGCTCTGAACACGGCTGCCCTGTTGTCGAAGACGGATCTTACGACCGAACTGGTGAAGGAATTTACCGAGCTGCAGGGCGTGGTGGGCGGCCTGTATGCGCGCGCGCAAGGGCACGGCGAGGCGGTGGCCCGCGCCATCTACGCGCACTACCAGCCGGTGGGCATGGAAGACAGGACCCCGGCCACAAACGAAGGCATGCTGCTGGCCATTGCGGACAAGATCGACACCGTCGCGGGGATGTTCGGCCTTGGCCTGCAACCCACCGGTTCGAAGGACCCGTTTGCACTTCGACGTGCTGCCAACGGCATCTTGAAGATCCTGGCGGAGAGCGATCTGCCGCTGAATATCAGCGAGGTTTCTACTGCAGCGACCGACGGCAATCAGGCACTCTGCGCCAACGTGCGTGCGTTCCTTTCGGAGCGGATGGAGTGGTACCTGCGCGAGGTGCGCAACGGCGCCTATGACGTGGTGAAGGCGGTGATGGCGGCCAACCCGGAAGACGTGCGCGACGCCATGGCGCGGGTTGATGCTGTCTCCGCTGCTCGTCATGGCGAGGATTTTGCAGCGATTATAGCCGCCTTCAAACGCATGAAAAACCTGGTCGATCAGGCTCGTGCCAAAGGCGAGGTGTTTTCCCCCGGATCGCACCACGAGTTCCTCACCGAGCCCGTGGAGCGCACTCTCGCAGAAGAGAGCGGACGCCGTGCCGCATGGGTCGACGGTCTGCGCAGAGACGGCAATTACACGTTGGCGCTGTCCACCATCGCGGAGCTGCGGCCCTACGTCGACGCCTTCTTCGACAAGGTGATGGTCATGGCACCGGAACAGACCCTGCGTCAGGCGCGTCTGGGCCTGCTGCTACGGGTGCTGCTGGATTTCAGCAAGGTCGCTGACTTCTCCGAGATTGTCATCGCGGGTTAGTTGCTTCGCGCGGTTGTGGTTCGGCGCGGATCATGCGCCGGAACCCCACAGCGACACGCCAACCCCACTGCAAACTGTCATCCCG
>CBAAAE010000024.1:0-23722 GCA_964658845.1 uncultured Novosphingobium sp. | reverse complement strand
CGCGGATCATGCGCCGGAACCCCACAGCGACGCGCCAACCCCACTGCAGACTGTCATCCCGTAGCGTAGCGCGTAAACCAAGACAAACTGTCATCCCTCCGCTTCGCTGTGGGGATGACAACTTGAGGAGAGTGGAAGGGTGACAGGGCCTAGTGCACCCGCTGCAGCCGCGCGATCAGCTTTTCGGCCAGCGGCTCTCCGCTTTCGGTCCATAGCAGGCGTGAACTGATGCCGCAGTGCTTTTCCACTGAGAGCACGAAGGCCAGCAGCTTTTCCACGTTCTGCTGCAGCCGTTTCTGCCCGGCTTCGTCCAGGTCGTTTTCGTCCTGCACCCAGGGTGTATCCAGGCCGAAGTCGATGCGGATGTGCCCGTTCTGATCGAAGCTGCTGTCATCGAACTCGGGTCCGAAGCCGGTCACTTTTACGACTGCGGGTTCCAGGCGCCAGGTGGCTTCAAAGCCTTCGCCTGGAGCTTCGGGCTGCCATAACTGCCAGCTCGCTTCGAACTCGTAGGCCATGTCGTCGTAGAGCTGTTCGGTGGCTTCCGCGATGGCATTCTGCGCCAGGGAATCGTCGGTCGGCTCAGACCGTTTGTCATTGACGAAAATGCGCTGGAAGATGGGGGATTCGCTCCAGCCCAGCGGGATGGTGGACGCCACATTGATGCGGTTGTTGCCGCTGACTTTGGCGAACTGCTCGAACACGCCAGTGAGCTTTTCTGGCAGGGCGGCGAGCCGGAAGTTCGGAAACCAAAGGCTGAGATAGAGCTGATCGGCCATAAGAGATTAGATGCGGCAGTGGTAAGTTCGCTGCAGCACTGCGAAGATAGCAGAAGCGATGGGAACAGGCGACGAACGAGGCCGGGCACGCAGCAGGACGCGCGTGCGATCCGTGGCGCGCCTCCGACGATGGCTGCTGGGCGGCGTGATCCTGCTTTTGCTCGTGCTTGCGGGGCTGCTTGGCTACGCCCGCTACCGCGCTCACCGATTCATGGCGGATCTGCCGCACCGCCTGGGCATCGACATCAAGTCTGAGACGAACGGCTTTACCGCGTCGCGATCGGTTAAGGGCAGAACGCTGTATACGGTGCACGCGTCCAAGGCTGTCCAGCGGGAGAACGGCAAGACCACGCTGCACGATGTGGCCATCACGCTCTACGGTCCGCCCGGATCGAAGGAAACCGACAGCATACGCGGCGATGAATTTGAATACGACGAGCCCAACGGCGTGGTTCGAGCCACCGGCATAGTGCACCTGGACCTGGCAGCCCCGGCTGGGAACAACGCCACCCCGAAGCCCGGCGCACAACGCATCGCGGTCACAACCAGCGGCCTGGTTTTCTTGCAGAAGTTTGGGGTGGCCGCAACGGACGAGCCGATCCACATTGTCTACGGGGACATGCGCGCAGAGGCGAACGGCGCTGATTATGAGAGCGACACGGGCCTGCTTCGGCTGCGCCGCAACGTTCGCATGGACGGCACGCAGGGCGGGCAGGTCATGCATGTGGACGCCAACGCCGCGGAACTGGACCGCAGCTCGCAGAAGACCACCCTGCACACAGCACACATTCGAACGGAGAAGAGTCGTGCTGCAGGCGACCTGGTCACGTTGATGCTCGCAAAGGGCGGAGGAATCCAGTCCGTGCGTGCCGAGGGTCATGCGTCGATCGAAGATGCCGCCGGCCTCCACGCGGAATCGCCTCACATGGTGGCAGTACTGAACCTCTCAGGCAAGCTGGAGACGGCGACCATGAGTGGCGGCGTCAAGCTGCAGGACGAGGGAGGCACCGGTTCCGCAGCGGACGCGCTGGTGCACTTCGATGCTGCGGGGCAGCCTGTGCAGATCGACCTGCAGCACGCCGTTCGTCTCGAAACGATGGCTGCGACCGGACCATCGCACAGTACGCTCGCCGCGGAGCGCGTAGTCGCGCACCTGGTGCAGAATGGCCGGCGTGCCGAACTGCATGATGCGGTCGCAACCGGCAATGCCGTTCTGCGGAGCGTGGAAGCGGTTTCGCAGCAGGCTCCTGCGCAGACGGGCTCGCCTCGCCGCGCAACGACTCGTACGACAGTGGTGAGCGCCCTGACGCTCCACGCGGTAACGTCCGGGTCAGGCAGTGAGCGGTACGTCTCGAGTCTCGATGGCACCGGCGGAACGCGGATTGACGAGACCGATGACACAGGCAGCGCGCGCACCAGCACCGGAGACACGCTGCACGCGACCCTGCTGGCGCCTAAGACGGGCGCGAAAGGTGCGGGCACTGGCGCACTGCAGGCAGCGGTGCAGACGGGGCACGTCGTGGTGACGCAGCACACGCCGGCAGCGGCAAGAGCCTCCGGGCAGGCAGTTCCGCCGCAGGACAGTCGCGCCACCGCGAATCGGGCAGAGTTCGACAGCGCCACGCAGCGGCTTGTGCTTACCGGTTCGCCGGTGGTGACGGGACCCGGCGTGCAGCTTGCTGCGGACCGTGTGGCGCTGGCGCAGGGCAGTGGCGATGCAGAGGCGCAGGGCACGATCAAGGGCACTTTTGTGCAGGAGGCCCCTGCGGGTACAAAAGGAGGACCGAACAGCGCAGTGTCCGACCCGGTACACGTGCTGGCCGACCACGCCACCATCGCGGGATCTGGCGGCGCAGCGCGGTTTTTCGGCGGAGCCAAGCCCGCCCGCATGTGGAGCAGCACCGCGCAGATCGATGCGCCTGAGCTGGATCTTGACCGGGCGAACGGAACGCTCGCGGCTCACCGGTCCACCCAGGTCGCAGGTGCGCCAGCGGTACACCTGGTTCTGCCGGCAGGGGCGGGTTCTGCGGGGGGAAGCGCCGGGCGCGACACTGGTCCCGTACAGATCACAGGACAGGACCTGCTGATCACGCCGGCGACCGCGAAGGCGCCCGGGCACATCGACATCAGCAACGACGTGCGTGTGGTCAGCGCAGGTTCTGACCTGAAGGCGAACCGCGTCGTCGCGACCCTGAAAACGTCTTCCAACCCCGATCCCCCGGGCAAGGGGAAGGACAGCGCAGGAGCGCTCGGTGGCGGCAGCATCGAGTCGATCCTCGCCACAGGGAGCGTGCATCTGCAGCAGCCCGGCCGCACCGGTACCGGCGAGCGGCTGCTTTACACCGCTGCGGACGGTCGGTACGAGCTGACGGGCACACCTGCGACGCCGCCCAGCATCCTGGACAGCCTGCGTGGCACGATTACAGGCACTTCATTGATCTTCCACGGCAGCGATGATAGCGTCGAAGTCGCTGGTGAGCCGGGCAAACGTGTCCACACGGAAACCCATGCGGCGCGTCCGGTGCGGAGCCGCTGATGCGGGAGACGGGGACTGAAATCGATGTTCAAGCAGCCAGGAGCGAGCAGCCCCCTTTGATCACAGCAGGCACTCCCCTCATAACGGAAGACGGTAACGCTCGCACCCTCTCCACCGACAACATCGCGAAAAGCTACGGCGGCCGGGAGGTCGTTCGCGGCGTGAACCTTTCCATTACGCAGGGTGAGGTGGTCGGTCTGCTGGGTCCGAACGGTGCCGGGAAGACCACCAGCTTTTACATGATCGTCGGTCTGGTCCGGCCCGATTCCGGCAGGGTGATGGTGGGTGGCGAAGACATCAGCCGGGTGCCCATGTACCTGCGCGCACGGAACTACGGCATCAGCTACCTGCCGCAGGAACCGTCGATCTTTCGCAAGCTGACCGTTGAGGAAAACATTCTTGCCATCCTGGAAACGCAGCCGCTCAACTGGGAGACGCGCCGCACGCGGACCGCAACCCTGATCGATCAACTTGACCTTGGCCACGTACGCCGAACGCAGGGGTACGCGCTTTCCGGCGGAGAGCGACGGCGTGTCGAGATCGCCCGCTGCCTCTGCATCCGCCCAATGTTCATTCTGCTGGACGAGCCGTTCAGCGGCATCGATCCCATCGCGGTGCTTGATCTGCAGCAGATCATCTTCAGCCTCAAGTCGAGCGGCATCGGCGTGCTGATTACGGATCACAACGTGCGCGAAACGTTGAGCGTGACGGACCGCGCGTACATCATGGCGGAGGGCCGCATCTTTCGCCAGGGCACACCAGGCGAACTTGGCCGAGACCCGGATGTGAAGCGCATTTACCTGGGCGAAGGCTTCCGGATGTAGGGTCCGCGAGCTTCTCCGGGAATCTACATAGCACGTTGATTGCCATTGCCCGTGCGTGGCGTTCCATGTCGGAGTAGACTTCGGATGTTCGACTAGATTTCAGCGGTCCTACTCGCCTCGCGAGCGGTCACGCGTGAACTCTTGGAGGTCTTCTTCATTGCTGCTGCAGCCTAAGCTGAACCTCCGTGTCTCCCAACGTCAGGTGTTGACCCCCGGCCTGGTGCAGATGGTCAGCGTTCTTGCGCTCAACAAACTTGAGCTGAAAGAGATGATCAACGCGGAAGTGGTCGAAAATCCTGTGCTGGAGGAGATCGACGAGAGCACCGCGAGTTTTGAAGAGCTTGCCGCCCGCGATGGCGACCGGGAACGTTCCGCCGAGCAGAAGGTTGCGGAGGCGGAGCGCACGGAGAAAGATCCATTCGACGAGATCGATTTTGGCAGCTACTTTCAGGACTACCTTGACCCGGGCTTCCGCGCAAACGGCCCCGGTTCCAGCTTTGAGGATGTCGATGCACCATCCTTTGAGAACTTTCTTTCAAAGCCCCGCACGCTGAGCGACCATCTGCTGTGGCAGCTTGGGTCCATGACGCTGCGGCCGGAGCTCCGCGCCGCGACAGAGATCATCGTCGGCAATCTGGAAGAGAGCGGGTACCTGCCGCTGACGGACGAAGAGCTCGCGACGCAGCACGAAGACGCGCTTGTGACGCCGGTGCTGATGGCGGAAGCCCGTGCCGTGATACAGATGCTCGACCCCATCGGCATCGGCGCACGTGACCTGCGTGAGTGCCTTCTGTTGCAACTGCATGCCGAGATCTTCGAGGTCGCGGCGAGCATGCTACGCGCCGCCAAGCCTGTGGATGAGGCGCAGTCGCCGCTACCCGCGCTCGAGACGCGCCGCGTGCAGATGCAGCTTGCCTGCAGAATCGTTCACGACCATCTGCCATTGCTGCAGAAGCGCGACATGCGCGAGTTGTCGCGCCTACTGGGCGCCACGGCAGAGCAGGTCAACGCGGCAGTCGAGGCCGTGCGATCGCTCGATCCGCGACCGGGACAGCGCTACAACCAGACGGAGACGCGCCTGATCGAGCCGGATGTCGCCTTTGCGAAGCGCGGCGAAGAGTGGGTCGTCGTGATGAACGAAGAGGATCTGCCCGCGCTGCGTCTGAACGCCGGCTACCGCCGCATGCTGCGGCAGAAGGGCACCGATCGCGAGGTCAAGGACTACGTCAAGGAACGCTACCGGTCTGCGATCCAGCTGCTGCGCAATATCGAGCAGCGCAAGAACACCATCGTGCGCACGTGCGAGTCGATCCTGCGGCGCCAGGGTGATTTTCTTGAGCATGGCGTAGACGCGCTCCGGCCGATGATGATCAAGGAGGTGGCGGAGGAGATCGGCGTGCATCCCTCCACTGTGAGCCGCGCGGTGGCCAACAAGTACGTCCACACACCGCAGGGCGTCTTTGAGTTGCGCTACTTCTTTTCAGAGGGCGTGAACGGTCCTGAAGGCGGCGATCTGCCGCTGATGCTCCTGAAGAAAAAAGTCCGCAAGCTGATCGAGGACGAAGACGCAAGCAAGCCGCTGACGGACGACGCGCTTGCCGCAGAGCTGCAGCGGCAGGGCATCCAGGTCACCCGTCGAACCGTTGCAAAATATCGTGAGGACATGAACATCCCCAGTACGCACCAACGCCGCTGCCGCAGCTGACCTGGTTGTGCACGGTTTCAGGCGTACCATCCTAAGAATGCAGTTCAGGAGGTATACCCGATGGATCTAGAGATCACCGGTAGAGGCACGCAGGTAACACCAAAGCTGCGGGCGCAGACGGAAGAAGCCCTGGCACGAATTGAGAGAGTGCTTGGTCCGAAGTGCACCGCAAAGGTGGTGCTTTCCTGCGAGAAGAACCGCTGTGAAGCAGAAGTAACGGTCCGCAATACTATCAGCGATTTCTCCTCGCAGACCTCGGCGAAAGAGATTGAGGTCGCCCTGAAAGACGCGCTCGACAAGGTCGAGCAGCAGGCTGTGAAGGCCCGTAAAAAGGTCGTGAGCACACGCCACCATCCGGAACATACAGCCACTGGTTCCGTCCGCCTGCAGAGTTCAGATGTGGATATCAACGAGCAGACCGATCCGGAATCGAAGCGTCTGTCGCAGAGCAAGACAGGTGTCGGCAAGGCCATCGCCGCGATGGACGACGGCGAGTTGCACGACGAGCAGGATATCGAAGCTGCATAGGCACCGCGTGAGCGGGTCTGCCATGCTGCCGGTGCTAGCATAAGCCGCATGGCAACCCGCCGCACTTCGGAAACTCCGAAAACTCCAAAAAAGAAGGCAGGCGCAAAGCGCGCCGCCCCGCCGGCTGCGGAGCCCCTGGATCCATCGCTGCGGGATAACACCGCAGGTGCTGCCGAAAAGCCGCAGCCTGTCTCCGGCGAGCTGGTTGTGCTGACCGGCCTCTCCGGAGCCGGCAAACTCTCTGCCTTGAAAGCGTTTGAAGATCTCGGCTACTACGCCGTCGATAACCTGCCCTTTGAGCTGATTCCGCAGTTCGCGGCACTCGTGCGAAGTTCGAACGAAATCACGCGCGCGGTGATCGGCGTGGACGTGCGCGAAGGCCTGATCGACCGTTTTCCGGCCATCCTGCAGCAGGTCCGCACGGTTTTATCCGCGACGGTGGTCTACCTTGAGGCGTCGGATGACGCGCTGGTACGGCGCTACTCTGAAACGCGCCGGCCGCACCCGCTTCGGCGCGATGAACTTGTCAGCGAAAGCATCGCCGATGAGCGCCGGCGGATGGAGCCGATCCGCAACCTTGCCGACGTGCTGCTGGATACCTCGAAGTTCAACGTGCACGAGCTGCGGGCGCATATCAACGCGCAGTTCAGCCGCAAAGAGGGCGAGCAGCCGCTGCTGCTGTCTACCATCAGCTTCGGTTTCAAGAACGGCGTGCCGCCTGAGGCCGATCTGGTCTTCGACGTGCGCTTTCTGCCGAACCCGCACTTCATCCCAGAGTTCCGGCCGCTGACCGGCCGCGATCCGCAGGTGGCTGGATATGTCATGGGCTTCCCGCAGACGAAAGAATTCATCCAGCGTACCGAGGAGCTCCTGCTGTTCCTGCTGCCGCATTACGTGAAAGAAGGCAAGAGCTACCTGACCATTGCGTTCGGCTGCACCGGCGGACAGCACCGCTCCGTCGCCATCGCGGAAGATATGAAGAAGCGGCTGAGTGATGCGGGCTATCGCGCGAAAGTCTCGCATCGCGATATGCCGCGCTGACGGGGTCCATGACTTGAAGCAAACCGAAGTCCGCATCTTTCTCGCCAGCCTTTTCGGCGGCATTCTTTATGTGTTCAGCAGTCTCACCGTGCTGGTCGTTACCGCGCATAGTTATTGCGAGCATCGAACACCGATCCTGCTGTTCTGCCTGCTGGGCTTTGGACTGACAGGCCTGACGATCAGAAATGCGTGGCGCACTGACGGCTCGAAGCTGATCTTCGTCATCCCCGGAACTTTTTTCGTACTGGGTAGCGCGATCCCTGCATACATCTTCCTCCATGGCGTGAGGGTATGCGCGGTGGGGGCAGGTAGATAGAATCGATGCAGTGAGACACACGCCTGCAGTGACGCGGACCACGGCACGATGAAACGCATCCTGCGCCTGCTTCACTACCTCCGTCCCTACACGCCGTATGCGCTGCTCTCAGTTGCATTAATGGCCGTGGTGGGTGCGATGGCTGCGATCCGCATCCTGCTGGTCAAGCCGATCCTCGATAACGTGCTGAGCGCGGAGGCGCAACCGACCAAAATCCTTGTCTTCAAAGTGCCGCACACGGCATGGATGATCAACCTGCAACGGTTTGTTCCAAGCCATTTTCATAATGCTTGGACCATCGTCGCGTTTGCGCTGGTGGTGTCGGCGGCCGTTAAGTCAATCTGCGATTACGCCGGCACTTACCTGATCAACTACGCGGGCTTCGGCATGATCACCGACCTGCGAAACGACTTGTACAACGCCGTCCTGCGCAGGTCGGTTCCGTTCTTCCAGCGCTATACGACGGGCGCGCTGCTCTCCACGCTGATCAACGATATCGAGCGTGTGCAGGTCGCCATGTCCACGGTCCTGAGTGACTTTCTGCAGCAGTTTTTCACGCTGATTTTTACAGCCTTTGTTGTCGTGATTGCGGGCGGCAAGCTGGCGTGGGTGCTGCTTGGCTTTACGCTGGTGATCTTTCTTTCCGCACGCAAGATCGGTCGTGGCGTGCGCCGCACCACGCGCGGCGGCCAGGACAAGCTGTCCGACATCCAGAACATCCTGCATGAAACGCTGACGGGCAATCGCATCGTCAAGGCTTTCGGCATGGAGCTGTGGGAGATGAATCGGTTCCGCCGCGCGGCACGCCGATTGTTGCGCGCGAACATGCGATCCATCAGCGTGCAGGCGATTTCTTCGCCGTTGATGGATGCGCTTGGATCCGCTGCGATCGCGTTGCTGCTGCTGATCGGCCGTGACAGGATCGTGCATCATCGCATGACCGCGGGCTCGTTCATTACGTTCCTGATTGCGGTCTTTGCGCTGTACGATCCTGTGCGCAAATTCGCTGTCTTCTACAACAGCTTTCAGCAGGCGCTCGGCGCCAGCGAGAAGATCTTTCTCTTTCTTGACGAACAGGATGAAGTACCCGAAAAGAAGGGCGCGCCTACGTTGCAGCCTTTTTCAGAAGGCATTCGGTTTCGCGAGGTGAGCTTTTCTTACCGGGACGACGAAGATGAGCACCGTTACAAGCAGGTACTGCACAGCGTCAGCCTGTATGTGCAGCGAGGCGAGGTGGTTGCGATTGTCGGGCCCAGCGGCGCAGGCAAGTCGACGCTGATCAACCTGATCCCACGCTTCTTCGATCCGACCGAGGGCAGCATCACCGTCGACGGGGAGGACCTCCGCGACATCAAGGTGAGCAGCCTCAGGTCGCAGATCGGCACCGTCACGCAGGAGACCGTGCTGTTCAACGACACCGTGCGCAACAACATCGCGTATGGCCGGCCCGATGTGCCGAGAGAGCGCGTGGAGGCCGCTGCCCGCGCGGCCCTGGCGCACGACTTCATCGAACGCATGCCCGAGGGTTACAACACGGTCATCGGCGAACGCGGCTTCCGGCTGTCAGGCGGCGAGCGTCAGCGGCTTGCCATCGCTCGCGCCATCCTGAAGAACGCGCCGATCCTCATCCTTGACGAGGCGACCTCATCGCTCGATGCGGAAAGCGAGTCGCTGGTACAGGCGGCACTGTCGAACCTGATGAGCGATCGCACCGTGCTGGTGATTGCGCATCGACTGTCCACCGTGCGCCGGGCAGACCGCATTATCGTCATCGAGCGGGGCCGCATTGCTGAGAGCGGAACCCATGCCGAACTCATCCAGGCTGGCGGTACGTACCATCGGCTTTACTCCATGCAGTTTGCAGATGCTCCGCCGGTCGAAGCAGATCAAGTGGCACTCCCCGCGGCTGGCGTATAACTTCAGCTATACACCAGGATCATGGCAGGCATTCTTTTCATCATTTCGGCACCGAGCGGCTCCGGGAAATCCACACTTGTGAATGAGTTACGCAAGTTTGTGGAAGGGCTAGAATTTTCCGTGTCGTACACCACGCGTCTGCCGCGCGGCTCCGAAGAAAACGGTCGCGAGTACCACTTCACCACGCGCGAAGCGTTTGAACGCATGATCGCGGGCGACGCGTTTCTGGAGTGGGCCGAGGTCTTCGGCAACTACTACGGTACGGCGCGATCCGCACTCGCACTGGCAGCAGAGCATGGCCGAGATCTGCTGCTGGACATTGATGTGCAGGGTGCGATGCAGGTGATGGAACGGATGCCAAAGGCGGTGTCTATCTTCATCATGCCGCCTGGTCCGGCTGTGTTGGAAAAACGTCTGCGCAATCGCAGCGCAGCAGAGCACATGACCGACGAAGCCGTGATCGAGCTAAGACTGCAACAGGCTCGCGCCGAACTGGCGTATGTGTCTCGCTATGAGTTCGCCATCGTGAATGACATCCTGGACACGGCCGCGGCGGAGTTGCGTGCCATCGTTCTGCACGCACGCGGCGAAGAAGAGTCTATCTCGCTGGCCGATTGTTGCAGGACGGCACAAACGCCGCTGCGCCTCAAGCGGGTATTGGATGAGTTCTCCGCGTGACTGTCTGCTCAACATTGAACAAATGTTTCGCTTTCAGGCGCTTTTCCAACGCCAACACGCGTCAATGTGAGTTACAGTAGGCCATGCAGTACTGGGGGCTAGCCTAATGAGCGACCACGATGGACTCCACAACAAGTACAGCCTGGTAAAGGGCGCGGCACGGCGCGCACGGCAATTGCAGTCTGGCGCTACTCCACTGATGTCGCCCACCAGCATGAAGGCATGCCGTGTGGCTCAGGACGAGATCCGCACTGGCCTGGTCCGCTACGTAGTCGTACCATCTCCAAAGATCATCTCACCTTCTGCTTTTTAGACTTGTCTGAGCGCGTTGTTCTAAACCCGGCGGCAGTGGGTGCCTCCGCCTTTTAGAATCACTGCATGAGTCTGACGGGCGAAGCGCTGCGCGGTTATCTGGACTACCTGCGCGACCTTGGCGTGTATGACCTGTATCGCCAGGGCGAGCCGGATGATGCGCTGCGATTGCAGGCACAGGAAGTCATGCGGACGGCCGTGCCGGAAGCTTCAAACGGCCCGGCGCCTAAGGAACGTATCGCGGTCGTCTCAGTACCGCGCCCGCAGGCTGTGATTCCAAGCCCAGCAATCCGTCCAACATCACCTGTCTCGATGCGTCCGAGGTCAGGGCCTGAGATCGTGATCGCGCCGCCCTCGACCGTCCAGGCAAGGCCGCTCGAGTTGGTCGACGCTGAGACATTCGACGATACTTTTTCTGCCGACTCCGGCCCCTTCGCGCCACCTTCTATGCCACTCGTCAGTTTCAATCAGCTAGCTCCACTGCCTGCGGTTCCACTTGCGGCGTCTGCCAAACCTGCCGCGCTGCTGGCGCTGCGGGAACACATCGGTGACTGTACCCGCTGCCCGCTGGCCTACGCCGGCCGCCACACCATCGTGTTCGCGGACGGCGATCCCGCGGCTGACCTGATGTTCGTTGGCGAGGGTCCAGGGGCTGATGAAGATGCGACCGGTCTGCCCTTTGTCGGAAAAGCAGGTCAGTTGCTGAACAACATGATCGGCGCCATGGGCCTGACCCGCGAGTCTGTGTACATCGCCAACATCGTGAAATGCCGGCCACCGAAGAACCGCGTGCCGGAACCCATCGAAGCGAACACCTGCTCGCAGTTTCTCCTGCAGCAGATCGACATCGTGCAGCCGAAGGTGATCGTCGCGCTCGGTTCCACTGCCGCAACCTACCTGCTGGGCGTAAAGCAGTCGCTGACCAACCTGCGCGGTCAGTGGCACGACGTGCGCGGAGCCAAGTGTGCCGTCACCTACCATCCCGCCTTTCTGCTGCGCGATCCAAGGCAGAAGGGGGAAGCGTGGAAGGACCTGCAGCGCGTGATGGTCGAGCTGAACCTAAAGCCGCCAACCCGTTCCTGATCCAGCTCCGTCGACGCGGCATGGACACGTCGCAGCCCGCGTCTTACGCTTGCAATATGGCGAGTTCAGGTACCAGCGTCTCTTTCCGCCCGATGCAATCGCAGGCGGACGCGGATGCATTCCGCACGCTGAATGAGGAATGGATTGCGAGACTCTTCCGCATCGAGGAAAAGGATCGACTGACGTTGGGTGATCCGGCAGGGAAGATCGTTGCGCCGGGCGGGCAGGTGTATGTTGCGTCCACCGATGACGCGATCGTCGGATGCGCAGCGCTCATCCGCTTTGACGACGGCGTGTACGAGCTGTCAAAGATGGCCGTGGTACCCGAGACGCGAGGGCAGGGCATCGGCCGCAAGATGCTGGCGTACGTCATTCAGCAGGCACGCGAGCTTCACGCGCACACGCTGTTCCTCGGCAGTAGCACCCGGTTGAAGGACGCAGTGCACCTCTACGAATCGCTCGGCTTCCGCCACGTGCAGCCGTCGGAACTGCCCGGCATCAAGTACGACCGGGCAGACGTCTGGATGAAGATGGATCTGGCCTGAGCGGTTTGTCTGAGTCTCATAGACTGGAGTGGTGGGCCAGTTTGTCGATGTTGCGTTGCCGGTACCGTTGGAGCGGGCGTTCACCTACTCGGTGCATGGTGACGTGCCTGCGGTGGGCGCGCGCGTGCTGGTGCCGTTCAGCGGGCAGCGCCTGATGGGCGTGGTGGTGCGCGTGCACACGGACGCACCCGAACCCGGCATCGAGGTCAAACCGGTGCAGCAGGTGCTCGACGACACCGCGTTGCTGCCCGACGAACTGATGCGCCTGGCCGAGTGGATCGCGCAGTACTACGTGGCACCGTTGGGCGAGGTGCTGCGTGGCATGTTGCCATTGAACGCGGAGATCCGGCGGGTGCTGCTCTACCGCATTGCAGAGCCGGGCAAGCGCGTGCTCTACGAGGGTGCGGAGAAAGGCTCGTCACGCCGTTCGCGATTGTCCGCCGACGATCAGAATCGTGAGTATGCGGTCCTGAATGCGCTCGAAGGTGGCGAGGCCGTAAAGCTGACCGCCCTGCGCAGCACGGGTGCGAACAAGGCTCTGCTCGAAGGCATGGTGCGCAAGCGCTGGCTGACGCGCGAGGTGGAAGCCAGCGATCGCGATGCGCGCCGCCTGGAGAAGATCGCTGTCCTGGTCGACGATGTGCGCTTGCCGAAGTTGAACGAGAACCAGACCGCGATCCTGGCAGAAATCAGCGCCGTGGGCGGACGCCTGCGTGTGCGCGATCTGCGAACCCTGCCCGTGCCCCCATCAACGCTTGCGACGCTGGTGAAGCGTGGCCTGGTGCGTCTTGAGGATGCGCCCGAAGCCTTTCACCTGGGCGGTGTACACGCGCCCGGCAAGAAGCACGCGCACGAGCACCCGCTGAACGAAACCCAGACTGAAGCGCTCGCAAGCATTGCCGCCGCCATGAGCGAAGGCGGCTTTCGTCCGCACCTGCTGTACGGCGTCACCGGCAGCGGCAAAACGGCGGTCTACATCGCGGCCATGCGGCGTGCGCTGGACGCCGGCAGGGCGTCGTTGCTGCTGGTGCCTGAGATCGGCCTGACACCTGCCATGGCCGGGCAGATGCATGCGGCCTTCGGCGGGGAAGTCGCACTCCTGCATTCGCAGCTCTCCCCTGACGAACGCGCCGAGCAGTGGCACCGCATTCGCCGGGGCGAGGCGCGCATCGTCGTCGGCACGCGCTCGGCGGTGTTCGCACCGGTGAATGACCTCGGCCTGCTGATTGTCGACGAGGAACACGACAGCAGCTACAAGCAGGAGGAGACGCCGCGCTATCACGGGCGCGATGTCGCCGTGATGCGCGCCAAGCTGCTGGGAATCCCTGTCGTGCTTGGGTCCGCCACGCCCTCGCTCGAGAGCTGGAACAACGCACAGACCGGCCGCTATGCCCTGTTGCGCATGGATCAGCGGGTGGCCAATCGACCGCTGCCGGAGGTCGAGCTGGTCGACATGCGCGTCGAGTTCCGCGACACCGGCGTGGAGCACATCTTCAGCCGCCGCCTGATCGAAGAGACGCAGGCGACGATCGACCGCGGGGAACAGGCCATCATCCTGCTGAACCGCCGCGGCTACAGCTACGTGGTGATGTGCCGTGCGTGCGGTGAGAAGATCGAGTGCGAAAACTGCGCAATCGCCCTGACCTTTCACAAGCCCGTCAACGGCGGCGATGTGCATGCCGAGCCGGGCGAGCGGCTGGAGTGCCACTACTGTGGCTATCGCCGCAGCGTTCCGGTGCGCTGCCCTAAGTGCCAGAGCGAGCACCTGTACTACCTGGGCGCCGGCTCGCAGCAGGGTGAGGAGCGTCTGCAGGAGATCTTTCCGGCTGCGCGCATCGGCCGCATGGACCGCGACACCGTCCGCGGCCGTGGAGACATGGAGCGGCTCCTGCAGCGACTCCACTCAGGCGAGATCAACCTGCTGGTGGGCACCCAGATGATCGCCAAGGGCCACGACATTCACGGCGTCACCACCGTCGGCGTGGTCGGTTGCGATCACGCCCTCGGCATGCCGGATTTCCGGGCTGCCGAGCGCGTCTTCCAGTTGCTGACCCAGGTGAGCGGCCGCGCCGGGCGAGGTGAAGCTCCCGGGCGCGTCCTGGTGCAGAGCTACCATCCCGATCACTATGCGGTGCGCTGCGCCGCGGCGCATGACTACGAGGGCTTTGTGCGGCGCGAGATGCAGTTTCGCCGACCCTTCTTCTACCCGCCGTTCGGCGTGCTTGCCAACGTGCTGGTGCAGTCACAGGAACTGGGCGAGGCGAACGCGTGGGCCGGCACGCTTGGACGATGGTTCACCAGCCGGACGGTGCAGGGCATCCGGATGTTGGGACCGGCGGCTGCACCGGTGTCGCGGCTCAAGCGAATCTACCGCTTCCACCTGCTGCTGAAGGCCCAACGCCGGAGCGACCTGCAGGCGGCCGTGCGCGGCATGTTGGCCCATGCCGAAACGGAGGGGATTCCGCGCAAGGCGCTCCTTGTGGATGTGGACGCGATCAGCCTGATGTAGACCCGGGTGACGTCTAGATCTTGTCGAGTTCCTGGAGGTCTTTCCCCGGCTTGAAGCGGACTGCGCGGCCAGGTTCAATATCGACTTCCGTTCCCGTTCTCGGGTTCCGTCCGATGCCGGTTTTGCGCGGCTTGACGGTGAAGACGCCAAAGCCACGCAGTTCGATGCGGTCTCCGTGGGTCAGGGCTTTTTTCATGCCCTTCAGTATCTGTTCCACAGCCTGCTCTGCGCGCGTCCGCGGCAGGCCAGTGCGATCGACGACACGTTGGATCAGGTCCTGCTTGATCAAGCTGATAGCCCCTCGGCTTGCCCGGCCGTCTTCCTGGCGGTGTGTTCCCCGATGTTAGGAAGACCCCGCTCCCGTGTCAACTACTGTCCCGTATCCAACATAGGTCGATTTTTCAGGCCTGGAGCGTGTCGTAAGATATCGAAGCGCGGCAGCGTCAGGTCGCGGCGTCCGCGCAGGAGTGAAGATGTCCATCAAGAGCGACAAGTGGATTCGCGAACAGGCCCTGCGCTGTGGGATGATCGAGCCTTTCAGCGAAAAGCAGGTCAACGCCGGTTGCATCTCGTATGGCCTTTCGTCTTACGGCTACGATCTGCGGGTTTCGAGCGAGTTCAAGATCTTCACGAACGTGAACAGCGCCATCATTGACCCCAAGGCGTTCGACGAGCGTTCGTTCGTGAGCGTTGAGGCGGAGAGCGTGATTGTGCCGCCGAACTCTTTTGCGCTCGCCCGTTCCATCGAGTACTTCCGTATCCCGCGCGATGTGCTCACCATCTGCGTCGGCAAGTCGACCTATGCGCGTTGTGGCATTATCGTGAACGTCACGCCCTTCGAACCCGAGTGGGAAGGATTCGTCACCTTGGAAATCTCAAACACGACGCCGCTGCCGGCCAAGATCTACGCGAATGAAGGTCTCTGCCAGATACTCTTCTTCCAGTCGGACGAGGTGTGCGAGGTGAGCTACGCCGATCGCGCCGGCAAATACCAGAAGCAGCAGGGCATCGTGCTGCCGAAGCTATAGCGAAAAAGTGGCCGACCAAACCAATGGCGCTGTTCCACATCCCCTGCGTCTACGCATCGGCGTAGTGTGCGGCGATCCCCTGCGTGTGGAGGGTCTGCGGGTGGTGCTTGAAGGTGTGTGCGATCTGCTGCCGCTGACAGCACCCGATACGCTGCACGAGGACGACCTTGCCATGGTCGTGATCGACACGCGCGAAGATGACCTGCTGGCCATGATGGCGGCCTTTCGGCGTGCGCGTCCCGGGCTCCGCCTTATCGTGCTTGGCAACCGCAATGACCCCACCTACATTCAGCGCGTGGTGGGCAGCGGCGCCAAGGGCTACCTACTGTACACTGCCAGCCCGCGCGAGATCCTCATGGCAGTGGAGGTCGTGGCGGACGGTTCGATCTGGGCTCCGCGCAAGGTTCTGGCCAGCCTCATCGACACGTACTCGACTGCGGACCCGCGCCCTCCCGAGATCCGGATGACGCCTCGCGAGCAGGAGGTGATCGATCTGCTGATCGCTGGCCGAGCCAACCGTGAGATTGCCGCAACGCTGGGCATGGAACTGAAGACCGTCAAGACGCATGTGGGCCGCCTGCTGCAGAAGTTTGGGGTGCCCAACCGCGTGGCGCTGACCGTGCGCGCGATCGAGATGCAGGTCGATGGCAACCGGTACCGCGAACACTAGCCCAAAACGGAACCACCTGAGCTGCTGACCTACGTCCTAGGACCAATGTCACTTGTTTGTTACCTTGGAATCCGTCATCTTATACCTACGTAACACAGACCTGGGAGAAGAGGGGCTGTCGGTGAGGGTGAGAGCCCAAGCTGCAGCCCCATTTTTTTTGCCGCGGGTGGATTTTCCACCTGCTGCGAACGCGCGCGACTACCTTGATGTTTACGTCATGCAACTTGCTTAGCCCCATATCCGTCACATGAGAGGTCGCATCCCGTACGTCAATTTGCGCGATAAAGGTGAAGAATGAACCGTATCAAAACTGTAATGTGCGCGGCAACGCTGGTGGCTGCCGCGCTGCCTGCCATGGCGGCAGATAAAGCAAAGCTTGACGAGCGCCTCTCGGACGCGCAGAACGTCCTCAACGAGATCATGGCGACACCTGACAAGTCCGTGCCGAGCCAGATCCTTTCTGGCGCAAACTGCGTCGTCGTCATTCCGGCCTTCAAGAAAGGCGCCTTCGTTGTCGGCGCGCAGTACGGCCAGGGCGTTGCCACCTGCCGCACCGGTCATGGTTGGAGCGCACCGGTGTTTGTTCAGCTGACGGGCGGCAGCTTCGGATTTCAGATTGGCGGCCAGTCTACGGATCTGGTGCTGGTAGCCATGAATCAGGGCGGCCTGCAGCATATGCTTACGAACAAGTTCAAGATCGGCGGAGACGCAGCGGCAGCTGCTGGTCCCGTTGGACGCAACGCACAGGCAGGTACCGATTGGAAATTGAACGCTGAGTTCCTGACCTATTCGCGTTCGAAGGGTCTGTTCGCCGGTATCGATCTCGACGGTACAGTGCTTTCACAGAATCAGGATGACACCCGCAACTTCTACGGCACGGCCACGCCCTTCAAGACCATCCTCGGCGGTAATGTTCCGGCACCGGATGATGCTCGCCCGTTCGTAGGCACAGTTGCAAAATACTTCGTTGAGACACGCAAGTAGCAACATCACTTCCCTAAAAGGCAAGCTCCGGGGCAGCCCGGAGCTTTTCTTTTGGCCGGGTTAGACTGGATACTTGGGCTCTCACGCAACATCGGAGAAGCGGCCTACGCTGCGGCATCGTGCGGAGCATGCACTGCTAGCTGGCTTTGTCGGCATTATGCGCGCACTCCCACGGCGAACCTCAAGGGCACTCGGAGCCGGCTTCGGAAGCATCACTGGCCGGTTGGCCGGGAAGTTGCGGTCTGTCGGCGACCGGAATCTCCAGTTGGCCTTCCCGAAGCTGAAGGCAGCGGAACGACAGATACTGCTGCAGCAAACCTTTCGTAACCTGGGTCTGCAACTGGCGGAGTTCTGCCAGATGACCAAATATTCGTCCACGGTCGTGGAGCGGGACGTCATGCGCTACGAAGGGCTCGAGCACTTTCTGGCGGCAGAACGGCGCGGCAAAGGCGTGCTCGTGCTGACCGGACACCTGGGTGCGTGGGAGCTTTCAAGCTTTGTACATTCGCTGCTTGGGCATCCCATGGGCATGGTCATCCGGCGCCTCGACAACCCGCTGATCGACCGCATGGTGAACCGGATCCGTTGCCTGCATGGCAACCGCGTGCTGCACAAGGACGACTTCGCACGCGGGCTGCTGCACGCCATGGCGAAAGGTGAAACCGTCGGCATCCTGATGGACACGAATATGACGCCGCCGCAGGGCGTCTTTGTGCCCTTTTTTGGCGTGGAAGCGTGTACCGCGTCGGGTCTGGCGCGAGTCGCACGCAAGACGGGAGCGGCGGTCCTGCCCGGTTTTCTGCTGTGGGAGCAAAAGGAGCAGCGTTATGTGCTGCGCTTCGGCGAGGCGCTGGAACTGCAGCACACTCCGGATGCGGATGCCGATGCATTGGCCAACACCGCGCTGTTCGCCCGGATCACCGAGCAGTACATCCGGCAATACCCGGACCAGTGGCTATGGCTGCACCGGCGATGGAAGACCCGTCCCGCGGGGCAGCCGCCGGTCTACGGAGCGCTGCCACGGATGGCAGAGACAGGACCGCCACCTGCAGGCTCGACCGCATAGTCCGTGTCATCATCGAAAAGAGAAGGTCAAGTCTTGGCAACGGCGCAGCAGGTAGCGGAATGGACCGGTGGAGAGGCTGGCGGCCTTGCGCCTGCGCGCATCGAGCGGGTCTCGTCGCAAGAGCAGGCAACGTCCGATGCAGTCGTGTTTGCCACCTCGTCCACGGCTCTGGAAGAGGCGCTGGCTTCGGGTGCGGGCCTGATCCTGGCCGACGCGAAGATCGCCCACGCGATTGATGATTCCCGCATCATTCGCGTGCCGGATGCACGGCTGGCGTTTGCCATTGCGGCCTCACACCTGCGGAGCCCGCGCGCCGCCAGCACCGACGAGTCAGCCGTAATTGCGTCATCGGCAAGCATCGGGCGGGGGACCTCGGTCGGGCCGGGCTCCGTGATCGCCGCTGGTGCCCAAATAGGAACGGATTGCATCATCGGCGCCCGCGTCGTGATCGAGCCCGGCGTCGTGCTGGGCGACCGGGTACGCGTGCAGGCGGGCGCGGTGCTGGGATCGTTGGGATTTGGCTATGCGCGTCGGCCTGACGGCAGCTACCTGCTTTTTCCGCAGCAGGGTGCTCTTGTCATTGAAGACGATGTCGAGATCGGCGCCAACACCACCATCGACCGCGGCGCGCTGGGCGAGACACGCATCGGAGCCGGCTCCAAGATTGACAACCTGGTGCATATCGGCCACAACTGCCGCATTGGACGCAATGTGATTATTGCCGCGCAGACCGGCATCAGCGGCTCCAGCACGGTCGAGGACGGAGCTATTCTCGGAGGCCAGGTCGGCCTGGGAGAAAAAGCCCTCGTGGGCCCTGGCGTCATCCTTGGCGGGGGCGCGGGCGTGCTCAGCGGCAAGAAACTGCGCGGCCCCGGGCAGGTCTTTTGGGGCCGACCGGCGCGTCCGCTGAAGCAGTATCTGCGCGATCTTGCGCGGCTCAGCAGGAGCCGGTAACCGTGGCGATCGTCGTGGTGGGGGGACATACCCGGAACATCGGCAAGACAACGCTTGCGGCGCAGCTGCTGGCCGCAACCCGCGACCGGCACTGGACCGCCATGAAGATCACGCAGTACGGCCACGGCGTTTGTTCGGCAAACGGCGAGCCATGCGACTGCGCCACCGCGGATCATGCCGTTGCGGTGAGCGAGGAACGCAGTACAGGTTCGGGCAGCGACACTGCGCGCATGCTGGCGGCGGGTGCACAGCGGGTCCTGTGGGTTCGAACCCAGCAGGGTGACCTCGCGGACGCCATGCCTCGTGTTCGCAAGGAACTTGCCGCCTCAGACCATGTGCTGATCGAGTCCAACAGCATTCTGCGTTTCCTACGACCGGACGTGTACGTGGCGGTGCTGCAGCCGGATGTCGCCGACTTCAAGCCGTCCGCGCTGCGTTACCTCGACCGCGCCGACGCCATCTTCATGCCTGACGGTAGTCAGACTCACGCTCCCAGGTGGGCGGGAGTAAGCCCCGCCGTGTGGCAAGGTAAGCCACTGTTTGCGCTGCACGAAGACGGGCTGAACGAGGACGCGCAAGCCTGGTTCAAGCTGCGCCTCGAACGTGTGGGTCAGAGTGCTCCCGCAGAAACGCGCGCGCAGAAGTAGAAAAGCCGCCCTGTTGGCGGGCGGCCTCATACTTTTCGCAACTTGTTCTAGTTCGCTGCGTTGGTTGACGCGTCTATGTAGGCCACATCGTTCGCCGTACCCTGCACCGTGATGTTGGTGTTGTCGATCTCAGAACCGTCAGCCGTGTTGAAGGCGTGCACCTGGCCGCCGTAGGCCGTGTACACCTTGTTCAAACCCTCAACCCAGCAGAGGCCGGTAAGGCTGCCGTAGTAGAACTGGTCCAGGTTCTCATTCGGAAACGGCACGGTTTTCGTGGTGCCCGGCGTAACCGCTGGAACGATGGCGGCCGCCTTGTTCGTGATGTCATAGCGGGTCAGGCAGTTGTAGTTCTGGTTGTGTGCCGCGCGTTCGCCGCTGGCGCAGTTGGTGGCTCCAATCCACAGCGTGTTGTTATCCGCGAACAGCAGCTTGGTGTGGGTGCCGTCGGCAATGGGATAGGTCGCCGACACGGTCCTGGTTGCAAGCGGGATCAGCGACAGGTTGCCGCTGTAGAGATTGTCGGCCTGCGGTGATTGCCCCGCAACGTAGACCGTGGTGCCGTCAGAGAGTGCAGCAGTCGCGCCGCCCGGGACCGCAGTGGTGCTCACGACGGGCGAAACGTACGTTGCACTGGGCGGATAATAGTCGATGCGCAGCGTGTTCAGGTTGGCGAAGTTCAGGCCGGGCGTGTCATCGCCGGTCGCGGCTGTGCCACCGCACTCGCGTCCGCAGCTTAGGAAGTAAACCTGCGAGCCGTCGGGCGAAAAGTACGCGTTTACCGGCCGATGGAAAGCAGGCTCGCTGATGCTGCCGTCAGCCTGTGTCGCTCCGACCGGCAGAATGCAGTACACGGGCTTGTTCAGGGGCTGGCACGTCAGTGCGCCCGGAGGCGACACCTGGTCGCTGTTCAGCAGCAGCAGGCGATACACCATGTTCGAGTTGCGCAACATCAGCAGAACCACGGTGTGTGCGGGATTCGCAACCACCTTGTACACGCTGGGCACGGCGAAGTTGTAGCTGGCACCAAGGGATGTGATGGTTGCCGAGCCAGACGCTGGTGCGGACATCACGAAGTTGCCTGTGCGCTCAACCGCAGTGTAGACACCCTGGGTGTCTTCCGGTACGAAAAAGGATGAGGCGATGCCGGCCGACGTCGCAGTTGTGCCAAGCGAAGCCTCGGTTGAGTAGTTGATCGTCTGCACGGAGCCGTCACTGCTGTAGACGAATCCGCGCGTCTGCTCCGGGTAGCTGATGATCTGCAGGGCATTGCCGGAAAACGCGCTGATGGTGAAGGTGCTGTTCGCAGTGAAGACGTTCGAACGGATATCGCGCTTGGCGTCCAGCAGTTCAAGTTGACCGCTGGCCGCGCCCGTCTGTGAGACGGCCACCATGACGCGCTGCGTCAGTTGCGACGGCGGTACTGGCCGGCCGGCGAACTGATTGACGGTGGTTTTATAGGGGCGGGCTCCACAACCCGTCAGGAGAACGACGACGGTGGCAAGCAGAAGGGCAGTTGCCGACCGCGCAACGGAATTACTTTTCAACATAAACCTCAACGGTGGCGCGGGAATCTCCCTTCCGCACCTGACGAAGTATAACAAAGCGCTCCGCCGACCCGCCGCCAGGTCTTGCCGAAGAAGTTAGGATAGAGCAGCACACCGCCATGCCGCAGACCAACGACCCCAATCCGAAGCCGGAAACGGCTGGACACCCCGCCGACCGAATCTTCGGGCAAACGCCGATCCTGTGCGACGGAGCCATGGGTACGATGTTTTATGCCCGCGGCATCTTCATCAATCGGTGTTTCGACGAACTGAACCTGTCAGAGCCGCAACTGGTGCGGGAACTGCACGAGGAATATCTGCTGGCCGGCGCCGAGTTGATCGAGACCAACACCTTTGGCGCGAACGCCGCGCGTCTGAAGCGATTCGGCTTGGAAAACAAGGTGGAGGAGATCAACGCCGCGGGCGTCCGCCTGGCGCGTGCCGCCGTCGATGGGATGCGTGAGAAGCATGCGCATCAAGCCTTCGTCGCGGGTGCAATGGGGCCGCTCGGTTTGAAGGCAGACGAGCGAGATCCGGCGGCCATGCTGCTGGCTTACACACAGCAGGCAAGCGCCCTGACGCAGGCAGGTGTCGATCTCTTTGTCGTGGAGACGGTCGTCTCCCTTGCGGAGGCCCTGGCAGCTCTGCAGGCGGTACAGGACGTTGCCGCGCACCTACCCGCCATCGCCATGGTGACCGTCGCGGAGAACGGGAACATGCTGGATGGCACCTCCCCAGAAGACGCCGTGCTGCAACTGCAGGGGGCCGGTGCGAGGGCGGTGGGCTGCAACTGCAGTGATGGCCCATCCCTTGTGCTTGCCACCATTGAGCGCATGCGAAAGGTAACCAAGTTACCTATTGCCGCCATGCCGAATGCGGGCCTGCCGAACTGCGTGGACGGCCGCAGCATCTATCTTTCCTCGCCCGAGTACCTGGCGAGCTTTGCACGGAAAGCCATGCGGATGGGCGCGACCATCATCGGCGGTTGCTGCGGCACCACGCCGCAACACATCAAGGCCATGCGGTCGTCGCTGCGAGCGGTGCAGGCACAGGCTGAGGGCGTTGCCACGGCCGGCGCGAAGGCAGCACCCAGCGAACTGGAGCCACCGCCGCTCGCCACCCGGTCCGCGCTTGGCCTGCGCATCGCACGCGGCGAGTTCGTCTCCATGGTCGAGATCGTGCCGCCCAAGGGCTTCGATCCGGCCCGCGAACTGGCAGGCGCGCGCACCCTCAAAAAGCTGGGTGTCCATGCGATTAACGTACCGGATTCACCCCGCGCCAGCGCACGTATGAGCGCAGGCAGCCTGTGCCTGCAGTTGCAGCAGCAGGTCGGCATTGAGACGGTGTTGCATTACACCTGTCGCGATCGCAACCTGCTCGGCATTCAAAGCGACCTGCTCGGGGCGGCGTCGCTCGGCCTGCGCAATGTTCTTTGCCTCACCGGCGACCCGCCCAAGATGGGCAGCTACCCCGATGCGACCGCCGTTTTCGACGTGGATGCCGTCGGCCTGACACGTATCGTGCGCGACATGAATCACGGCCTCGACATTGGCGGCAACAGCATTGGCGCAAGCACGGGCTTCGTTATTGCAGTGGCAGCGAACCCCGGCGTGCCAGACCTCGATGCCGAGGTGCGCCGCTTTGCCGCGAAGGTTGAGGCGGGCGCAGAATTCGCCATCACCCAACCAGTCTTCGACCTGCGTCTGCTGGAGACATTTCTCAAGCGCATTGAAGGCTTCCGCATCCCGGTCATCGCGGGCATCTGGCCGCTCACCAGCGTGAAGAACGCCGAGTTCATGAAGAATGATCTGAAGGTTCGCATGCCTGACGCGATCCTTGAGCGGATGAGCCGCGCCGCTTCTACACCCGAGGCGTCTCGAGCTGAAGGCGTTCGCATTGCGCAGGAGATGCTGGCCGAGGCGCAGCCCATGGTGCAGGGCGTGCAGGTCAGCGCACCCTTCGCGCGGTACAGTGCCGCGGCTGAAGTTCTGGAAGCCATGCTGCAGCCGACTGCAGCCGAATAAAGGGGAACGATGGCCACCTTTGAAGAACAGTT
>CBAAAE010000023.1:0-23754 GCA_964658845.1 uncultured Novosphingobium sp. | reverse complement strand
CATGTGCGCGGCGTAGCTGGGGCTCTCATAGGTGCGGAGCTGGAAGATGCGTTTCACTGGCTTCGGCGCGACGAGCTTCGGAAAACCGGCAAAGGCGGACATCATAGACACTTCGGCACGCTGAAAGGCAGGTGCGGTTGCGGGTGCTCCCCAGAAGTCGGCTGCGGCCCTTACGAAGTCCGTGTCGGTGCCAAGCTTCATGTCGAGCGTGAGCAGCGTCTCGGCCGAGTTGGACGGGATCAGGACGTAGTACGCCGGTGTCTCCGGTCCGATGTCCAGTTTGAAGGTGCCCACCTGCGGCATGCCCACGCGGTTCAGCGCGGGGACCAGCGCCTGCGCGAAGTACTTCTGCGCATTGGCGGTCTGCGGGCCGTTGCGCAGATCGTAGCGGCGCAACTGGTAGAACTCCCGGGCGGGTGTTGCCCCTGATGCAGCCTGCGCTGCCATGTCACCACCACTGAGAGCGACGCCTGAAAGGGCCATCGCCGATGCAACAAAATCTCGCCTGTCCAAACCATCCTCCAAGAGCCACTCCCGGAAGAGCGTTTTCCAACACTAACACTCGAGCAAGGGAGATGGGTGTCACGCACTTTTCACGCCCGGGCTGATGACAAATGAGGTCGCGAGGCATCAGAATGCGTGTGCTCGTTGCCGGTCTTGGAATGGGTACGCGTAGCAGGGGGTAGTAGAAGTGGCAACAGAGAAGGTGACGTTTGGCGCAGGGTGCTTCTGGGGTGTTGAGGCGCGTTTCGATGAGATGACTGGTGTGCTGGCAACGGCCGTCGGCTACGAGGGCGGATCGCTCAGCAATCCCACGTACAAGGATGTATGCACCGACGGCACCGGGCATGCCGAGGTGGTCCAGGTTACCTACGATCCGGCCCGTGTGAGCTTCGACGCGCTGCTGGATGCGTTCTTTTCGATGCACGACCCAACCCAGGTGAACCGCCAGGGACCGGACTGGGGCACGCAGTACCGCAGCGTCATCTTTACGCGCACCGAGGAGCAGAGGTTTGAGGCGGAGGCGAAGATCAGGGAGCTGAACGCATCCGGGGTCTTCCGCAAACCCATCGTGACAGCAGTCCAGCCCTCAACGACCTTCTGGAAGGCTGAAGAGCATCACCAGAAATATCTGGAGAAGCGCGGCATGGTGAGCTGCCACATCTAAGAGCGGCGAGTCAGCGCATAAGCAAGCAAGTTAGCGAGTCATCCGGAGGTCTCCTGCTGGCGCGCCGGAGTCGCGGGCAGCAGACCGAGCGCGGCGCGTGCGCTCAGTAAAGCGAAGCGCTTGTCAGGTACTTTCAGCAGTTGTCCAGCGGTTTGCTTCGTACGGCGCAGGCGGTAGAAAAGCTTATCCGCCGCCGAGCCATATTGCTGGTAGAAGTCGCGTTCTGCCTGCAGAACGTTGAGGTACCGGCTCACCGACGCTTCCTCGCCCAGCCGCTGGGTTGAGAGCCGATGCTCCAGGCGTGCGTGCATCAGCCAGATGCGGCCATCGCTCGCCTGCAGTTCGTGGAAGACTGCGTGGTCGAGGAAATCCAGCCAGTACCGCCCGGGAAACTGCCTGATCGCGTCGACGCGGACTGCAGCGCCCGAGTTGAACGCCGAGACCTTGTCTTCCAACTTACCTGCAAGGGAATCCGCAAACGGACGGTGTGAGAGCCGGGGCAGGTGCTGGGGCGAGTGGGTGTGGCCGTCCTGCACCAGGCGGGGGATGATGGCTACGACGTCTGCGGGCACCGTCTCCATGGAACGGCGCAGTTCGTCAAGATACTCGCTCGTCAACGCGGTGTCCTGGTCCAGCAGCAGCAGCCACCGCGATCCGTTGGTCCGTGCTTCGTGCAGGCCGGCATTGTAGGCCGCCGCCACGCCGCCGTTCGTGGGGTTATGCAAGAGGCGTATGTTCGCCGGAAAATCCGGGAGGATGGATGCTTCGGTCGAGTTGTCGTACAGCAGCAGTGTGAACCGGTCTGGCGGCAGGCTCATCGTTGCGACAGCCTGCTTCAGCGACAGGAAGCACGGGCTTCTCTGCGCTTCGAGACGGTAAAGCACCAGCACAGCAGTCATTCGTGGCATGTCCGTCGCGCTCATACTGACTTCACCAGGGCACGCAGCAGCTGCCAGACCAGCGGCAGGCGAAAGCGCATCATCGAGCCGACCGCATGGCGTGCCAGCCGCAGACGGTACCATCGCTTCTGGTGCGCGTCACCGTACATCCGGTAGAAATCCGACTCAGCCGCAAGCAGGTTGGCATGCCTCGCGAGGTACGTGCGGTCCCAGCCCCTGATGGCTCCGTTAGTTGAAAGCTGATGTTGCAACTCGGCCGACATCACGTAAACTCTGCCACCGCCTGCTTGTAAAGCATGGAAGGTCGCATGGTCCAGAAAGTCTAACCAGAACTTTTCAGGGAACCCACCGATGGCGCGAAGCGCAGCGGCCCGGATGACCGCACCCGAGTTGAATGCGTGCAGCCGTGAAGAGGAAAAGCCCTGAAAGTCACGCGATACACGTTCCTGCATCAGGCCGGCAAGGTCGTAATGCGGGGAATGGACAAGGTCCGCCTCAACCAGTTTGGGCACAAGTGCGACAGGCCCTGCATCGTCCGCAAACCTCTGCACGAGGTCCAGGGTCTCCTGAAGATAGGTCGCGGTCAGCACGGTGTCCTGGTCCAGTAGCATCAACCACTCGTCGTTCTGCTCTGTCGCGCGCGCAAGCGCACGGTTGTAACTCTTCGCCAGCCCTGGATTGGAGGGATTGTGCTCGTACTCGATGCCGTCCAGGGGGGTCACACGGGCAGCCCCTGGTGTGTTGTCGAACACCGAGAGGCGGAGCGCGAGCGCAGCAGCTTCACCTTGTTGCAGCAGGCGTGCGAGCGAACGGAACGTGGGACTGTCCTGTAGCTGCATGTGGAACAGCACCAGCACGGCCCGTATCGAAGGAGTAGGAGTCACCCGGTCATCCACGCTCGCTGGACTCCCCGTGCTGTCAGGCATGCATCCCGAGTTCGTCCGTCTCTGAGGCCTTTGCTCGTTCCAGGTGAGTTCTCAACTTGGTGACCGGTTCCGGGCCATGGTCCCGCGGGATCATCAGGTTGCGAAGATTAAACACAGCGATAGTTTAGATGGGAATGATGAAGAAGAGCGAGTCGTCACGACTGAGGTTCTTCATCGACGGGTATGACGCGTATACCACTAAGGCCATAAGCTGTCTGGGCGCGCTTTCGTGCTATCCTAGAAATCGAGCTCATGGCTCAAGGCATCGCAGGAACGGTCCTGAGTGGATTGGACTGGCCAGAGACTGCGGCGTCATTCTTACCTTCGCTTTATGCCATTCCTGGCTCGATACAGGG
Organism: uncultured Novosphingobium sp.; assembly: GCA_964658845.1. Taxonomy (GTDB): domain Bacteria; phylum Acidobacteriota; class Terriglobia; order Terriglobales; family Acidobacteriaceae; genus Terriglobus. Next base: position 20,405 of record CBAAAE010000023.1, on the reverse strand, counting down.
AAAGCGTTGGTTGCTCTGGCTAGACCGGTCCCCATCGTGAGACCTCGCCGCGCAGCAGCAACGTCGTTTAGGACGGCCTTGCTGAACCGAACGAATCCATGTTGCCTCCCCTGCCAAATGGGACCAAGGCATTCCTGCATCTTCAGAACATTGGCAGGCTGGCGCGCCACAATTGGCGGCGCCGCTCCTACAGAAGAAAGATCACAGTTGACTTCCAGCAATACCGCAGTGCTTGAGCCCAACAGCTCGTCCGCCGTTCCCGCCGTCATTCCTGCCGGTACCGACATTACCTTCAATGACTTCGCCATCTCGCAGCGGCTGAAAGATCGTCTCGCGTCTTCAGGCTTTGTGACACCCACGCCCGTTCAGGCAAGGGCCATTCCGCCCGCCATGGAAGGCCGTGACGTTCTCGCCACCGCTGCTACCGGCACCGGCAAGACCCTCTCCTTCCTGATCCCGATGATCGAGCGCATGGACGCAACTCCGGCGCTGGCGCCAGTCGCACAGCCCGGCAAGCGCCAGACCAAGCCCATTCGCGCTCTCATCCTGCTGCCCACACGTGAGCTTGCGATGCAGGTGCTCGAAGCCTATGGCAAGATCGTCACCAACGCGAAGAGCGATTCGGTTCTGGTATGCGGCGGCCTATCTGAAGGCGCGCAGATCGATGCTCTTCGCCGGGGCCCGCGCCTCGTCGTCGCAACACCTGGCCGTCTTGAGGATTACCTGAAGCGCGGAGAGATCAGCCTGCGCAACGTGGAAATGCTCGTCCTGGACGAAGTGGATCGCATGCTTGACATGGGTTTCCTGCCGGCCATCCGCCGCATCGTGGGCGCGCTGCCAAAGACGCGCCAGACCATGTGCTACTCCGCCACACTGGACGCCAACATCACCGAGATCGTGCGCGATTACGTCAACAAGCCCGTGCGCATCGAGGTCGGCACTACCAGCAAGCCGAACGAGCGCGTGGAACTGCGCGCTTACACCGTCATGCAGGATCAGAAGCTTGGCCTGCTCGACAAGATGCTGAATGAAGATCCGGGCACGTACCTTGTCTTCTCCCGCACGAAGCACGGTGCGGACCGCGTCAGCCGCAAGCTTGAAAAGCTGGGTCACATCGTCTCCGTCATTCACGGAGATCGCTCGCAGTCGCAGCGTACGGCTGCTCTGAAGGCGTTCTCCACGGGCAAGAGCCGCATCCTTGTCGCGACCGACGTTGCCGCCCGCGGCATCGATGTCTCGCACATCGCACACGTGGTGAACTACGATCTGCCGGGCGCCAGCGACGACTTCATCCATCGCATCGGCCGCACCGGCCGCGCCTCTGCAACCGGCGTTGCCACTACCTTCGTCATGCCCCAGGAGCGCAGCGATGCGCGCCGCATGGAGCGTGAACTTAAGATCACCTTCGATTGGCGGATCGCGGACAAGGACCTGATGAAGGAAGAGCGCAACTCGCCGGTTGACGTGGGCGGTTCGAACGACCTGATGCAGCTTGAAACGCGCGCATGGAAGACCAGCCCGGACGGCCAGGGACACGAAGAAACCTCGGTGCCTTCACGCTCTTCACGCCCGTCGGGTGGTGGCGCAGGCCGTCGCCGTCCCGGTGGTGGAAGTGGCAGTGCGGGCGGCCGCGGTGGCTCAGGCGGCCGCAGCAGCTCGGGTGGCGGCGGACGTCGCAGCCGCTAACATCTTCCTCGAAAGACAGCAGAAAGGGACGCCCATCGGGCGTCCCTTTCTGCGTGGTACGGCAATCAGCGCGAGTACGTAAAGGTGCCGCAAAGGCTGGTGGAGTTCGCCACCGTCTCTGGCTTTAACTCTGGCAGTTTCCCCCCGGAAAAGAAGGCTACCTGCAGCGTCTTGCCGCTGACCGCGGTCAACATGTAGGTGGTGTCATCCGCGCCGCACAGCGTGTTCTTGTGCATCAGTAATCGTCGCGACGAGATGTTCAGCCGGTACAGTTCGCCGCCCTCATTGTTATCCGCGGGCAGGTCGAAGACGGAGCTCACCTCTGCGGGTTCGGCATGCCGAATGTTCGCAATCGTGACCGGCACGAAGCCCATGGTCAGCCGCTCTTCACTCAGACTTATGTCGCCGGTGGTGGCAGACGCCGTCTTGCTCGCGGCGTGCCAGTTCCCCTTGTCGCCCTTGCCCTGCTGGGCGGGCAAAGCGGCAGCGGACGAAAGGAGGATCAGGACGCAGCACGACGCTCGGAGGATCATGCCTCAGCATCGCATATCTACTGCAGCACAAACTAAAGAGTTAATCGGCGGCGAAGCATCAGGCCCATACCGACCAAGCCAGTGGCAAGCAGCAGCAGTGACGAAGGTTCCGGGGTTACCGCCACTGAGGGCTCCACACTGATCTGGACTGTCGCGTCACTCGGCGCTTGCACCGCGCTCACGTCGTAGGTTCCTGGCAGGATGGTTGGGCTTGCTTCGGGCCCGCTGTACATGATGAGTCCAGCGTAGAGATAACTAGTCTGACTACGGTCGTCATAGACGAAGTCCCAGGGGTTCGGAAAAGTAATCGAGGTGAAGGCTGTATTGTAGAAGCCGACCAACGTTGAAAAGTCTCCAAGGCTATCGGTGCCGGTTGCATTGAAGCTTGTTCCGATCCCGTCCTGCGAGTTGTATGCATCCGTCGCCGGATCAAACGTCAGGGTCAGCGCACCGTTGCCACTTACCGGAGTGACACTGACTGTGATGGTGTCCGCGTTGGCGATGGAAACAGAAAAGGCAGCAGCAAACAAGCAGGTGATCCACGAACGTAAATTCACGAAATGCCTCAAGGTACGACGGTAAGACTACGTGCTACCGAATGAACGTGACGCGCTTGTCAAGCCGAAACTTCTGGAAAGCATGATGAAGGTTAACTTCATCGCACTGAATGATTGAGCTGACGTCAAAGAGCGGTCGGACGGCGTAAAGTGTGGCTGCAAGCAGGATCGGATATACCAGCAGGCACAAGTCACAGAGTAAGTCGAAGGACTCGCAACGATCTTTCTGCCGGAACATCTGGCAAGGGAAGTTGAGCAGTCACGAAACGCCGCGTCAATGACATAAGTGTCTCAAGGCAAAGTAAATGCAACGTACCTGGCGCCCTGTTCCTTTTTGGGATTATGCGCGCTGCTGGTGGCGATGACGAGGTACTGTTTTCCATCGACCATGTAAGTCGCGGGAGTCGCGTTGCCCGCGAAATCCATGGTGTACTCCCACAGCAGCTTGCCGGTGTCTTTGTCGAAGGCGCGCATCTTGTTATCAAAGTTAGTCGCGCCGATAAAGAGCAGGCCGCCGGCTGTAACTATCGGGCCACCATAATTTTCGCTGCCAGTATCTTTCATGCCTTTTGCCGCAAGCTCGGGATATTCGCCTAGCGGTACTTTCCATAGGTACTTGCCGGTGTTCAGGTCCAGCGCGTTCAGCGTTCCCCAGGGCGGCGCCACGGCAGGGTAGCCGTCAGGGTCGAGGAACTTGCGGTACCCCGTAAAGCGATACTTTGCAGGTGGCGCGGAGCTTGAGCCGGAGCCGGGTGCCAGCTCCTCCTTGTCGCTGTGATCTGGTTGGGGTGGTGCCGCGTTACCCCAAAAGGCCGCCTCGCTGCGACTCGATCCTGAGGGTAGATCGCTGCCGGTACGCACATACGTCAGCAGCGCCTGCAGGTTGTCACCCTGGATGTTTGGGAAGCTGGGCATGCGGCCCCGGCCGTTGTGCACGACATCGGCCATCTGCCCGGCTGAAAGGTGCTGCGTCGCGTCGACCAGCGAGGGAAAGACTGGGGCCTGGCCCTTGCGGTCCGGCCCGTGGCAGGCGGCGCACTGGTTGTTGTAGGTGGTTGCGCCGACGCCGCCGGCCTTCACCTCCGTCAGGCCGCCTGTCCATGCCACGTCGTTCGCGTTGATGTACATCACGCCGCGCGTTGGGTCGACAGCGTCGCCGCCCCACTCCGCGCCGCCGTCGTAGCCGGGAAAAACCACCGTCTGCTTGTCCACAGTGAACGGCATGAACTGCCCGTTGCTGATGAAGGTGCCAAACTCTTTCTCGGCCCAGGCGTGCGCTTCCGGCGTGCGCGTCGTCAGCATGTCGGCCGTCAACCGTTGGCGCGCGTATGGCTCCGGCGTGGACGACATGGGCTGCGTTGGGGAAGTCCATTCCCCGGGCGTGGTGCTGGCAGGGAAGGGCTTCTCCTCGATAGGAAAGAGCGACGTGCCGGTTACCCTATCGAAGAGGAAGACCTGCCCGTGCTTGGTCGCCTGTGCGACGGCATCGACCATCTTCCCTGCATGTCGCACGGTCACGAGGATAGGTGGAGCGGGAAAGTCACGATCCCAGATGTCGTGATGCACCGCTTGAAAGTGCCACAGCAGCTTGCCCGTGGCTGCGTCGATCGCCAGCAGGCAGTTCGCATACAGGTCGTTGCCGGCGCGGTCAGCACCGTAGAAGTCCGACACGGCCGATCCGGTAGGCACGTACAGGATGCCGCGCTTTTCATCCAGCACGCTGCCCGCCCAGTTGTTGGCGCCGCCCGTGTACTTCCAGGCGTCCTTCGGCCAGGTCTCATAGCCGGGTTCGCCGGGGTGCGGGATCGTGTGGAAGCTCCAACGCAGGGCACCGGTGTGCACGTCGAAGGCACGCACGTCACCGTGCACGGCAGGCTCGGCTTCGGCCGTGCGCAGGCCCATGATGATCAGGTCCTTGTAGACGGTGCCGGGTGTCGTCAGGGCGACCGTGCCCGCGGGCGACTCCGCGCCCAGGTTATTGCGTAGGTCGATTTTGCCGTTGTTGCCGAAGCTCTCGATCGGCTTACCGGTGTCGGGGTTCAGAGCCCACAGAGCGTACAGCGTGTTCGCAAACAGGGTCTTCTGCCTGCCGTCGGTCCAGTAGGCGAGGCCGCGATCCGGCTGCCCCGACTTGATGCCGGAATCGAAGCGCCAGATCTGCTTGCCGGTCACGGCGTCCAGCGCGATCACCTGCTGCGTGGGCGTGTACGCGAACAGCGTGCGGCCGACGATCAGCGGATGCGTCTGCAGGCCGCCTTTTTCACCTGGATCGTAGGTCCAGGCGACTTTTAGTCCTTTCACGTTGTCGCGGTTGATCTGTGTCAGCGGCGAGTAGCGCTGGCCCGCCTTGCTGCCCCCGTAGACAGCCCAATCCACATTGCGCGCCTCTGCAGCCTGCGCGGCATTCGCAACTCTCCCGCTGGTCAAAGATGCACCGAGCAAGGCAGCAGCCACAGCGGTTAGTACGGCGAGAAAGCTGGAACGTGTGGCCTTGGAAGAAGTCATCGGACACCGATTCTAGCGTCCGCGACGATTCATGCGTGAACGGTCAGGTGACTTGCAGCTCCGGTCCCCAGCCCATCTCGACCGCAAAGGGGTTCCAAAGGGCGACGGGCAGGGCGCCTCCGCTGGCCTGATCGTGTCCGCCGCCGAAGGTGCCGTCGGCACCCACCGGCGTATGCGCGCGCAGGAATTGCACGAGGTTCACGTTCTTCGGGGCGCGTCCAGCGAAGTGCACAAAGCCAGGCCGAAAGCCCACATTCACGCCGAAGATGACTGCCCTTGGAAAACGCGGACGCCAGATCTGCGCCACCAGCGGATGCACCTGGCAGGGTGTGTCGATCCGCACCGCGATCATGTCCGCGCCTAGTTCATGCCTCCACTTGTTCGAGAAGCGCGGAGGAGCCTTTCGCGCCAGCGCGAGCGCCTCGCCCACCTCGACCTTCGCGGCGCGCAGTGCATCCAGTTGGGGCGAAGGCGTTGCAAGCGCGTGCTTCGGCGACTCGGTCTGAAGCAGCAGTTGCAGGGCCTGTGACGCATCACCCACGGCGGTTCGACGGGGCGCGTTCAGCAGCGATGTCAGATCTTTCAGCGCGGTTACGCCGAATCGTCTTTTCGACTCTGCGAGTTCAGGGAACGGAGCCTTGTCTCCCAGATCAGACAGCAGCGAGATGCCGGCCATCCATTGCAGTTCTTCCGCCAGCACGGGAGCGACTGCATGTGCGCACCACAGCGCCAGCAGGCCGGTCGTGGCTGTCGGTTCGGTTCCGTAGCTGGTCAGCAGTGTCGCGCCGGGAGGTACGCCAAAGGGTGCGTGATGGTCGATCAGCAGCGTCGGAACACCCGGCAACAGAAGATCCGGCCGCGTTCCCAGGTCGGCGATCAGCAGGCATTCCGGCGCACGCGCACGCAGACGTTCGTGCACGCTGGGCATCCACGCATTCTCAAACTTGCCGCGAGTCTCGACGCTCACGTGTTCATAACCGGCAGCATGCAGGGCACGCACCAGCAACGCTCCGGCAGGCAGGCCGTCCGCATCCGCATCTGTCAGGATATGTATGTCAGTCGCTTTACCTTTCGGCAGTGCGCCGAGAAAGTCCGCGAACATTTCACCTGCAAGGTTTGCGTCCATCGCTGGTTGGATGCTGCTTCGGCAGTGTGCCGGGTACCGCCACCGTTTCTCCTGCGTTGACCCACAGAGGCAGTACACTACGGCTGTTTCTGGGAGAGTTCTGCGATGCCGTTGGATCACACCCTTGTCACATCCGCGCTGGAGCTACCGGGATACCGGGTGGTGCGAAACCTGGGCATTGTGCGCGGCATCGTGGTCCGCTCACGCTCCGTCTTCGGCACCATCGGAGCGGGCCTGCAGACCCTTGTCGGAGGAGACATTACGCTGTACACGGAACTTTGCGAACGCACGCGGCAGGACGCCTTTTTGCGCATGACGCTCCACGCGGAAGAGCATGGTGCAAACGCCGTCATCGCCTTTCGCTATGATGCCAACGAGGTCATGCAGGGCGTGACGGAGGTGCTGGCCTATGGCACCGCCGTAGTTGTTGAACCGATCTCACAGGAGAGGAACTAATGGCGCGAGTCACTGGTATTGGTGGTGTCTTCATTCGGGCGCACGATCCAAAGGCGCTCACCGACTGGTATCACAAGCATCTGGGTCTGCCCGTCACCGCCTACGGCAGCAGCTTTGAGTGGAAGGACGAAGTGCCGCCCGGCACCGGTATAACAGCGTGGAGCGCCTTTCCAGACACGACAGAGTACTTCGGTAAGGGGAGCCACCAGGCGGTGATGATTAACTACCGTGTCGACGATCTGGATACCCTGCTGAAGGACCTTGCAACCGCAGGTGTCACCATCGATCCGAAGCGCGACAATGCCAGCTACGGCAAGTTTGCGTGGATCACCGATCCTGAGGGAAACCGCGTCGAGCTATGGCAGCCCATGCCGAAGCCGGACGCTTCATAAGCCAGGATTCTCGAACAGCAGTATAGGAGTTCTCATGTTCTGCAAGATCGCCCTCGTGGCCCTCATCGGTTCGGTCCCGCTGCTGGCGCAGACGGTTCCGCCATCGCAAACGTTGGACCATGCTGCGCTGACTGCCAAGGCTGCGGACCTGCTGAAGAAGGCTCCCGGCAACCCTGCGGGCATCGGGTCTGAGGTGTTGTTGACGCGACCGGACGGCAACATTCAGATGGCCGTGCGTGTGAAGTCCGGCCAGGGCGAGTGGCACCACGATGACGCGGACGTGCTGATCGGCGTCGAGGGCAGCGCCGAAATCATCACCGGCGGAGAGATCGTCAACGGCAAGGAAACCGCGCCGGGAGAGATCCGCGGTGACAGTGTCAAAGGCGGCACAAAACAGCCGTTTGGCCCAGGCGACATCATCCGCATCGAACCGCAGGTAGCGCACCAGGTAATTCTCGCGCCGGGCACGACGGTGCGCTACATGGCAGTGAAGATCCACACTACGAAGTAGCTGGACGCCCCATGATCAGGAGCCCGCTTCACTGCCGTCTTCGCATCGACGTGCCCGCGCTCAGGCCCGGCCTTCTACAACACAGGACCCGGTACGATAGCCTAATGCACCAATTCACGGACGAGCGGCCGAAACCCGGCGTGCTCGAAGTCATCACCGGTCCCATGTTCTCCGGCAAGAGTGAGGAGTTGATCCGCCGCCTGAAGCGCGCGCGTATCGCACGCCAGCGAGTGGCCTGCTTCAAGCCGGACATCGATCTCCGCTACCACCGCACGGCCATCGCGTCGCACTCTGACCAGACCCACGAGGCCGCAGTGGTCACGCCGAACGCCGATCGCCTGCGCGAGGCACTCTTCGCCGGCGACTTCGTGGATGATGTCGAGGTGATCGGCATCGACGAGGTGCAGTTCTTCGATGAAGCCGTTCTCCCTCTGACCATGGAACTGATCGGCATGGGCAAGCGCGTCATCCTCGCCGGCCTGGACACTACCTTTGCGAACGAACCCTTCGGCCCTGTTCCTGCGCTGATGGCGCTGGCGGACAAGGTAACAAAGCTGAACGCAGTTTGCATGACCTGCGGCCAGCCAGCCATTCACACGCAGAGGCTGGGCGACTCGCAGGAACTGGTCATGGTGGGCGCTGCCGGCATGTACGAGGCACGCTGCCGCGCGCACTTCAAACCCTATGTCGAGCAACCCGCCGCAGAGCAGATGGAGTTGTCTGCCGTAGTCGGCTAGCCGTCAACTTCAGAAGCTGTCATCCTGAGCGACGCCTTTCTGCAACCGAGCCGTCATCCTGAGCGAAGCGAAGGATCCCTAGAGGGCCAGCTAAGGGCAAGGGTCTGGAGCTTTCTCGCACGGAAGCTTGAAGCGGCAATGGCGAGACAGGCGCCCGTGGGAAAGTCGCTCCGCTCAGGATGACGGCTGGTCGTTAATATCCCATCGCGATCAGCGAAGCCTCGGTGATCGTCTCAGGCACTGCTCGCGCACGCTGCTCGGCATACTTGGCGAGTACGTCCACCTCAAGATTTACCGGGTCGCCCGGCTTCAGCGTATGCAGGTTCGTAGCCGCGTACGTGTGCGGGATGATCGCGATGGTCACGTCGGCAGTGCCGCCCGCGCCGCTCTCAACGGCTGCAACCGTCAGCGAGATGCCGTTCACGCTCAGCGAGCCCTTCTCGACGATGTAGCGGGTCAGCGCGGCTGGAGCCGCAATCCGCAGCAGCCAGTCCGTCTGTTCCGGAGGCCCATCCGTCACGGCGGTCAGGGAAGTCAGCCGCCCCACGCCGTCCACGTGGCCTTGGACCACGTGCCCGCCCAGTGGTGTGCCTGCGGGCGTAGGCAGTTCCAGGTTGACGCTGCTGCCCGCGGAGAGCTCCGCAATCGAAGTGCGGCGCAGCGTCTCCTCCAGCAGATCGGCCTCGAACCCATCGGGCGTGATCGCAAGCGCAGTCAGGCAAACGCCCGAAACGGCAATCGAATCGCCCGTGGCAAGCAAACGCGCCAGCGTGGGTGCGGCAATGCGGAGCCGCGCCGCGCCCGCTTTCTTCTCCATCGACACCAGTGTGCCCGTCTCTGCAATCAAGCCTGTGAACATGACTTCAAGCCTACCTCTTACACAGGAGATGTCGGTGTCAGCGCAAACGTTTCAGCCCACGGATCGTGCAGTGTGCCGCGCACGCATGCATCCAGTTGCCGCGCGCCGTTGGTCAGATCGCTCATGAAATCGCACCGGTCCACGTCGGTAAGCTGCTCGATCAGTGCGAATGGGGAATGCGCCGCGTCGGCAAAGGGAATCGCGTTGTCTCCAAGCTCCGTCTCAGAGAAGAAAAGTACGACTTTATCGACCAGGCCGGCGGTCAGGAACGCTGCATTCAAGCCCGGTCCGCACTCCAGCAGGACGGACAGCATCTCCATCTCGCCTAACCGCTTCAGGACGGCGCGCAGGTCAAGTTGGGCCCTCTCGCCCTCCGTCCCGCGCTCTTCCGGTGTCAGTACAGGGATCGTTTCGACCAGCACGCCGCGCTGCCGCAGCGCTCGCTGACGGTCGTTAGGGGCAGAACGCGCGCAGAAGACGATCAGGTCGTCGTTCGCGCTCTCCACGAGGCGCGACGAGAGCGGCAGCCGGCACGTCGTGTCCAGGACGACGCGCAGCAGGCGCCGTCTGCGTTGCAGGTTGCTGCGATCGGTCATCAGCGGGTCGTCGGCAAGCACCGTTCCGATGCCGGTCAGGATCGCGTCGCTGGCGTGGCGGAAGCGGTGCACCTCTTCGCGGGCGGCCGTGCCGGTCAGCCAGAAAGGTGCATTGACGGTGCGCTGGATCGGCAGCGGAGCCAGCTTGCCGTCGACCGACAGCGCAGACTTCAGCGTGACGAGTGGCATGCCAGAGAGGATAAAGCGCGCAAATGCGTCGTTGAGCGTGCGTGCCTCGGTCTGCAGCAGGCCGTGCTCGGCAACGACGCCTCCGTTCTCAAGGATTGCCATGCCGCGACCGGCCACGAGCGGGTTGGGATCGAGCGTCGCCGCCACCACCCGCGCGACGCCTGCGTCCAGCAGCGCGTTGGCGCATGGACCGGTGCGACCGTGGTGCGAACATGGCTCCAGCGTGACGTAAGCCGTTGCTCCGCGCGCCTGTTCGCCTGCCTGCTTCAACGCGGCGATCTCGGCATGATCACGCAGATCGTAGCGGTGCGCGCCCTCGCCTACGACGATGTTTTCATGCGCCAGGACGCAGCCTACCTGCGGGTTCGGCGACGTTACGCCCAGCGTTGCCTTCGCAAGCTGAAGCGCGCGCTGCATGTGGGCTGCATCGTTAACGGAGAAGGGCATTGCTGAATCTGATGCAGCCATGCGGCGTGAGGCCCTCAGTGCACCAGGAATCCAAGCGCCGCAAACACCAGGCCACCCGCGCCCACCAGCAGGCCAAAGAGCCAGTACACCTGCTGCCGGGTCAGCAGCGTCACCGAAGACAGCACCACGGCGATCTGCAGCAGGGCTTCCCCCGAGTCGTAACGGCTGGCGCGGTGTTCCGCCTTCTCTACGCTCTCCTCAAACGAGCGGGCCTTCTCGTCGCTCTCCTTCAGGTCGTCGTCCCACTTGGCGGTATGTTTGCGGTAGCCGTCGAGCGTGGCTGCAGCCGCGGCGTTCGTTGGAGCCAGCACCCGCAGCAGATCGCTGGTGGTAGAGATGTTGCTTTGCCGGATCTTCTTGGCCTGGTACAGGTTCCACTCGTCCGTTGCACGTGCCTGCTGCAGCACCGCTTCTGTATGCGCCCGATGCGACAGGACGGTGGCAAGCGCGACCAGGACGGCCAACACGCTGATGGAAAACGAAACGGCATACTGGTGGTTTTCGGCGCCCTTTTCAAGGCCCTCGACAAACTCGTTGATCTCGTTGGCTTCCACTCTTTGACCTCCTAGGCGCTTAGAAGCGAATCCAGAAATGCATCGGAATCGAACGGCACGATGTCTTCCATCTTTTCGCCCACACCTGCGAATACCACGGGCAGGCGCAGTTCACGCGCGATGGCGATTACGATGCCGCCTTTCGCGGTGCCGTCGAGCTTGGTCAGAACGATGCCGGTCACGCCCGCACTCTCGGTAAACAGGCGTGCCTGCTGCATGCCGTTCTGACCGGTCGTCGCGTCCATGACCAGGAACACCTGGTGCGGTGCGCCCGGCACCAGCTTCTGCGCGGTGCGCCGCATCTTGTCCAGTTCGGCCATCAGGCCTGCCTTGTTGTGCAGGCGGCCCGCCGTATCGACGATCACGATGTCCACGCCGCGGGCCTTGCCGGCGGTCAGCGAATCGTACAGCGCCGCGGAGGGGTCGCCGCCCTGCTTGGTCTTGATGATGTCCACGTTCGAGCGCCTGGCCCAGACCTCAAGCTGCTCAATCGCCGCGGCGCGGAAGGTGTCCGCAGCGCAGAGCAGCGCCTTGCGGCCGTGCGTGCCATACAGCGCAGCCAACTTGCCGCTGGTGGTGGTCTTGCCGGTGCCGTTCACGCCCACCATCATGATCACTTCAGGCGTCTGCGACGGATGACTCGTCGGCTGATCGACCGCGTTCAGGATGACGCGTAGCTCTTCCTTCAGCATGGCCTTCAACTCGGTCGTGGTGGCCTTCTCGCGCAGCGCACGCACACGCAGGTTGCGCATGACATCCTGCGTGGTCGCCGAACCAATGTCGGCGGTCAGCAGAACGGCCTCGAGCGCGTTCAGCGTCTCCTCGTCTACGGTGCGGCCAAGTGCAAGGACGCTGTCGAGCGACGCGCCAAACTGATCGCGCGTGCGGCTGACGGCGTCACGCATCTTGCCTAGAAAGCTGGCGTCTTCCTCTTCCGCGGTGGCATACCCGCCGAAGGAAAAATTAGACGTCATGGGCCTGAGGCCGAACTCGTTGCGCTGCTCCGCGCGTGCCGGCAGCTCAGCAAATGAGACGTTGGGTGACACCGCCTCCGGCCCAAGCTCAAGCTCGACCGTGGCGTCAGCCGCTGCGCGCAGGGCTGCCGGCGTTTCCGTCAGTACGTCGTCCAGCGGCAGGGTGCCGACGCCTTCACGCTCCAGCAGCTCAAAGGCATTCTGCGGGATGAAGTCGGCGTCCTCCTCCGTGGTCGCGTCAGCTTGCGCGGCCTCGGGTGTGGGAGGAGAGGCGATGTCGCGCGGCTCCAGAACGGCGGGTTCGCCGGTTACGGCCTGCCGCATGCGCTGAAAGAAACTGGGCTTGCGGGGCTTGTCTTCGGGCTGGTTGAAGAGCGAAATAGCCATCTCCTCCAGTTTACCTTTGCCGGGTCAGGGGGCTGGCAAACTCGTTGAGACCCCTAGATGGTCTTCCTGAGCGCAGCGAAGATCCCGGGGACGTCCGTCGATGCACGGTGCTTACACCCTTCCTCAGCGAAAGCCCGGAACTCTGCTCCCGGCTCGCTATGTATAGGGATCCTTCGCTTTGCTCAGGATGATGGATCGAAAAGGGATCACGGACTGCCAGGACGGACCGCGCAGGACGCGAGCTACTCGTCCCGCCCGGGCCGTGTCATCAGCGATCGGATCGCGTCAAGCGGTGCGCGGTCTTCGTGCAGTATCGCGTACATCTCGAGCGCGATGGGCATCTCGATCCCGTGCCGTTTCGCCAGACCAAGCGCGGCCGAGGTGCAGCGAATACCCTCGGCTACCTTGCCGTTCAGACCGGCCAGAATGTCCGGGAGCGCGCGGCCACGTCCGAGATCAACGCCCACCGCCCGGTTCCGCGAAAGCGAGCCCGTGCAGGTGAGCACGAGGTCACCATAGCCTGCGAGCCCGGCCATCGTCTCGGGTTGTGCGCCACACGCGACGGCGAGCCGCGTGATCTCTGCCATGCCCCGAGTCATCAAAGCGGCGGCAGCGTTCGAGCCGAGTTCGAGCCCGGCGGCGACTCCCGCGGCCAGTGCGATAACGTTCTTCAGGGCGCCGCCAAGCTCGACGCCGATGACATCGTCGTTCGTGTACACGCGCAGCGATTCGGACGAGAAGTCGCGCTGTAATTGATGCGCAGCTGCGATCTCGCGAGTCGCTAGGGTGATAGCGGTTGGCAGTGCAGCAGCAACCTCGCGCGCGAAAGTGGGCCCGCCAAGCGTTGCGAAGCGTACCGGCGAGAGCGCGGCAACCACCTCGCTCATACGCCGAAAGGTGACATCTTCAATGCCCTTGGCAGCGGACACAAAGATGTGGTGCGGCCGCAACATGGGGGCAATTGCGGCGACGGTCTCGCCCAGGTATGCCGATGGCGTAACTGCCAGCAGTACATCGGCGCCTGCGACGCAGTTCTGCAGCGATGTGGAGAGGACGAGTTCAGGCGGTAATGAGAATCCGGGGAGGAACCGGCAATTCTCACGTGCGCGCTCCATCTCGGCTGCATGCTCGGGATTGTGAGCCCATACGCACACTTCGTGCCGTTGCTGACGCACCAGCGAAAGCGCCAGTGCCGTACCCCATGCGCCCGCGCCCAGCACGGCAATGCGGCTCATGCTGCGGGTGCGCTCCCGAACTTCGGCTCAGTATGCGCGAGCAGGCGGCTGATGTTGCCGGCGTGTTTGGCAATGACGAGCAGAGGGATAGCGACGTAGACCAGGTCCACGATAAGCCGGTGCTTGTGATCGGTCGCGAGTGCAATCACGGCGAAGGCGACCGCCGCAACGATGGACGCCAGCGAGACATAGCGGGTAAGTGCAAAGACCACCGCGAAGGTGATGGCTACGAATACCGCTGTGAGCGGCAATAAGGCGATGAACACGCCAAGCGCTGTTGCGACTCCTTTGCCGCCGCGGAAGCCGAGCCAGACCGGGAAGATATGACCGAAGATCACCACGAAACCCGCGACCGCGGCAAGATCATAGCCATTCGGAAAGCCTGCCCACTGGGCAAAATGCTGCGCGATGACAACCGCAACGAATCCCTTCAGCGCGTCCAGCACGAGCGTTGCGACGCCGAGACCCTTTGCGCCCGAGCGAGCCACATTGGTCGCGCCGATGTTACCCGAACCCGTCTCGCGAATATCTTCGCCACGGAAGAAGCGGACGAGAAGGTAACCCGTTGGAATCGATCCAATCAGGTAAGCGATAGCGAGCGTAAGGATCCAGAGCAGCAGTGGAGTCATGGCGTGTCGAGTCTATCAGCCGTTCAGGCGAGCCGCTGCCGCAGCATGACCAGCGCGTGCTGCGATGCGAACCAGCGCACACGTTCGCGATCGCCCATCAGGTTGAACTCGCGCACCTCGGTACCTGCTGCATCAGAGAGTGCCAGGTACACGCGCCCGACCGGCTTGTTCAGCGTCGCTCCACCTGGACCTGCGATGCCGGTAACGCCGATGCCAATGTCCGCGGCTGTGCGCTGTCGTATGCCTTCTGCGAGTGCCCGCGCAACCGCCTCGCTCACCGCACCATTCTGCTGGATCAACTCCTTAGGCACACCGGCGAAGGCGGTCTTCATCTCGTCCGCGTAGACCACCGCGCCACCGAGGAAGGCCCGCGACGATCCGGGAACTGACGTCAGCCGCTGCGCGATCAGGCCTCCGGTGCAGCTTTCCGCCGTGGCCAGGGTCAGGTGCCGCATGCCGAGCATCAGCAGAACCACCTGCTCCAGCGATTCACCCTGCGCCGAGAAGACGAAATCGATCATTTCGCCCTCGCATCGCGCGAGCACGTCGGCGACGCGCGCCTCCGCCTCTTCCAGCGTTGGCTTGGAGCACAGGAAGTGCAACTGGATCTCGCCCTGCGTGCTCAGGATGGTGGTCTGCACGTCGCTGTATTCGCTGTAGATCAGCGCTGTGCGCGCATCCACTTCGCTCTCAGGCACGACCGCCATGCGCAGCTGACCGGTCGCGATGTGTTGCGGCGGCACCACGTGTACGAGCCGCGGCCGCACCTGCTCCGCAAACAGCGGAACCAGTTCCTTCGGCGGCCCGGGCAGCAGGGCGATGTACCGCTGCTTGCCCTCGTACTCGGTTGCGATCCATTGGCCGGGCGCGGTGCCGTTGCTGTTGGGCAACAGTTCCGCGCCGTCGATCACGTCGCCCTGCTTGAAGTTGATCTCGCGGATGACGATGCCGCGCTTGAGGAAGCGCTGCTTCAACGACTCGACGACGGCATCATTGCGCGTCATGCCGACGTTGAGCGCGGCTGCGACTGCCTCCCGCGTCAGGTCGTCTGCCGTCGGCCCCAGGCCACCGGAGAACAGCACGATGTCGGCGCGCCGCAGAGCGATGCGAGCCGCCTCGGTCAGCTGCGCGAGCGAGTCGCCGAGGATGGTTTTGAAGGCCACTTCCACGCCAAGCCGATTAAGCTCCGCGGTCAGGGCGAGCGAGTTTGTGTCCTGTCGATACGGCGTCAGCATCTCGCTGCCGACAGCGATAATTTCAGCAATCATGGTGTTCCTGGACGTTCTGAAGATCTATCGGTGCAGACGCCCCTCAGCATGTATGTCGACGTGATAGAGCGCGCTGTTGGTCGCCAGCGCGGCCGCGCCGTCTTCCGTGAAGGCGATGCCGACAAGACCGCTGCCGCTGACGGCGACGCTTGCCTGCTTCTGGGGTGTGATGCGGATGATGCCCCGCTCGCCGTGCAGGGACCCTGCGACGTAGACGTTGCCGCCCGTGTCCAGCGCTAGGCCCTGCGGACGTCCCAGGCCGCGGAACCATGTGCTGACCTCGCCTTCGGGAGAAACGGCGTGGATGGCCTCGTTGCTGCTGGTGGTGGGGCCCGTCACCAGGAGGGTGTGGTCATCAGTAAAGGCCAGGTGGTAGGCCGAGACGGACGGCTCCAGCGTGGCGAAGACGAACATCGTGCCCTCGGTGTTCAGCTTGAAGATGGTGCCGCTGCGATCGCCGACGTACAGGTTGCCGTCGTCGTCAAACGCCAGGCCGGTGGCGATGCCCAGGCCTTCCGCCCACTGCGACATGGCGCCGTCTTTGCCGATGCGGTAGATCGTGCCTTCCGCGCGCGACGAGCAGTACAGGTAGCCATCCGGACCGAACGCCAGTCCGCTCGCATTCTGCAGGCCGCGCACGAAGGGCCGCACCTGGTAGTCGCGATCGACACGGAAGATCGACACCGGCACGTCCTGTCCGCGCGATCCGGAGAAGGTTGCGTACAGGTTGCCTTCACCGTCCACCGCCGGGTTTGCAATGGGGTGCAGGTTCTCCGCCAGCGGCACGGCGACGTTCAGCGGCAGCGCATTGGACCGCACATCGCCGAGGCTCAGCACCACGTCGCCGGAGACTGCGCCCTCGGGTACACGCATCGTCACCCGCTCCCGCGAGGTGAACGACAGCGGCGCAGGCGTGTCGCCGATGCTGGCGGCGGGCCGCAGGAGAGTGGACAGGTGTTCGCCGCGGATGTCCACGTTGCCCTCGGGCATCGCGGCTGCGGGATGGATGGAAAGAAGCTTTGGTGCGGACGAAGCCCCGTGGCCCCGTAGTTGATCAAGCAGCGTCATCACGTTTGAGCCTATGCCTTATGGTCAACGCGGTGCAAACGGCGTTTAGCGCACGTGAATACCGTGCTGCATCAGTTGCTGCACAAGCAACGCCTGTTGCAGTAGCGTCTGCAGGATGAGGGCGTAAACGCCCGCCGCCAGATCGTCGACCACGATGCCGGTGCCGGCCGGCAGGCGCTCCAGTCGGCGGATCGGCGGCGGTTTCCAGATGTCGAACACCCGGAAGCAGACCAGGCCGATCATCGCGAACGGCATGGCGGGCAGGCAGAGGGTCAGCGCCAGCCACTGGCCTGCAACTTCGTCGATCACGACGATTTGCGGATCTTTGCGTCCGCTCTCGCGCGCCACACGGGTTGCTGCTGGAATGCCGACGGCGGTCGCCGCCGCGGCCATGGCAAGAGTGATCAACGGCAGCCAGTGCAACGGCACATGACGAGCGACCAGGAACCAGACCAGTACTGCCGCGACCGACCCGTATGTCCCGGGACCAGGCTTCATGAATCCCGCACCGAAGAAGGTGCCGACAGCCCATGCCCAGAGCGTTTTCCTGACCGGCGCGGCATCTACTGGTGAGGTGATTTCATGCGGAACTTCGGGCGTCACTCGCCGCTCTCTCGCCCGCGCTCCCGCTCCAGGTCTTCAAGCAGATCCGGGTCGAGCACCGGCGATGTGATCTTGTAGTCGCCGCTCGCCCACTTACCCAGGTCGATGAGGCGGCAACGGTCGCTGCAGAAAGGGAAGTCCTCGTCGCCAAGGGTCGCCGGCTTCTTGCAGATGGGGCAGGGAATAGTCTGGTTCGGCATACTCTCTTAATCTCTTGCGCGCGGAACGATGGGGATCCAGATCTCGTACTCTCCGGTCGCTGTGCGCGCATCGAAGCGGCGATCGTAGAGTTCGAAGGCAGGTGTAGCGGCAGCTTCAAAGCCGGATTGAGGCAGCCACTCGGAGTAGATCGACATCCACTGCCATCCGATGCTGCGAAGGTCGTCAAAGGGGAACACCGCGTATGCTGCCGCGGGTACTGTCAGCCGATGCGCTTCTGCGTTTACCCCGTCGAACGACGGCAACTCAATGGCGCACATGTATTCGATTGAGTTTTCGCTGCTGGACAGCACCACGCCGTAAGTGCGTTCTGCCGCCCCAATCTCAGGGACTGGCCGTGCCATAAAGTCGCGCCACTGTTCCGGGATGCGGCTTTGCGCCTCAGATGGAAGATACCTCTGCAGAGTTCCTGCGAGCAGCATCGCGGCGTGTTCGCGGAACGTCGGACTGGGGAGGGTGAGCGCCATGCCAAATGCCTCCTACGTTGACGCTAATCGAGAATACGCGCGACCACGTCGTAGTCGTGCGCTTCAGTGATTTCGGCACGGTAGAAGGTGCCGGGTACCAGTGCGTCGCGATCACCGAAATCGTTGATCAGCACGTGGCCGTCGATCTCGGGTGCCTGCTGCATGGTGCGGCCCTGCCAAAGCAGGTCAGTCTCTTCGGATGGACCTTCGATCAGCACTTCCACCTCACGGCCGATCTGCGCGGCGCGGGCCTTGGCGCTGATCTTTAACTGCGTCCGCATGAGCCTGCGGCGGCGAGCCTCGATAGTCCGCTTCGGCACCTTTTCGCCAAGGTCGAACGCGGCCGCGCCTTCCTCATCCGAATAGGAGAAGACGCCCAGCCAGTCGATCTTTGCCTCGCGGATGAACTCTTCCAGTTCGCCGAATTCTGCATCGGTCTCGCCTGGAAAGCCGACGATAAAGCTGGTGCGGATCGCGATGCCCGGAACGATCAGCCGGGCCTTTTCGATCATGCGCAGGAAGATCGCACCGGAACCGCCGCGCTTCATCCGCTTCAGCGCCGTGGCTGAGGCGTGCTGCAGCGGCACGTCCAAATACTTCGCGATGTTGTCGTGCGCCGCCATGGTCTGGAGCAGCTTCGTCGTCACCTTGTTCGGATAGGCGTAGAGGAACCGCAGCCACTTGATCCGACCGATGCCCTCGACGTGCATTGTCGCGAGCGACTCCAGCAGCGTTGCCAGGCCGTCGCGCAGGCCCAGGTCTTCACCGAAGCAGGTGGTGTCCTGGCCAATCAGCGTGATCTCGCGGACGCCCTGCCGCATCAGGTTTTCCGCCTCGTTCAGGATCGACGAGATGCGCCGCGACCGGAACTTGCCGCGCAGTTGCGGGATGATGCAGAAGCCGCAGGGATGGTCGCACCCCTCGGCGATCTTGATGTAGGCGGAAGCGCGTGGCGTGGTGAGGATGCGCGGCGTCTCGTCGCTGTACAGGTAGCTGGGCAGTGCGGCGGTCGCGCCGTCCCATGCGTCGCGGCTGAAGCGTCCTTGCTGTTCGCGCAGGTCACCTTCCGGGCGCGACGTCTGCTGCGGCACTTCCATCTGCGAGTGCTTGCGAACGGCGCTGGAGGCGCGATCGATGAGCGCACTCTCTGCCAACGTCGCCGAGGAAATGTTCCCCTGGGCGGCCTCGACCTGGAGCGCCGCGGCTCCGCCGAGTTCGATGTGCGCGTGGGTGTGCACCGGCTCGTCAACGGCTGAGTTGCCGGTCTGCGAGCTGGTCAGGATGTTGAAGGGCGAGGTGTCTGGCACAGCTTTCGGCTGCAGGCCGGCAGCGATCAGGATGCTGTCCAGTTCACCCGTACCCAGCACAACATCGACCTCGGGAATGTTTTTGCGAATCTCGTCGCGGTACCGCTCCACCAGGCAGCCGGTCACGATCAGCCGCTTCGCGCGGCCGTGCGTCTTGTGCGCGACCATCTCGAGGATGGTATTCACGCTCTCCTGCTTGGCGCTGTCGATGAAGCTGCAGGTGTTCACCACGATGATGTCTGCGTCTTCGGCATCCGGCGTCAGTTCCGCGCCAGCGTGGTGGACCATGCCCATCATCACTTCGCTGTCGACCAGGTTCTTTGGGCAGCCGAGCGAGACAAAACCGATGCGCGGACGCGCCGGCATCTCATCAGCAACCGCAGTGCCGCTCAGATCGCCAATGATTTCTGCTGTTGCCATCCCGTCTAGTCTATCGCGGAAGGCGATGGTAAACTTACCGAGTGCCGGGTCCTACGCGACTCACTCTTGCAAACCCCGCCAGGTCCGGAAGGAAGCAACGGTAGCGAGCTCTTGAGTGCGCAGTGGGTCACCCGGCATTTCCCTTCCTCAAACCCCCTCTGGGTTTGTTCCTCCTAAGTCCAGGCGCGCTTACCATCCCTTTGCTAAATTGTGGGCGAAATTCCAGAAGAGCACCAACGTGGATGCGCCGAGGTAGAGCACGCGCACCGTTCTGCAGGCGGTATGCTCTTTGAGTGACACTGAAACGCCATTCCCCTGGCGTCGGAGGCAAGCACGTTGAGTTTGCAGTTGAAGCCGCGGGTTGCGGTTCGGGCGAAGATCTCCTCAGTCGGCAGCTACGTTCCGCCACGCATTCTGAGGAACGTCGACTTTGAAAAAATGGTCGACACCACCGATCAATGGATCATGGAGCGCACCGGCATCCGCGAGCGGCACATCGTCGACGAGGGCGTAGCCACCAGCGATCTGTCGACCGAAGCGGCACGTGTCTGCCTGCAGCGGCGCGGCATCGATGCGAGCGAGATTGACTGCATCATCGTCGCGACGGTCACGCCAGACATGCTGTTTCCGGCCACGGCCTGCCTGGTGCAAAACAAGCT
>CBAAAE010000022.1:2668-24889 GCA_964658845.1 uncultured Novosphingobium sp. | reverse complement strand
GCAGCAAGAGCTTTTGGATTGCATTTATCTCGGGCCTCACCGCAGGCTCGATCGTTGCGCTGCTGTACGCGCCCCAGTCGGGCGAGGAGACACGCAAGAAGATCGGCGAGGCCTACGACGATGCGGGCGAGTATGTCGAGGACGCCGGTGACTATCTGAAGGATCAGGCGGAGCGCTTGAGCAAGGAAGCGCAGGCCGCATACAAGAGCGGTTTGGGCCAGTTGGATGATGCCTACGCCAAGGCTACCGAAGCTCTGAACAGCGCCTACAGCGACGCCAAGGACAAGCTTGCGGGCGTGGCCGATTCTGCCTCTGATACGTTCGACACGGTCGCCAAGAAATCTAAGTCGATGGTGTAAAGTTTGCCGCAGGACAGCAGCAGAAAGGGAGGCCATGTGGCCTCCCTTTCGCGTTTGTGTTGCACCGTGCGGCTTAGATGAGCGAGAGTTCCGCGCCTTCCATCTGCTCGTCGCCGACCTGCGCGACCGGGCGATAGAACAGCTTGTCGTTACCCAGGTAGACCTCCAGAAACGCGGGACGCTGCGTGATCTGCCCTGCGATCAGGGCTTCTGACAGCGGGTCTTCCACGTAACGCTGGAGAGCGCGGCGTAGCGGACGTGCTCCGTAGCTGCGATCGACCAGCGTCTTGTCGAGGATCCACTTCTTGGCATCATCGTTCACCGAGATGGTGATGGCCTTGTGCACCAGGTTGGCGTTCAGGTTCTGGACGAGCAACTCCATCACCTGCATGAGGTCTGCATCGGACAGCGAGGTGAAGACGATGATCTCATCAAGACGATTGATGAATTCCGGGTTGAAGGTCCGCTTGACCTCGGCCTTCACCATCTCTTCCATCTTCTCAAGAACGATCTCGTCCTTGTTCGACTGGAAGCCCAGTCCCTCACGCTTCATCAGGTGCTTTGCGCCAATGTTCGATGTCATGATGAGGATCGTGTTCTTGAAGTCGACCGTGTTGCCCAGACCGTCGGTCAGGTGGCCGTCTTCAAACACCTGCAGCAGCAGGTTGAACACATCCGGGTGCGCCTTCTCGATTTCATCGAGCAGGACGACCGAGTACGGCGAGCGCTTGACGCGTTCCGTCAGCTGGCCGCCCTCCTCGTAACCGACGTAGCCCGGAGGCGAACCTATCAGCTTGCTGACCGAGTGCTTCTCCATGAACTCCGACATGTCGAAGCGTATGAGCGATTTGTCTGAACCGAAGAGGAATTGCGCCAGGGTGCGCGCCATCTCCGTCTTGCCAACGCCTGTCGGTCCAAGGAAGAGGAACGATCCGATGGGACGCGCGGGATTCTTGAGGCCTGCACGTGAGCGACGAATCGCGCGTGACAGGGCACTGATGGCCTTGTCTTGCGAGATGACGCGCTTGTGCAGCTCTTCCTCGACACGCATCAGCTTCTGCGTCTCTTCTTCCTTGAGCGAGTTGATCGGAACGCCGGTCCAGCGGCTGACCACATCCTCGATATCTTCCTTGGTCACGATGCCCGAAGAAGAGTCGTCGAGGTGGTACTTGTCGCGCAGCGCACGCAGGTTCTCGCGCTCCTTGCGCTCCTCGTCGGAGTAGAAGCGAGCCTTCTCGAACTCGTGATTCGCGATGGCGTTTTCCATGCGGTGCACGATGAACTTGATGCGCTTCTGCACCTCAGTCAGCTCTTCGGGGAGGGTGGTCTGACGCAGCTTCACGCGCGCACCCGCCTCGTCGATCAGGTCGATGGCCTTGTCCGGGAGAAAGCGGTCCGGAATGTAACGGCTTGAGTGGGTGACGGAGTACGTGATTGCGTCGTCCGTGTAGCTGACGGCGTGGAACTTCTCGTACTTGTCCTTGATGCCCATGATGATCTTGATGGCATCTTCTTCGTTGGGAGGCGGCACCTTCACGGCCTGGAAGCGGCGTTCGAGCGAGCGATCCTTTTCGATCGACTTGCGGAACTCCGCCGGAGTGGTGGCGCCGATGCACTGGATTTCACCACGGCTGAGAGCCGGCTTCAGGATGTTCGCTGCGTCGAGCGAACCCTCTGCCGAACCTGCTCCGACGAGGGTGTGCAGCTCATCGATGAAGACGATGGAGTTCTGGTTCTCCATGAGCTCTTTCATGATGGTTTTGAGCCGCTCTTCGAACTGGCCGCGGTACTTGGTGCCCGCAACGATGAGCGAAAGATCCAGCGACAGAACGCGTTTGTCCGCGAGGAAGCTGGGAACTTCGCCGTCGGCGATCTTCTGCGCAAGACCTTCGACGATGGCAGTTTTGCCGACGCCTGGCTCGCCGATCAGCACGGGGTTGTTCTTGGTGCGGCGGCAGAGGATCTGGATGACGCGATCCACTTCGTTATCACGGCCGACCAGCGGATCAAGCTGCTGGTCCATGGCCGCCTGGGTCAGGTCGCGCGAAAACTCAGCCAGCATACTCTGTTCATTTGCCGGAGCGCCGCTGGCTCGCTGCTGCTTGCTGCCGGGCTGCGCCGCAGGCTTGTCTTGGGTGGTGCGCTGCAGTTCTTCACGAATGGTGGGCAGGCGAAGACCGCGCTCCATCAGGATCTCCGCGGCAAAGCATTTCTCTTCGCGCAGCAGGCCCAGCAGCAGGTGCTCCGTACCGATGTGTTTGTGGCTTAGCCGCTCGGCTTCTTCTGCGGCATAGGCGAGCACACGCTTGCACTCGTTCGAGAGAGGCAGGTCGACGGACGTCGATACCTTCTCGCGAATGGTGGTGTGGCCCTCAATCTGTTTGCGAATCGATTCCACCGAGGCGTGCGAACGGAGGAAACGGTTGGTCAGCGCCTTGTCTTCACGCAGCAACCCCAGGAGCAGGTGCTCCGTTTCGATGTAGGGCGAGCCGAACTGACTAGCTTCGTAGCGCGCGAAAAAGATCACGCGGCGGGCTTTTTCTGTATAACGCTCGAACATGCTCCCCCTAGCGCCCCTCCGCGGCTTGCTGCCGCATAGGAGGCCATTGGTTCCCTGCTCGTCTCCGCACCCTCTTACACAATGCGGAAACACCTGAAAACCCGGATCGACCGATTGTTCACACCGGCGGTCCGGTTCCCGCATCCCTGTGTCTCTAGTTTACCCGCACTCGGAGGAGCCTTGTAGTGCCCTCAAACTTAGGCAACACACTATCAGCAAATCCCGCACGGAACAGTGATTCTTAGACGCTGCCTGTTGAAAAACGATGCGTGAGCAGCCAGAGGTGCTACGAAGAGAACGTCGTAGCGTCCGGCACTGCGAGCTTTCCCTCTCGCAACAGCAGCGTGCGATCGCAGCGGGCGGCGAACCCAAGGTGGTGCGTTACCAGGATGGAGGTCAGGGCGTGGGTCTTGTGGAGGCGCTGCAGCAACGAAAAAACGACCTCGGCGGTGCGATTATCCAGGTCGCCGGTGGGCTCGTCTGCCAGCAGGAGCTGCGGTTCGGTAACCAGCGCGCGTGCCAGCGAGACGCGCTGCTGCTCGCCCCCGGAGAGCTCGCCGGAGCGATGTTCGGCGCGGCCGGACAGTTCCACTTCATCAAGCCAGTGTTCCGCCTTGCGCAGCGCCTCGGCCTTCCTGACGCCCCGGGCGAGCAGCGGCATGGCGACGTTTTCGGCGGCGGTAAACTCCGGCAGCAGATAGTGGAACTGCCAGACATAGCCGATGGTCCGATTACGAAAATCGGCCTGCTGCCGCGAGTTGAGCCCGGCAAGAGCGATAGTCCCGACCGTCACGCTGCCTGTGGTGGGCGTGTCCATCGCCGCGAGCAGGTGCAGAAGCGTACTCTTGCCCGCGCCGCTTTCGCCGACGATCGCGACCAGTTCGCCGGGCGACACGGTGAAGCTTAGATCGCGGAACAGGTCGACTGATCCTCGACCGGTCGTGTAACGCTTTGAAAGCGATTGCACGCGCACCAGCGCTCCGGTATCGTTCTGGTGAATTGGATCCGCCGGCATCGTAGGTTCATCGTAGAGCACACAGGAGGGAGAGGACCATTGGACGTCGATAGCTTCACCAATGGACCTTTGACGGCGTCTCGGACACGCGCTTTGCGGGCGCTGTGGCATGCAGCCAAGGGTGACTGGAACGCTGCACATGAAGAGGCGCAGGCCGGCACCGATACCGATTGTGCCTGGGTACACGCCCTGCTGCACCGGGAAGAGGGCGATCGATGGAACGCCGAGTACTGGTACAAACTGGCGGGAAAGCCGGTGTTTGATGGGTCGATCGAGCAGGAGCGCGAACAGATGATTGCTGTGCTGCTTCGATCTCAGCCCAAGAGGCCGTGCACGTCCTAACCTGCGTTCCCTTCGATTGCAGTCTGGATGCGATCGCGAAGGGTGGGCAGGCCAGCGGCATCCAGCGGCTGGCCGTCCTGCGTTATATAGAAGACGTCGATCGCCATGTCGCCTTCCGTGTCGATGACGGCCACTTCGATGTTGCAGCGCGCTTCGCCAAGCGTGGTGCTGATGGCGTAGAGCAGCCCCGGCACGTCCTGCGAGACGACCTGCAGCAGCGTGGAATGGGTTGAAGACGCCGTGTCAAAGGTGACGGAGGTTGCCACATCGACCAGCGGCGCGCGGCGGCGGGAACGCTTGCGGCCCGCGATCATCTGCGCGGCCAGCGCCGGTTCGGCAATCGCGTCATGGACGCTCTTCACCAGGCGCTCGCGCTCGGAGGGGTTCATCTCCAGCGTCTTGAAGCTGTCAGTGAAGCTGAAGCTGTCGACGACGATGCCGTGCGCGTTGCTGAAGGCGTCCGCCGTGATGATGTTCATGCCCCATGCCGCCAGCACGCCGGCCACCCGCGCAAACAGCAACTGCCGGTCGGGCGTGACCAGCGTGATCTCGCTGCGGCCGGCGGACCAGGTGAAGTCGAGCTGCACCGGATCGGTCCCAAGTCGCCGGCTCATGCTGTAGTTGGCGCGGATCTGCTCCGGCGACCGCGTGCGAAGATACCGCTGCGGAAAGCCCTCGAGGAACTGCAGGACCTCGCGGCTCTCATCCGGCAGCGACTGTGTCACGCGGAGCACAAGCTCGCTGGAGACGCGGGAGTCGAAGCGCTCGTCGTCGATATTGCGATCGAGATAGTTCGACGTGGCGATGTATAGCCGCCACAGGTTCTCTGCCTTCCAGGGCGTAAGGGCGTCCGGGTGTACCGCGTCGATGTCGGCAAAGGTAAACAGGGTAAGCATGCGCAGTTCTTCCGGGGCCTCCACCTTGACCGCGAAGGCGCGAACGGTCTCCGCGTCGAAGATATCGCGCCGGAGCGCGGCACTCATCTCAAGGTGGTTTGTGATCAGCGACAGCACCAGGCGCGATTCGTAGCCATCCAGGTCAAGCCGCTTCAGCACGCTGCGAGCCAGGCGCGCACTCTCATGGGTGTGTTCGCCGGTAGCACGGCCCTTGCCGGTGTCGTGCAGCAGGGAAGCGAGGTACAGCAGGTCCGCATGTTGCAGATCGCGCGCGATGGCGACGAAGCGCTTCTTCCACTCGGCCATGGCACCTTCGCCCGGCGTGCCAAAGGCGTGCAGCGTATCGATCAGCACAAAGGTGTGTTCGTCCACGGTATAGCGGTGATAGGCGTCGCGGATCACGAGCGCGTCGATGCCGTGGAACTCCGGCAACAGCAACTCGAGGATGCCGAGCGCGTGCATGGAGCGGAGCGCCTGTCCTGCAAACTGGCCCAGCAGGATCAGGCGCAGCTTCTGCCAGAGCGGGGTGCCTTCCTCGATCTGCGACGACAGCACGGGCAGGCCATCTTCCATGCGCGTTTCCGCCGCGTAGGTCAGGCTTGCGCCGGTTTCGGCAATGGTCTGGAAGGCGCGCAGAACCACGTCAGGATCGTGCGCGGGGTCATAGTCTCGGGTGGCTTCGTCAAGCAGGATGCGACCACGCTCCACGCGCATGCCGGTCATTTCCGTTGTGCCGCGGCGTTGCAGAGCCTGCGGCAGGCGAAGCAGCGGCTTCGGCCTGGGCGCGGTGTCGATCTGCCGCTCCAGTGCTCTGGCCACAACACGGGCATGGCGGAAGTAAAGCTGCATCCAGTTCGCCGCGTCGCGCGGTGACCCATGCTGCACGCCGATACCCGCGGCAGCTGCAGCGTCCTGGCTTTTCCAGTCCAGCGCGTTGACGTCGCGGCCTGATCGGAGATGCAAAAAGCAGCGCACCGCGGCGAGGAAGGCAAAGGCGTCGCTAAACTCGGCTGCCGTTGACCTGGGTTCGGCGGTCACACGTGCCAGCCAGCCGCAGACGTTCGCGTCGCGCAGGCCGCCCGGGCACTCCTTGATGTTGGGCTCCAGGTGGAAGAGGGTGTTGCCGTAGCGTGCGTGTCGAGCAGCCGTCAGATCGATCAGGCGCGCGGACAGGGCCTTGCGATCGCGTTCCAGCAGCCTGGGGACGGAAGTTTCTAGCAGCCGCGTCGTCAGCCCGGCGTCACCGGTCAGCGAACGCGCATCCAGCAGCGACAGTGTGAACTCCGCGTTTTCAGGATCGAAGTGCTCGCATTCGGCCAGGGTCCGCGTGGTTGCGGCGACGCGCACCTCGCTGTCCCAAAGCTGCTGGGTGACGTGCCGGATGGTGTCTTTCGCGGCCTTCTCCTCGCCCTTGTCGCGCACCACAAACAGCAGGTCGAGGTCGGACGCGGGAAAGAGCTCGCCCCGCCCATAGCCGCCCACGGCGACTACTGAGACGCTCTTTGTGTCTGTGTTTGCGGCGGCCGTCCACAGTTCCCCCACAAGGTCATCCGCAGCCTCGGATCGCGCACGAATGACCTCGACGCCGCTTTGCCGGCCTGCCAGAAAGCCTTCACGGAGCGCGACCATCCGATCGAGGTAGACTCGCCGTGCTGATTCGGGATCGGCGTTCCCCTGCGTCATGCCATCCTTCTCGTGCATGCATCAGTATGACCGGACTTCGGTGGCCTGAGCGGCGGCTGCATCCGCGCAATGGTCCGCAGCCCTAGAGGGCCAGGTCGCCGCGATCTTCGTTGCGGATGCGGACGGCATCGTCCACGCGTGTCAGGAAGATCTTGCCGTCGCCGATGGAGCCGGTCTGCGCCGCGGTGATGATTGCGCTGACCGCCTTATCGACGAGCTCGTCCGGTACCACCGCCTCCAGCTTGATCTTCGGCAGCAGGTCCACCGAATACTCGCGCCCGCGGTAGAACTCTGTGTGACCCTTTTGGCGGCCGTGGCCGCGCGCCTCGAGGATGGTGATGCCTTCGACACCGGCCTCGATCAGCGCTTCCTTTACGGCGTCCAGCTTGCCTGGCTGGATGATTGCTTCAATCTTCTGCATCTTGTGTGAACCCTTCTCGCGAACGTGCGCCGCGAAGCTGCGTCATTGTGCCCGATTGGGGCGGACCCTGTCGCCTGTCTGGTGATGGAGCGGCAGGGTGAGCGAGTGCGTCAGTACGCCGGTTCCGCGTGGTAGCCCTCTTCGCCGTGCTGCGTCAGATCCAGACCTGTGTCCTCATCCTCGGATGTGACGCGGAGCCCAATCGTCTTATCGACAACGAAAAGGATGGCGAGCGTTCCCACAATAGAGATGCTCCACGCGATGGCAATGCCGACGACCTGATTCAGCAACTGGTGGCCGTTGCCTTCCAGAACGCCGGTTGCCTTGCCCGCTCCGAAGATAGGATTAATCGCAGAAGTGGCGAAAATGCCGGTCAGAATGGCTCCAATCGTCCCGCCCGCACCGTGCACGCCGAAGGCATCCAGCGAGTCGTCATAGCCAAACTTTGCCTTCGTGAAGAACACCATGCTGAAGCAGAACAGGCCGGTGAGCAGGCCGATCCAGAGTGCCGAGATGGGTGTGACGAAGCCTGCGGCGGGCGTGATGCCGACCAGGCCTGCGACCGCGCCCGAAATGGCTCCCAGCGCGGTGGGCTTGCCGGTCTTGATCCACTCGGCGGCGGTCCATGCACAGGCTGCTGCTGCGGCGGCAAAGTGTGTTGCGACAAAGGCCGAAGTGGCCAGGCCACTGGCATTCAGCGCCGATCCGGCATTGAAGCCGAACCAGCCAACCCAAAGCAGGCAGGCGCCGATAAAGCTGAGCACCAGCGAGTGCGGCGGCATCGGTTCCTTCGGGTAGCCGCGCCGCTTGCCCATGTACAGGCAGCACACCAGAGCGGAGACGCCGCTGGTCACGTGAACCACGGTTCCGCCCGCGAAGTCGAGCGTTGGGAAACGGCCGCCGAGCGCCGCGTTCAGTAGGCCGCCCTTGCCCCAGACCATGTGCGCCATGGGGCTGTAGATGAAGATGGCCCACAGCACCATGAAGACCAGCATGGCGGAGAACCTCATCCGCTCGGCAAAGGCGCCGGTGATCAGCGCGGGCGTGATGATCGCGAACATCAACTGGTAGACCATAAACGTCTGCAGCGGAATGGTCGTGACGTAGACCTTGTCCGGCACCAGGCCCACACCGTGCAATAGTGCGTTCTGAAACGATCCGATGAAGAATCCGAGATGTCCCGTGTTCTCGCCGAAAGCCAGCGAGTAGCCGATCAGCGCCCACAGCACCGTGATGACGCCCATCATGGCGAAGGTCTGCATCATGGTCGCGAGGATGTTCTTCCGGCGCACCAGGCCACCGTAGAAGAGAGCCAGGCCGGGCCCGCTCATCATCAGGACGAAGGCGGCTGAGACCAGCATCCAGGCGTTGTCGCCGGCCGATTGCGCGGCTGCAACCGAGGTCTGCAGGTCGGCGTTCTGCTTCTCAAGTGCCATCAGGCGACTGTCCGGCGTGGGCGCGGCTGCGGACGCGCCAGAGACGCCGTGTAACTCCGGTCCAGGACCGGCAGGTGTTTGCGAAAGCGCGCGCATGCCGGTGAGCAGCATCACGAAGACGAAGCAAACGGCGGCATGCCGACGAAAGAGCTTGTGCAGATCACGCATAGTGCAGTTCACCTGATAACTCGAGAAGATGAGGAGTCAGCCCGCGCCGCGTAGGCGGAGCGGTACCGCCGGAAACTGCCCGGCGAAACGGTGCATAGGGTTGATTCGTTTTGTTTACTTTACACAAGAGTTCGTGCTTGGCTGCCACGAAAAGAGCAGTCACGCTCGCACGGTGTCTCGTGTCCGCTGTGTTCGACCTTCTTCACCGGGGATCGACGCACTCCGGCAACGCCGCACACTGGCGCGCGGGGCCGTTCAACTCTTCTGCGGGCTGTGGGTAACTCGCTCCGAGGAACGCAATATGCCCGTGTTAGGCGTTTCTGCGCCTGTCCGCACCCGGTGAAGATGTTTGACATAGAATGAGGTTTATGAGTACACCTCCGAATGAGACCTCCAGCAGTGGCCGCCCCGCGGCTCCTCAGGGCAACGATCGCTACTTCTTCGGCACGCTGGATTCGTTCAGCAAGAACCGGGAAAAACTGCGCGAGGTGAGCTGGGGACCACAGCAGCCGGAAGGCGTGGTGCTGGCCTCCATGGACGCTGCCGTGAACTGGGTTCGCAAGAACTCGGTGTGGCCGATGACCTTCGGGCTGGCCTGCTGCGCGATCGAGATGATGAGCATGGGCGGATCGCGGTATGACATCGCGCGCTTCGGCGCCGAGGTCTTTCGCCCCTCGCCACGTCAAAGCGACTTGATGGTCGTGGCTGGCCGCGTGTCGCAGAAGATGGCGCCAGTGATACGGCGGCTGTACGAACAGATGCCCGAACCCAAGTGGGTTATCTCCATGGGAGCGTGCGCCACGTCTGGCGGTGTGTTCAACAATTACGCGCTCTTACAAGGTGTTAACCAAATCATACCGGTCGACGTATATGTGCCCGGCTGCCCACCTCGCCCGGAACAATTGCTGTACGCCATCACCCTGCTGCAGGAAAAAATTCAGAAGGAACGGGGCAGCATAAAAGGCACTTTGAACATCGCATAGTGCATATTAAAGACTGCGCCGACTTTTATGGAGTGTTACTGGTTGGGTTCGGCTTCCGGCGCGTACAGCACGACTGTGATGTAGACCTGCATCACAGCCAAAGTTCTTTGCATCTTGTCCTTGCAGAAATTCCTTCACGATGAAGGATTGCTGCTATACACTCAAATCGCAATAGCTAGTGAGCCGACGTATTAGAGCTCACAGGTCGTGCAAGAAATATTCCGCGGAGGATACGTCGCATGTTTTTTCAGCCGTTTCGCAATCTGGGCCGGACATTATTGGCAGCGAGCGCAGTCAGCCTGGGCGCTGCAAGCCTGGGTGCGCAAACAACGCCAGCAGCCGCGCCACCAGCAGGTCCGAACCCGTCACGGGTTGACGTGTTCCTTGGGTACTCATACTGGGGCGGCCATGGCCAACTGAAGCCTGCCGGCGTCAGCTACTCGTCCGTCAATCTCGGCGCCATCGGTTCGGGCGCCTATTACTTCAGCAAGTACGCTGGCGTGGAAATTTCCGCGGCGGCGCATCCTGATGGCAAGAACGATGGCCTGTATCTGTACCAGGCTGGTCCTACCTTCCGCCTTCCCACGCCCACGGTGACCTTTTTCGGTCATGCAATGGCTGGTGCAGCATACCTTGGCGGACCGAACAGTGAATTGCCTGGCGCGACCTACCACGAACCCTACCAGTGGGGTCCGGCACTTACACTCGGCGGCGGTATGGACTACGATCTGCCGTTCTTCGATCATCGCTTTGGCCTTCGGCTCTTCCAGGCGGACTACGTATACATCCACGAGGACTACGGCCCATACGTCGGCATTCCGACGGGCGGCGTTCTCGGCGGCCGCGCCAACATCAGCTCCGCACAGCTCAGCAGCGGCATCCTGATGCACTTCGGCCATATCATCCCGCCGCCCCCCGTGACCTACTCCTGCGTTGCCAGCCCCACCTCGGGCTACGCGGGCGATCCGATCACCGTCACCGGCACCGTGTTAAACCTGAACCCCAAGAAGACCGCAACCTACGCGTGGACTTCTGACGGCGGCAAGGTCTCCGGCACCAGCAACGTGGCCACGGTCGACACGACTGGCCTCAATCCTGGCAACTACAACGTGAAGGGTACCGTCACCGAAAGCCAGAAGGTCGGCCGTTTCGCGGATTGCACCACGCCTTTCACCGTGAACCCGCTGCCGGCACTTTCGCTCTCCTGCTCGGCTAGCCCGTCCACGGTAGCACCGGGTGGATCGTCCACCATCACCTCCTCGGTGACGGATACCTACGGTCGTCCGGTCAACTACACCTACAGCTATAGCGCCACTTCTGGTTCGGTCTCAGGCAGCGGTGCGACGGCAACCCTGTCCACCACCGGTGCAGCTCCCGGCACGGTAACGGTCACCTGCAACGTTCAGGATGACAAGGCTCGTACGGCTACCGCAACCACAACCGTGACGATCAATGCTCCTGCTCCGCCGCCTGCACTCCCGACGACGTCAGCACTCTGCTCGATCACGTTCGACCGCGACAAGAAGCGTCCGGCACGCGTGGACAATGAAGCCAAGGCCTGCCTTGACGACATCGCCCTCAACCTGCAGCGCAACTCGGATGCGAAGCTCGCCCTGACCGGCAACTCGGCCACGACGAAGAACGCAGCCAAGCTCGCATCGCTCCGCGCCGTCAACACGAAGGCTTACCTGGTTACCGAGAAGGGTGTCGATGCTTCCCGCATTACCCTCTTCACCGGTAGCGACACTGCAAACTCGGTCACTTCAACCCTGATCCCCGCAGGTGCTACGGCTCCAAGCGCAGGAACTGCGGTCGACGAGAGCACGGTAAAGGCTCAGCCACGGACCGCTGCAAAGCGTCGCCACCACAAGAAGTAGACCCAACCTGGTACACGGAAAGGGCTGGCCACATGGCCGGCCCTTTTTCGTGCTCGAAACACCGCTCGGCCCGTGCTGCGCGTCTTACCCTTAAGGACCTGCATCACTGCAGGTGTACCCCTCTGGATTCCTCCGCGCACCCAGGTACGCCCGGAAACTCTAGAATAGGGATGCTCTTATTAAGGAAGATCCATGAAGTCTTTTCTGCGTTTCTGTACTTCGCTTTCCGTACTTGCCTTGATTCCTGCTTTTGGTCACAGTCAAAGTCGATGGTTGCCCTACGGTCCCGACGGAGGTGATGCACGTTCGTTCGCTTCCGATCCGCATGATCACAACCATGTCTATCTCGGCACTGTCAGCGGAACCATCTACGACACACACGACGGCGGTCAGACCTGGACAAGGCTCGCGCGGGTTGGCATGCGCGACGATATGGTGCTGGATAACATCGTCGTGGATGCGGCAAACCCAAGCCACGTGTTGGTTGGCGGATGGGTCCTGGATCACGTCGACGGCGGGTTGTTTTCCAGCAACGACGGTGGTAAAACCTGGACCGTAAACGACCAGTTGAAGGGCCATAGCATCCGCGCGCTTACCGCCGCGCCGTCGGATCCGAAGACGCTTGTCCTGGGCGCCCTCGACGGCGTCTATCGCAGCACGGACAGCGGCTCCACATGGACCCTCATCAGCCCCAAAGACAGCCACGAATTGCACGAGATCGAGTCCATTGCCATTGATCCCAAGGACCCGAAGATCATCTACGCAGGCACCTGGCACCTGCCCTGGACCACCACCGATGGCGGCACCACATGGTCGAACATCACGGCGAAGCAGGGTCTGATCGACGACTCGGACGTCTTCTCGATCATCGTCGATCCGTCGAACGCGAAGAATATCTACCTGTCCGCCTGCTCCGGCATTTACCGCAGCACCGACCAGGGGGCGAAGTTCACGAAGGTTCAGGGCATACCCGCTACGGCTCGCCGTACGCGTGTGCTGATGGAAGACCCGAAACAACCCGGCATCGTTTTCGCCGGGACAACGGAGGGCCTATGGCGCACCACGGATAGCGGACACACCTTCGTGAGGAACGGCAATCCCGGTTGGATCATCAACGACGTGAACATCGATCCGGAGAACAGCAAGCGGGTTCTGCTGGCTACTGACCGGACCGGCGTCCTGCTCTCAAACGATGGCGGCATCACGTTCACACCGGCGAACCGGGGTTTTTCAACCCGGCAGATTTCTGCGGTGGCGCAGGATAGGGCCCATCCAGAAAAGCTCTACGTAGGAGTGATCAACGACAAGGCAGCGGGTGGTGTCTTCACCAGCGCCGACGGTGGCCTCACCTGGAATCAGACCAGCCAGGGTCTTGGCGGTGCAGACGTGTTTTCGCTCGGCCAGGCACCAGACGGGACGCTGCTCGCGGGAACGCGCCATGGTATCTTCCGCCTGGATGGTGAAACCTGGCAGAACTCGGGCCTGACGCTCGCCTTGCCGCCAGAGGAATCGGCAGAGCCTGTCGCCAAGACAGTAGCACCTCCTGCGGCGCGCACGCGGCAGCAGGCGACGCGTGCACGAGCCAACAGCAACCCTGTCACAAAGGGCGCAACAGCGGTGCATGCTTCGACGGAATCACCGGTGCGCGCGGGTGGCAAGCGTTCGCCGTCGGTCGGTACCGCGCCGATCAACAAGGTCACGGGTGAGGAATCGAACACCGGTGTCTTCGCTCTGGCCTCGAACGATGCGACTGTCTTTGCGGGCACAGAAGAGGGGCTGTTGACATCCACCGATAACGGGAAAACGTGGAACCGCGTGCGGAGCGCTTCCGGTCAGCATTGGCGCGTGGTGAATGCAGGTGGCTCGCGGGTCGTACTGGCTGGTCTGAACGTGCTTTCGCTCTCAGTGGACAAGGGCGCGAGCTTCCACGCAATCACGGGTCCGACAGAACTGACACGTATTCAGGCTGCCGCGATCGACGACGGTGGAAAGCTCTGGGTGGGCGGCCGCGAGGGGATCTGGTACTCGGATAACGACGGTGCGGCCTGGAAGACGGTGCAAAACCTCTTCGTTCCTGAGGTTACCGGGCTGTTCTTCGATGCCGGAGCGAGCCGCATGCTGGTCACCTCAAACCAGCCGAACAACCTGGTCTTCACGGTGCACACGCCTGACCTGAAGGTGGCGTTTCACGACGCGGGCTGGTTGCTGCGCGGGGTGCGTCCGGTGGGCGATCACCTGGTTGGCATCACGCCTTATGACGGCGTCGTGCTGCAGCCGCGCATGGTGCAGTCCGCGGAGATACCGCGCAGCGGCAGCTAGCCCTGTGAACAGAACGCCGCGCAAGCTTCAGCCCGATACTATTTGGGTGGAGCATGCGCGGCGTTCCCGCGTCTAAACTAGTGTTATGACTGAGTCACCCACGGGCCGCCCTCGCCACGAGTTCCAGACTGATGATGCGTCCCTGTGGCCGATCGCAGCGAAGGTAGTGGAGGGCGACAGGCTGTCCGCCGAGGACGGTGTCGCGCTCTATCGCTCGCCTGACGTATTGGCGGTGGGCTGGCTTGCGAACCTGGTGCGCGAGCGTCTGCACGGCAACCTGACCTTCTTCAACGTTAATCGCCACATCAATCCCACCAATGTTTGCGTGGCGAGCTGCCGACTGTGCGCATTCGGTAAGAAAAAAGGCGATGCCGGCACCTACACGATGGCCCTGGAAGAGGCTTGGGCCGCTGCTGCAACGGGCTACTCCGAGGCAGTGACTGAGTTCCACATCGTAGGGGGCCTGCATCCTGACCTGCCGTTCGAATATTTTCTCGATCTGGTCGAGGGCCTGAAGCAGCGCTTCCCCAAGGTTCACATCAAGGCCTTCACGATGGTCGAGGTTGCTTTCCTGGCAAAGCGTGCGAAGCTCTCGATTCCTGAGGCGCTCCGGCAGATGAAGACGGCCGGTGTCGATTCGTGTCCGGGCGGTGGTGCGGAGATCTTTGCGGACCGCGTGCGGCACATTATCTGCGACCACAAGATCGACGGCGGCGAGTGGCTGGACACGGCGCGGATGGTGCACCAGGCGGGTCTGCGGTCGAATGCCACGATGCTCTACGGGCACGTGGAGAATGAAGAAGACCGTGTTGATCACATGATGAAGTTGCGCGCACTGCAGGACGAGACGGGCGGCTTTCAGACATTCATCCCGCTGGCTTTTCACCCGGAAAACACGGTGCTCGGACACCTGCCGCGCACCACGGCCTTCGACGACATGCGGCAGATCGCCGTGGGACGATTGATGCTCGATAACTTCGCTCACATCAAGAGCTACTGGCAGATGGTTACGCCAAAAATGGCACAGATTTCCCTGCGTTTCGGCGCGGATGACATCGATGGCACTGTGGTGGAAGAGAAGATCTACCACGAGGCAGGAGCGACAACGCCGCAGGGCATGCGCCGCGCGGAGTTAGAACGCCTCATCCGCGAAGCAGGCCGAGAGCCGGTCGAGCGCGACACCCTGTACAACCGTGTCACGAGCACGGAAGATACCTTCGTGATCGCGGTCTAAAGAGTTGCAAATGTCATCCCGTAATTTGTCATCCCGCAGTGCAGCGTAGGATGTGCAGGTGTGCTCGTCTTCAGTGAAGAGGCTTGCTGCTGCAAAGGGCACAAACGCAGATCCCTTCACTTCGTTCCGGGATAACAGGGGTTACTACAGATGTCAGCATCTCCGTACACGAGCGATGGCACTTACAGCTTCTTCAGTTCGGCAATGCGGCTCTCGACGACCTCAACATAGCTGTCCACATCAGCGTCAGGGAAGCCGCCCGCACGGAAGGCGTCGACCAGTTGCGCGTGGGTCAACTGACCCAGCAATGAGCCCATCCACTGCGCATGGGCCCGCGGAATGTTGTTGCCAATCCAGTCAAGCGCGGCCCTCGAAGCGTAGCCCTTTACGCTGGTTCCAAAGCTGGCGATCAGGATACCGGTAGGCGCCTTCGGCGTGGAGAAATCCACCTCAGTGTCCGTAAGCCGGCTGATGAATTTGGATTCCCGAAAGCTGTCGATGTTGCCCTTCGACCGCGCCCGCGTAAACGTCACACCGTTGGCGCCGAAGGTCGCACCCACGTCATTCACCAGGAAGATCTGCGACCCTGTCTCCTTGTCCGAGTAGACGGAGTTGTTGACGTCCTTCAGATCCCAGTTATTCATTACGGCCATCATGACGCGGAGCCCGTTGAACTCGCGTGTGCCGTTGAACGGGTTTGTCTTCCACTCCCAGATGGCGATCTTGTTCTGGCCGGAGGGCTTGCGTGAAAAGCGCACGTCGGTGAGCTTGCCGTGCTTCAGATCGTCCGACCCGCGCTTCATCTTCACGCCGCTTACCGCAGCTTCATGCACCAGGTAATCGTCATTGGCGTAGTAGCCCATGGCCCATAGCAGGCGTGACGCCACTACCTCGGGACGGGCTTCCTCACCCTCCTTTACACGCCACTTCTTACCATTCGCGTCACGCACGTCCATCTTCGGATTGGTGCCGTTATCGTCTTCCTCAAGAAAGACGAACGGCGCGGCGGGCTGCTTGTCTTTGCCGCCCTGACCGTAGAACAAGTCCAGGCCGGCGATGTCCCGAGGCTGGTGCCAAAGCACAGGATTCCTGACGGCCGACGCGGGCAGCGGAGCATCGTTGTCGTCTTTGAGCCTCTCTCCATCTTTGCTCTTGTCGCCCTTCGCCTTGCTGCCGCTGTCCTGGATTGCGGCGTCGTGGCGCTGTGCTTGCGATGCGGCGTAAGAGGCACACGGTACGCCTGCACTACCGGCCAACACCAGCCCGAGGGTAAGCGCCGCGTGCCGCATCTTCGAAACAGAAACCATGTGTAACGTCCGATCGCGGTAGTCCCTTCATAAGAAGCGTGCTGGACGGTCCGCGGTGCAGAAAAAACATCTCTCCCCTGGCTGGCGCATCCTGTGAGGAAGGCATGGCTGCGCACTCGCAGAGCTTCCATGGATGGAGACAGACTCTTGGAAGTGCTGGTACAGCCTGACGATGGCATCGAGCCGATCCTGTCGGCGCTTCGACGGGCGAAGAAGAGCATCCAGATCCTGATCTTTCGATACGACCGCAGCGACATTGAACATGCGTTGATCGATGCGGTGCAGCGTGGTGTAGCCGTGCAGGCACTGATCGCGTTCACGAATCGAGGCGAAGAGAAGAACCTGCGCAAGCTGGAGATGCGCCTGCTGGAGCATGGCGTAACGGTTACGCGCACCGCTGACGACCTGGTGCGATACCACGGCAAGATGTTCCTCATCGACAAGAAGGAACTGTACCTGCTGGCCTTCAATTACACCCACCTGGACATCACGCTGAGCCGGTCCTTTGCGGCCGTCATCTCCGATTCGGCGGTGGTTGCAGAAGCTGCCAAGTTGTTTGAGTGCGACGCGCATCGCCAGCCATTCACCTCATCGGTTGCAGAGCTTGTCGTCAGTCCGGTCAACGCCCGCAAAGAGCTCACCAGATTCATTCAAGGGGCGAAGAAGCAACTGCTGATCTACGAGATGAAGATCAGCGATCCTGCCTTTATCGCTCTGTTGCGATCGAAGATGGCAGAGGGCATCGACGTTCGCATCCTGGGTCGCGCGGCGCAAAAGACAAGCGAGTTGCCGATGCGTGTCATGTCGATGCGTCTGCACGCGCGCGCCATGCTGCGCGATGGCAGGTCGGCGTTTCTGGGCAGCCAGAGCCTTCGGCAGCTTGAGCTGGAAGCCCGCCGCGAGATTGGTGTCGTCTTCGATGACAAAGCAGCCGTCAGGAAAATGATCGGTGTTTTCGAGAAGGACTGGGATGCTGCGAAACCCCTGCAGACCGACACCTTCGAGGGTGCCATGGAGATCCCGTGCGGCGTGTGGCGAAGATCGTCGCCAGACACATCCACATGAAGCCCGTGATGGAGCAGATGATGGAACGGGTGATGGAGCATTCGCCGAGCCAAGTCCCATTCGATCCGGACGAGTGGCGCAGACCGTTCGCGAAGCGTTCCGCGACGGGCTGCGCGATGCCGTTCTGCTTGCCTTGCGCGATGTGGTGGCGCAGGTCTCGCAACTGCCGTCTTCTACAGAGGATTAGCGGAGCTACGGCGGGTTGCGAGTTCTAGATCGTGTCTGGGAACGTATCCAGGCTGGATGACTCGAGCACGAACAGGACGACCGACTGCTCCGGGACGCAATACTCCAGAATCGACTCATTCCTGGTCGGCGGCTCCGGCTCTTCGAAGCTGGTGTCGAGGAGCAGACGCCATGTCGCTGCACCTTCCGGCTTCGGAAAGCTGAATCGCACGGCATCGTCGTCGTCGTTCACGATCAGCAGCAGTGACTCCGT
The DNA here is from genome assembly GCA_964658845.1 of uncultured Novosphingobium sp. Classification (GTDB taxonomy): domain Bacteria; phylum Acidobacteriota; class Terriglobia; order Terriglobales; family Acidobacteriaceae; genus Terriglobus. The sequence goes on along the minus strand of CBAAAE010000022.1, from coordinate 6,785 downwards.
GTGACCTCGCTGCGGCAACCCGGTCATGCGTGCAGCGCCGTCCATCAGCATGCCGAAGCAGTGCGGCGGGTTGGAAGCCCACGTTTCGCGATCCGCAGTGGTGCCGTCGGCCAGCAGCCATGTTAATTCGCGGACGCCCAGATCAGGATCCACACCTTCATGCAGGTACAGGCTGCGCCGCAGCATGGGGTAACGATGCCGCAGGGCCGTCAGCCGCCGGGTGTACTGGACGGTCGCATCCTGGCTCTCGCGCAGGCCCCAATCCACCCAGCTGATCTCGTTGTCCTGGCAGTATGCGTTGTTATTACCGCCCTGGGTACGGGCAAACTCGTCGCCGCCCAGCAGCATGGGCGTGCCCTGCGCCAGCAGCAGCGTCGCCAGCAGGTTCCGCATCTGCCGGCGGCGCAGCTTCAGGATCGCGGCGTCGTCGGTAGAACCCTCTGCACCGCAGTTGAACGAACGGTTATCGCTGCTGCCGTCGCGATTGTTTTCGCCGTTGGCCAGGTTGTGTTTTTCGTTGTAGCTGACCAGGTCGTACAGGGTAAAGCCGTCGTGCGCCGTAACAAAGTTGATCGACGTCCAGGGCCTGCGACCGTGCTTGTCGAAGGTCTCAGGCGACCCCGTGAGCGCCCTGGACAAGTCCGCTGACGAGCTGCGACCGATCCAGAAGCCGCGGGTGCGATCGCGAAAGGTGTCGTTCCACTCCATCCATCCCGGCGGAAACTCGCCCAGACGATAGCCGCCAGGACCGATGTCCCATGGTTCGGCAATCAGCTTAACCAGGTTCAGCAACGGATCCTGGCTCACCACCTTCAAGAACCCGCTGCCCTTGTCGAAACCCTCGGGCTCACGAGCCAGGATGGTGCCCAGGTCGAAGCGAAATCCATCCACATGCGTCTCCTGCACCCAGTAGCGCAGGCTGTCGCAGATCATCTGTAGAACGCGTGGATGGCTCACGTTGACGGTGTTGCCGGTGCCGGTGTCGTTGACGTAGTAGCGCTTGTCCTGGGCCTGCAGGCGGTAGTAGTTCGCGTTGTCGATGCCCTTGAACGAAAGCGTCGGGCCGCGTTCGTTGCCCTCGGCCGTGTGGTTGTAGACCACGTCCATGATCACTTCGAGGCACGCATCGTGGTACCGCGCGACCATGGACTTGAACTCCTGCAGAGCCTGCCGGGGTTCGGCCGCGTAGCGGGGGTCAGGCGCGAAAAAGCCGAGTGTGTTGTAGCCCCAGTAGTTTGTCAGGTGCAGATCCTGCAGGTGCGACTCGTCGAGAAAGGTGTGGATGGGCAGCAGTTCGATGGAGGTAACACCAAGCGTCTGGATGTATTCCACGATCGCCGGATGGCCCAGACCGGCGTAGGTGCCGCGCAACGGCTCTGGTATGCCAGGATGCAACTTGGTGTAGCCCTTGGCATGCAGTTCATACAGGATGGTGTCATCCAGTGACACACGGCAGACGTGTGGGCCGGGAGCGTCGTCGTGCCATGAAAACTGCGGATCGATCACCAGGCACTTGGGCACGAAAGCGGCACTGTCGCGCGTGTCGAACGTCTGATCGTCGCCGCTTTCCATGACATAGCCGAAGATCTCGGGACCCCACACCAGGCTCCCGATGTGCGTGGTCGCGTACGGGTCAAGCAGGAGCTTGTTCGGATTGAAGCGATGGCCTTCGCTCGGCGTGTACGGCCCATACACGCGATAGCCATAGGCCGTTCCCGGGCCGATCCCTTCGACATAACCGTGCCAGATCCCGTCCGTGTACTCCGGCAGGGTGATGCGCCTTAGTTCCTGCCGGCCGGACTCGTCGAAGAGACAGAGCTCTACCTTTGTCGCGTTCTCACTGAAGAGTGAAAAGTTGATGCCTTTGCCGTCCCAGGTAGCGCCCCGTGGGTTCGGCGATCCCTCATGGACCTCTGCGTTTTCCATCTGACTCATTCTCACTCTGATCTTACTGGCGCTGTTCTGTGCATCGGGCATAACTGATGTATTCATCGGCAGGATGCAAGTCGATGTTGAGCGGATTTGATCCGTGAGATGCCGCTTGTGTGCCGGCCTGTGCGGTTACACTTGAGTTTGTGAAGAGACTGCGACGAAGCCTCCGTGGCCCGGCCGTATCCGTCCTGCTGCACGGCAGTGCTGTGCTGCTGCTGGTGCTTGCAGCGCACTATGCACCGCGGCCCGTCACGGCGCGCATGCCCGGCACAGCCCAGGGCAAGCGGCTGATGCTGACCTACAGTCTTGGCGGTAAGCCTGCGGCGGCCGTCGCGCCCGCGCCGTCGAAGATTGAGACGCCCATTCCGCTCAAGTCTGCTCCTGTTGCCGCAGCCCTGCATGCACCGGTTAGCGCTGCTGTACCTGCAGTGGATCAGGGCAGCGGCACCAGCGGCGAGAGCGCCCTCGGGCAGGGCAATATCAACATCGCGACGGTGCAGCAACACCCTCGGCCGCAGCCCGACCTCTCCGCGCTGGCTCATGGTGCGGGTGGCCAGGTCATTATGGATGTGGTGATCGACGAACATGGCAAGATCAGCCAGCTCACACTGGTGCACGGTCTGGGCGGCAGCATCGATTCCGCGGTACTCGCAACGGTTCGCGAATGGACCTTCAATCCCGCGACACGCGACGGCAAGCCGATCCCCAGCGAACAGGAAATCCTGCTGTACTACGAGCGCGGCGCCTAGCCGTTCCGTCGTTTATTCGCCAACCTTGACATAGCTGAAGCCGGCTTCCTGCCGGCGCACCAGTTCCACCACGCCTGAGGGTACCGTGATGACGCCGGGCAGCAGGTCTGCCTTGGTCAGGTGCGTGCTGCGCATGGCGTTCTCGCATGCGACAAAGTGCACACCCTGTTTCTCGAGATCCGGCATCTGCGACGCCGTCGACGCGCCCTTCGCGAGAATGCCGATGCCCGGCCCATACGCCAGCACCTCCACCTCCGTCGTCTCCGGCTTCACACCCGCGATGAAGTGGTCCGCCAGCGTCATGGTGCGCTGCCAGTCCTCCGGCGCGCCTGAAGTGATCACGAAGACGACGTGATGCTTCGCCTCGGGAGCCTGCGCGAGCAGTGGCAAAGAGGCACAGAGTAATACGGAGGCAACGCACTTGAGCATGGGTGATTGTCTCACTTACTCGCCACTGGGAAGCGTTCCACTTACTTCGCGTCGCGCCAGTTGGGGCCGCGGCCTACGTCGGCGACGATGGGGATAGTTAGTTCGATGACGCTCTCCATTGCCTCTTTGACTAAGTGCGAGACTTCTTCTGCTTCGGCTTCGGGTGCGTCGAAGAGGAGTTCGTCGTGTACCTGCAGGGTCATGCGGGTTTGCAGATTGCGGATGCGCAGGGCGGCGTCGATGCGGAGCATGGCGACCTTGATCATGTCGGCGGCAGTGCCCTGCAATGGTGTGTTGACGGCGGTTCGCTCTGCAAATCCGCGGGCGTTCGGATTGCGCGAGTGGATGTCCGGAATAGGACGAGTGCGTCCAAACAGGGTGCAGACCTTGCCGGTTTCGCGCGTCTTTGCGAGCGTCTCGGCGATGAAAGTCTGCACGCCCTTGTAGCGATCGAAATATGTCTCGATGTAAGTGCGGGCTTCCTTCTGATCGATGCCGAGATTGGCTGCCAGGCCGAACGGCGAAATGCCGTACACGATACCGAAGTTCACAGCTTTTGCGCGGCCGCGGACTTCCTTGCTCATGGTGGTGGGATCAACTCCAAAGACCTCTGCTGCCGTGAGTGTGTGGATGTCGATGCCGGTGCGGTAGGCATTCAGCAGCAGCGGATCCTGCGAGAAATGCGCCATGAGGCGGAGCTCGATCTGCGAATAATCGGCTGACAGGATCACGTTTCCGGGCGCAGCAATGAATGCCGCACGAATTTCGCGGCCCAGCTCCGTGCGCGTAGGAATATTTTGCAAATTTGGGTTCGTCGAGGACAACCGACCAGTCGACGTACCTACCTGGTTAAAGGTGGTATGCACGCGCGAGTCGGCATCGACCATGCCAGGCAACTGCTCCGTGTAGTTACTCCGCAACTTGGCTAACTGGCGATATTCCAGCACCAGGCGGGGTGCCTGGTGGACCTCAGCCAGTTCTTCGAGCACATCCTGCGCGGTGGAAAC
>CBAAAE010000022.1:0-2568 GCA_964658845.1 uncultured Novosphingobium sp. | reverse complement strand
GCTGCAGCCGCTTCGGGCAGTGCAAACTCCGGTGCTGCCTGCTTCTTCTCGACCGCCGTAAGTGAGCGGTCATTGAAGCGCGCGGCAACGTCACTCAAGGTGTGGCTGCCGTGGGTCGGATTAACCAGGTAGCTGTACAGCATGACGTCGTCGCGCACACCGGCGATGGTCAGCTTTGCGCACTCAAGCGTGCGCAGAACAGCCTTCAGATCATGCACGGATTTCGGTAGCTGCGGGTCCGCAAGCGCCTCACGGACCGGCGCCGCCAGGTCGCTGCACAGGTCCAGCAGGATGGCGGTGCCGGGCACCGCGGCCAGGCCGATTCTCAGCGGGCCTGCCGCATCGGAGTTTGCCCCCAGGAGACTCTTCGGAGCGCTCAGGACGGCGGGTTCCGGCGGCAGCGCAAAGAGGTCGAGGTTGGTGGCGAACGGTTCTTCCGCTGCGGCTTCCGGGTTGGTCTCGGCTTCCGCCCCGGTTTCTTCCGCAAGTGCGCGTGCGTCTTCCGGAAAGAAGACGGCAAGACCGTGATCGCTGCCCCGCGCAATCTTCAACGCTGCCGCGATGTCTGCGGGGGTTGGCTCGAGGAGGTACTCGACGTGCTTTGCCTCGGGCGATGGCAGGTCTTTCAGCAATGTTGTAAATTCCAGTTCGGTGTAGAGCGAGCGCAATGCGGCAAGGTCCCGTTCACCGGCGGTGCTCATCGCTTCCAGCGAATATTCGACAGGCAGATTGCAGTGGATCGTGACGAGTTCTTTGGAAAGCAGGACGGTGTCACGATTATTCTCGAGTGATTCGCGATAGGTCTTTCGCTTGATCTCGGACGCGTGATCCAGCGCGGCTTCGACGGAGCCGAATTGCTGAATCAATTCGACCGAGCCTTTGTCGCCGATGCCGGGAGCGCCAGGGATGTTATCGATGGAATCGCCGCGAAGCGCCATGACATCGACGACTCGTTGTGGCGGAACGCCTAACACCTCCTCCACCTTTGCTGGATCGAGGATGAGGTTGTCCTTCGTGGGATTGAGTATGGAGACGTTCTCATTCACCAGCTGCATCATGTCTTTATCGCTGGAGACGATGTACACATGGTGTCCCTGTTCGGCGAGCCGGCATGAGAGGGTGCCGATCACGTCATCCGCCTCGAAGCCTTCATGCAGAAGGATGGGAATGCCAAAGGCTTCAAGGGCTCGACGGATGTAGGGCTGCTGCTGCGTCAGGTCAGCAGGTGTCTCGGAACGTGTCGCCTTGTAACCTGCGTAATCAATTTCGTCGAACTGCTGGGTCTTGATATTGAATTTACGGACCGTCTTCATGGCGGCGGCGGCTTCATTCCGGTGAACAGGAGCACCGCCCTCATAAATGGCTGCGAGGTAGTGTGGAGCGAAGTCTTCCCGCAGTTTGTTGATCATGTTGATGAAGACGTAGGTCGCAGCGGTGGGAACACCGGTACGCGTGGACATCGGCCGTGATCGCTGCATGGCGTGGTACGCGCGGAAGACGAACGCCATGGTGTCGAGTAAGTAGACGGGCGGCTTGGTGGTGTCAGGCATGCACTCTCAAAATATTCGCTTAAGTAGGTGAGAAGAAGAGCGAACGGCTATTTGCCGCTCGCCTTCTTCTTAGTGGATGTTACTTTGACCGGCGTCTTACCCTTGGTCGGCTTCTTTACCTTGCCGGGCGAGAGCAGTTGTGCGAGCGCAGTCCCGATGGGAGAGCCAAGCCCCGTGCACGCATCCCAGCCCTTGCCCGCCTGGAACGCTCCATTGTTGCCCTGGGTAATGTCGTGGAAGCCGGAGGCCGCGTTTGCAGCGTAAATCTTCGGTTGTAACAGGCCGGCTGATGTTTTCGTCTGGGCGTTGATCAGTGCGACGAGAGCGGCCCACAAAGGCGCGACCGCACTGGTGCCGCCAACGACGATGCTCTGTCCGTCGACACGCACCTGGTAACCGGATGCGGGATCAGCGTTCCCGCTGATATCAGGAACGCCGCGGCCTGCCTTGGTTGCGGCGATGCCAGCTTGCCAGCTTGGCTGCGGATAGTCCGCACTGATACCGCCGCCGGTTGCTCCCTCGTTGGCGGCCGTCTCGTTCCAGACCACCTCGGACGAGATGGTGGTGCCGCTGGCGACCAGTTTGGTGCCGCCGCACGCCAGCACGTGAGGACTGGACGCGGGAAAGTCCACATGGTTCGCGCCGTCTGTCACGCCGTCGCTCGATCCGTTGTCGCCGGCGGCAGCGAGGACGGTAATCCCGAGCGCCACGGCAGCCTGGCAGGCGGCATCAAGGGCGGTCCGGGCCTGTGCCGTCCAGTTCGACTCCGCACTGCCCCAACTGATCGAGATGACCGTGGGCTTGTTCTTGGTGTCGTGAGTCGCAGTGGTGATGGCGTCTACAAAGCCCTGATCAGTGTTGGGAGCGAAGTAGACCGCGATGTTCGCGCCGGGTGCGGCACCACCTGCCACGTCGATGTCCAGCATCACTTCGCCGTCAGCGCCATCCGGTGTGGTGGGTGCGTTCTTGCCTTTGTCGACAGATACCGCAACTACCTTTGGAGCAGTCACTCCGAGTG
>CBAAAE010000021.1:0-25450 GCA_964658845.1 uncultured Novosphingobium sp. | reverse complement strand
CGCAGCCGCAGCGGGCGCTTGGGCCGTCGATGCTGTTTGCCGACCCGGATCTGGATAGCTTGAAAGGTCTTCGCCTGAGCGCAACCGCAACTGCTGCAGGCTTTGACAAATTGCTCGCGGGCACAGGACATAGCTACCAGGAACTGAAGGCGCTAGCGGATGCTGGCAAGCCGCTGCCGCACTTCGACATTCCCGGCACCATCGAGGCCCAGACCGTGGTGAAGAAGGACCCAGAGGTACATGCGTCCAATGTGATCGGCATGCTCGAAGGTTCGGATTCCCGGCTGAAGAAGGAGTATGTCGTGGTGAGCGCGCATCTTGACCACCTGGGTATCGGCCGCGAGATCAACGGCGACAAGCTGTACAACGGCGCAATGGACAACGCCAGCGGCGTGGCCTCGGTGATCGAGTGCGCGAAGATCCTGATGGCGCAGCCGCACCCGAAACGCTCGATCATCTTTATCGCGCTTGCAGGGGAGGAGCTGGGCGAGTTGGGTTCGCAGTATTTCGCAACCAAGCCGACGGTCGCGAAGGCCTCGCTGGTAGCCGATCTGAACATGGATATGTACATGCCGCTGTTCCCTTTACGCTTTATCGAGGTGCAGGGCATGGGCGAGTCGACGCTGGGTAATGACGCTCGGGCCGCCTTCCAGGTGAACGATGTGGAAGTGCAGTACGACAAGCAGCCGGACGAGAACCGCTTTGTGCGGTCCGACCAGGTGAACTTTGTGAAACAAGGTATCCCGGCGCTCGCCTTCAAGTTCGGCTGGACACCCGACTCACCCGAAATGAAGACCTTCAACGACTGGGTGGCAACCCGGTACCACAAGCCCAGCGACGATCTGGATCAGCCGGTGGACAAGGTTGCGGCGGCACAATTCACATCGATCCTGGCGCAGCTAACCCTCCGCGTGGCCGATGGTCCGCGACCTACCTGGTATCCGGAGAGTTCGTTCGCAGTGGCGCAGAACAAGTAAGCAGCAGGCGTATTCTGGAAGAGGGGGCAGCCATGGCGACCACATCCGCGCTGATGACCATCGATCAGTATCTCCGCACGAGCTACAAGCCTGACGTGGACTTTGTTGAGGGTGAGATCGAGGAGCGGAACATGGGTGAACGCGATCACAGCCGACTTCAAGCGCTGATTGTCACATGGTTCATGAACCGCGAGAAGCGCTTCGGAACGTTCTGTGTCGTCGAGCAGCGCATCCGGGTGGCCGGGTCGAGGGTGCGCATCTGCGATGTCGCGATCCTCAGTGCAACTGCTCCTAACGAAGCTGTTCCGCAGACGCCCCCGATCATCTGCATCGAGGTCATGTCACCGGAGGATCGCATTTCGCGCTTCGAAAAGGTGCTGGCTGATTACCTCGCCATGGGCGTCCAGAACATCTGGCTCATCGATCCCATTCGCCGCGCCGCGTACTTCTTCAGCCAGGACGGTCTCCGCGTGGCAACCGACAACATCCTGCGTGTCGCAGGAACGGAAATCGCGCTCGAGGTGGACACTCTCTTTGAGGCGCTGGACGAAACAAACGCATGAGCGAAGAAGCACTGACCTACGATCTGCCGCAGACCCTTGCAAGCATGCCAGGCGTGAAGGTAGCTATCCTGGGCGCCGGCAAGATGGGCGGTATCCTGCTGCAGGCATTTCTCAAGAATAATCTGCTGCACCCCGAGCAGATCGTGGCAACCGTCGCTCACCCCGAGCGGGCGCATGCGTTGTCCACGCAGTTCGGCGTCGAGGTTTGCACAGATAACCTGGAAGCGGCACGCGCTGCCGACGTGATCCTGCTCGGCGTCAAGCCCATCCAGGTGCCTGCGGTTGTTGAGCAGATCCGGCCCGCACTTACCCCGGAGAAACTGGTGCTCTCGTTTGCGGCATCAGTCAAAACCAGCTCGATTGAGGATGCTGCGGGCCTGGATCTTGGCGTCATCCGTGCCATGCCGAATACACCGGCGATGCTCGCGGCCGGCATTACGGCACTCTGCCGCGGCCGCTTCGTCACGGACGAACAGCTCTCGATCGCGCAACGGATCTTCGGTACGGTCGGACGCACCGTCATTGTGGATGAGAAGCACATGGACGCCGTCACGGGCCTTTCCGGTTCGGGTCCGGCGTTTATCTACATCATCATTGAAGCGCTCGCGGAGGCCGGTGTGAACGTCGGTCTACCGCGCGACATCGCAACCCTGCTGGCGGCGCAGACTACGTTCGGCTCGGCACGCATGGTGCTTGAAACCGGCTACCATCCTGCGCTGCTGAAAGATGCCGTAACCACACCCGCAGGCTGCACGGTAGACGGCATTCTTGAGTTGGAAAAGGGCGGTCTGCGCGTGACTCTCATCAAGGCTGTCAAGCGAGCGACGCAGCGCGCTCGCGAGCTTGCGGCAGGTTAGGTCATGGCGACGCATCTTGTTCCCGCACCGGCCAGCACTCGCAACACACGCGGTGTGCATGCGTGGGCCTGGTTCACGCTCGCTCTCTTTGTAATCGTGGTGCTTGAGGGCGTAATTGTTCGCGCGACTTCTTCCGGGGCCGGTTGTGGCGATCGCTGGCCGTTGTGTAATGGAGAAATCCTGCCGCATCATCCACGGCTCGCAACGATCATCGAGTTTACGCATCGCTCCCTCACCGGCTTCAGCAGCGCGATGTTCGCGGTGTTGATCGCGTGGACCTTTCGGGTCACGCAGAAGGGCCATCCAGCTCGTCGCGCCTCTGTGGTCGCAGGGGTTCTGCTGCTGACAGAAGCTGCACTGGGAGCGGTCCTGGTGCTGGGTCACTATGTAGAGAAGAACGCCTCTGCCATGCGCGTCCTGGTGCAGGGCGTGCACTTCACCAACACCATGCTTTTACTTGCGGCGACCACAGTCGTCGCGGTGCTGCTGGGAAGGCTGCGCACGCAGTCGGCAGGGGAAAGCTTCCGAACGCCGATGCTCCTGGCGCTTCTGGCAACGATCGTGACGGGCGCAACCGGTTCCGTGGCGGCGCTGGCCGATACCATCTTTCCGTCACCCACGCTGAGCGCAGCAATCGCCGCGGATTTTGCCGCACACTCGCCGCTGCTGATCCGCATGCGATGGATGCATCCAGCGAGCGCGGTGCTGGTGGTGCTATGCGCGGCAGTGCTCGCTGTGCGGTTTGCGCGTGTGGGGCAACGCGAAGTGGCGATTGGTCTGGCGGTCAACCTCATCGTGCAGATTGTCGTCGGGTCTTTGGATGTCCTTCTACTCGCGCCGACAACGCTCCAGGTAGTCCACCTTCTCAGCGCTGATGTCTTCTGGATTACGCTCGTAGCGATCGGCGTGCCTGTGTTGCTCCAAGGGAGCGCAGCACGAGCAGCTTTGCAGAACCGCTCAGTATAGCCACGAACAGATGGGGCGCAGCTCAGCCGCGCCCCATCTCTCTGCAGCGACCAAAAGGCCGCAAATTACTGCTTTGGCGGATCGTGCGGTGTGGTCGTCGGGCTCTTGTCGCCGATGATTGCCTTACCCAACTTCTTTGTGCCGCGTGCCGTCTTGTCGGCTGCCACTTCCGTGCCGTGCGCGGTGTCCTTGGCCACTACCTTGGTACCGTGCCCCGTCTTATCGACGGCGGTCTCCGTTCCGGACTTCGTCTTTGCGTAGCCCTTCTTGGTTCCGGACTTCGACTTCCTGTAGGTAGTCTTCGTGCCCTTCGCCACGGCATGACCGCTGTCTTTAGCGGCCGCGCTGGTTTCGTGGCCCGCGTTTTTGGTGTCCTGCGTCGCTGTCTGCGCCGTCATGCTCGCGGACGAGATGGCTACTGCAAGAACCATTGCTGCAAAACCTGTGTGTCGCATCTGTCGTACTCCTATTACGCCCGGTTTGATCTCCAGGATAGATTCTATAACCCGCAAACGAGTTGGACGTTGCGACGGCGAAGGCTGTACCTGACCTCCTATTTATGTAAAGCCGTTAGTATCTGAGGGAGCAACGTCCGACGAGCGTTTCGATGGGGCGTCTGTGCAACTGCTCTGCATTTGACGGGAAGTATGGCTACTAAAAAGGCGACGAAGCCCACGCGAAGACCGCCTGCAAGAACTGTGAAGGACACAGGCGGACCACCACACCTCTTCTTCAATCGGGACGACTCGTGGCTGCGCTTCAACGGGCGCGTTCTGGAAGAGGCGCAGGACACGTCCAATCCACTGCTCGAACGGGTGAAGTTCCTCGCCATCACCGCGTCGAATCTTGACGAGTTCATCGAGGTACGGGTCGCAGGCGTTCTGCAACGTATTGAAGACGGCTCGCAGCAGCGCTCGCGTCAGGCCGACGACGGCATGAGCGAGCAGGACCGACTGGACACGCTGGCCGATCACCTGCATCGCTTCAATCGTGAGCAGTACGCGTGCTGGACCCGCAACATCATCCCCTCTCTGCGCGCGGAACGGATCGAGCTGCTGCAGTGGGAAGATCTGGACGAAGCCGCCCTGCAGCACGTGAATCACTTCTTTGAACGCGAGGTCGATCCCCTGCTGACTCCTGTCACAGTGGATCCATCACAGCCCTTTCCACGCATTTTGAACAAGGCGCTGTGCATCGGGCTGCTGATCCGTCGCAAACGCGGCGACGCTCGCAATGGCGCGTTTGGCGGCACGCTCGGCGTGGTCACCGTGCCGCGCTCTCTGCCCCGCCTGATACGCCTGCCGGCGCCGGAAGGCGTGTCGCGTTTTCTGTTTCTGCACGAGTTGATCCAGGCGCATGTGCCACGCATGTTCCCGGGCTATGAGATGCTGGCGCGCAGCCCTTTCCGAGTGACGCGCAACAGCAACCTGTACCTGCAGGAAGAGGAATCGCGCTCGCTGCTCGAAAGCGTTCGCGCCGAATTGCACAACCGCCGCAGGGGTGACGTGGTTCGCCTGGAGATCAGCGCCGGTGCGGACGAGGAGTTGATCGACCAGCTGCGTGTGAACTTCCAGCTTGATCGATGGCAGGTGTTTCGAGTGGACGAGCCGATCAACCTGACCCGCGTCATGGAGCTTTACGGGGCAGTGGACCGGCCCGATCTGAAGTTTCCGAAGTTCACCGGACGGGAGTTCAAACCCCCTGCCGGTCCCGACGGCCAGCCGCAAAGCCTCTTCGAAACGCTGAAGCAGACCGACGTCCTGCTGCATCATCCATTCGACTCGTTCCGCACCGTCGAGCGCTTCATCGAGACCGCAACCGAGGACGAGCGGGTGGTCTCAATCAAGCAGACGTTGTATCGAACGTCTGCCGACTCGCCGCTGTTCCAGGCCCTGCTGGATGCCGCTCCAACGACGGACGTAACCGTCGTGGTGGAGTTGATGGCGCGCTTCGATGAAGACTCGAATATCCGCTGGGCACGCACGCTGGAAGATGCCGGCGTGCAGGTCTTCCATGGCATTGCCGGCCTTAAAACGCACGCAAAACTGGCGCTGCTGGTGCGCAAGGATCCTGACGGTGTGACCCGCCGCTACGCGCATCTTGGAACGGGAAATTACAACTCCGTGACCGCACGCTTTTACACGGATATCAGCCTGCTGACGGCGGACGAGGCGATCACGGGTGCCGTGCAACAGGTGTTCAACTACCTGACGGCAGACGCGTCACACGAGGATTTCCGCCCCTTGCTGGTGGCTCCGATCACACTTGCAACGGACCTGATTCACCTGATCGAACGCGAGGCGGAACACGCCCGCGCAGGCCGGCCGGCACGCATCATCGCGAAGATGAATGCACTGCTGGATGGCAAGACAATCCACGCACTGTACGCGGCGTCGCAGGCCGGCGTGGAAATCGATCTGATCATCCGCGGCATGTGCGCACTTCGCCCGGGCGTTCGGCGGCTGAGCGAGCGCATCCGAGTTCGTTCCATCGTGGGCCGCCTGCTGGAACACAGCCGTATCTTCTGGTTTGCCAACGGAAGCAGCGAGGCCGCAGACAAGGCCGCAGAAACGGAAGACCGCAGCGAGGTCTTCTGCGGCTCGGCCGACTGGATGTCGCGCAACCTGTATGAACGCTGCGAGGCTGTCTTCCCCGTGCTCCACCCGGATGCGCGCAAACGCCTGCGTGGGGAGATCCTGGAAGCGTATCTTTCGGACACGGTGAAGGTGCGCCTGCTGCAGGAAGATGGTGAGTACACGCGCCCGCCGCGTGGACCGCATCCCGTGCAAGCGCAAGTGCGGCTGATGGAACTCGCGCTGAATGAGCCGTCCGTTGCGGGGCAGGATGTCAAGCTTGCCGCCCCGCCCGCCCCTGGGAAGGCGGCGAAGAAGGCGACGGCAGCCAGGAAATCGGCGGTTAGAACACCACGCAGTTAGGCCCGGAACGTTGCACCTGCGGTGCGGAAGGCAGGGCTTCGTCGTAGCATCAAGGCATGAGTCAGTTCGGCATTGTCATCATGGCCGCAGGCAGAGGCACGCGCCTGCGGAGCGCACGTCCCAAGGTGCTGCACCAGGTGGGCGGCAAGGCACTGCTGCTGCACGTCATCGCCGCAGCTGAAACGGCGGTTAGTGCGGCCGAGATCGTCGTGGTAGTGGGTCACCAGGCCGAGCAGGTCCAGGCCGCGGCTGCCTTCACCGGCGTCCGGTTTGTGCTGCAGCCCCAGCAGTTGGGCACCGGCCACGCGCTGCAATGCGTTCGCGACTGGTATGCGTCCAGCGGAAAGCCCGCGCCGGAACACCTGCTGGTGCTCTCGGGCGACGTGCCGCTGATCCGCCCGCAGACCATCGCGAGCCTGCGTGATACGCATCTTCGCGAGCATGCTGCGATGACAATCCTGACGGCCATCCCGACCGACCCGACCGGCTACGGCCGGGTGCTGCGCAAGCAGGACGGATCGAGCGATGTGGCCGGCATCGTGGAGCAGAAGTCGCTCTCAGGAGACATGCTGGCAACGCCGGAGCGGCTGCGCGAGATCAACAGCGGCATCTACGCCTTCGAGACCGGTGCACTGTTTGCCCGGCTGGGCGAGCTGCAGAACACGAACAGCGCCGGCGAGTTCTACCTGACGGATGTTGCCGCCATGCTGGTTCGTGACGGTGAACGCGTGGTCGCAGTGGCAGCCGAATCCGTCGACGAGGTACTGGGCGCGAACACCATCGCCGAGATGATGCATCTGGACGCCAGCCTTCGCGACATCATCACGAAGCGCCTGATGGCCGCCGGTGTGACGATCTTCCGGCCGGAGACAGTCACGATTGACTCGGGCGTCGAGGTTGGAGCGGATACGGTGCTGGAGCCGTTTACGCAATTGCTGGGCAAGACGAACATCGGCACGAACTGCCACGTCCGTTCGTATTCGGTGATAGAGGACAGCACTCTGGGCGACGGCGTCCTGGTGCGCAACGGCTGCATTCTGAACGCGTCCACGGTCGGCAACGGCGCCCTGCTGGGACCCTACGCGCATCTGCGGCCCGGCAGCCATATCGGCGCTCGCGCGCATGTGGGCAACTTTGTGGAGACGAAGAACGCTGTTCTGGGCGAGGGCTCGAAGGCGAACCACCTCAGCTACCTTGGCGATACCGTGATCGGCGCCGGCACGAATATCGGTGCGGGCGTCATCACCTGCAACTACGACGGCGTCCATAAACACAGGACAACCATCGGCGACGGGGTCTTTGTAGGCTCGGATTCGACGCTGGTGGCTCCCCTGACAGTTGAAAGCGGCTCCTATGTGGCCGCTGGCAGCTGCATTACGGAAGACGTCCCGGCTGGATCGTTGGCCTTTGGCAGGGCTCGGCAGGTTGTAAAAGCGGGCTGGGCGGAGAAGAGACGTGGCAAATCAGGGGTTTAGAGCAGGCAACCCAGCAGCCAAGAGAGAAAATCTACACAATTCGATAGAATTCTGCATTTTTTAGTACGAACCCACAACTTCGGGACCCAATCTGCGTCATACTGTGTGTGGGCAGTAAGCCCAAAAGGTTCGCGGACGTGAAGCAGGATCCCGCCGCCACAAGTTGCGTCACTGGCCTCCCCCGTATGGGTTAATAGCCCATACGGGTCCTTTTTTGTCTTTTGATAAGAAGGCCGGCCACACGTTAGACTTGAAGAATGAAGCGCCTGCTTCCACTTTTCATACTTGCTGTTGCCACCGTAGTCGCCAGCGCCCAATGGTCCAATCCGGCGGCTGAGATCCCCGACTACAACCCCAGTGCTCCCACGCGACCGCTGCCACCTGTTCTGCACGACGCGCAGCTCAGCGGGCCTGCCTTTTCGCAGAGCTACCAGGTAACGGCGTATCGCATGGCGGCGAAGGTGTCGCCTGTGCTGCACCAGCTACCCTGCTACTGCCGCTGCGACCGCTCCATGGGCCACAACAGCCTGCATTCCTGCTTCGAGGGCTTGCACGGCGCAGAATGCGCTACCTGCATGAAGGAAGCCGTGTTCGCCTACAACGAGACGAAGCACGGACGGACGCCGGCGCAGATTCGGGCAGAGATCGAGAAAGGCAACTGGCTCAGCACGGACCTGGAGCACGCCTCGCTCTAAGCCGAGTCGCCCGCCGGCCACAACCAGGCCGCACCGCGAACCCCGCTCGCATCGCCATGAATGGCCTTCCGAATAGGCGTCTCACAGCCCTTGCCGAAGGTGTACTTCGCGATCAGCGGAGGCAGGTTGGTGTACAGCCGATCCAGCCGTGACAGGCCGCCGCCGATCACAAAACAGTCAGGATCAAGCGTATTCATGACGTTGGACAGGCCGCGCGCCAGCCGGTCTTCCAAACGCGCCAGCGCCGCTTCCGCCTCTGCGTCGCCTGCCTCGCTGAGCTGGACGATCTCCGGTCCACGCAACGCCCGCCCGGTTACCTTCGCAAAATCCAGCTCCAGACCCGTGCCGGAGACCCACTTCTCCATGCAGCCGCGCTGGCCGCAATAGCATTCTGGGCCGGGGAATTCCTCGGGACGCTCCATCGGCAGCGTGTTGTGACCCCATTCCCCGCCGATACCGTTCGGGCCGCCGTGTACCCTCGCGTTGATCGCGACGCCACCTCCGCAGCCCGTGCCGAGAATGACGCCAAACACTACAGCGAACCCCGCGCCCGCACCATCCGTCGCCTCTGAGACGGCCAGGCAGTTGGCATCGTTCGCACAACGCACCTCGCGATCAAGGCGACGGGTCAGGTCGAACTCAAGCGGCATGCCGTTTAACCAGGTGGAGTTCGCATTCTTGACCAGTCCGGTCGAACGGACGACCGATCCCGGGATGCCGACGCCGATGGTGCCCTTGCTGCCGGCACGAATCTCCAGCGACTCCGCCACATCTGCGATGGCTTCGATGGTGCCGGGGTAGTCCTCACGCGGCGTGCTGACGCGGAGGCGATCCAGCTCATGTCCGCTGCCGTCGAAGACGCGGCCTTCGATCTTCGTGCCTCCAAGATCGATCCCGATACGTATTCCACTCATTATCTAGTTGGCTGCTTTCCGGCGGCGGCCGCGGCATGCAGCCGGACCTCGACCAATTCGCAAATCGTGTGCAGCAGCAGTTTATGCGCCTCCTGGATGCGCGCGGTAGTGCCGTGCGAAACGATCAATTCAACGTCTGCAAGACCGGCGGTTCTGCCGCCCTCGCGCCCGAGAAAGGCAACGCTCGCAAGCCCATTCTGCTTCGCCATGTGGATCGCGCGAAGCACGTTTTCGCTGTTGCCACTGCTGGTGAACGCGAACAGGACGTCACCCGCCTGTCCAAAGGCACGCACCTGCCGCGCGAAGATTTCGTCGAAGCTGTAATCGTTGCCGCACGCGGTCAGATCGCCGCCATTCGCCGTGAGCGAGATGGCAGGATAAGGCCGCCGCTCCTCCTGAAAGCGCACAACAAACTCGGTCGTCAGGTGCGAGGCATCGGCTGCCGAGCCGCCATTGCCGCACGCCAGCAGCTTGTTGCCGCCCAGCAGCGCGTCGGCCAGCAGATCCGCGGCGCGCAGTACCTGCGGCTCCATGGGCAGCAGCGTTGCCAGCATGGCCCGCGCATCCGCGACATTGTGCTGAAAGATCGAAGAACTCATGTTTTATGTGTCTTTCCCGCTACACCGGTGACTTCTGTAGATAGTTCTGCACGTACTCGCGGATGCCATCTTCCAGAGTGGTAAATGGCGCGCTGTAACCCGCTGCACGCAGCTTGTCTGTCTTTGCCTCGGTAAAGTACTGGTACTTGCCCCGCAGGTGCGACGGCATGTCGATGTACTCGATTTGCGGGTTGTGACCCATCGCACCGTAGACCGCTGTGACCAGGTCGCGCCAAGTGCGCGCGACTCCGGTTCCGCAGTTCAACAGGCCGCCGATCTTCCTTTCCCCCAGCAGGAAAAGGGTCACGTCAACGGCGTCTTTCACGTAGATAAAGTCCCGCATCTGCTCGCCGTCCTTGTAGTCCGGGCGGTGGCTCTTGAAGAGCTGCACCTTGCCTTTGCCGTCCGCGCCCACCTGTCCAAAGCTCTTGTGCACGACCGACCGCATGTCGTCCTTGTGATCCTCATAGGGGCCGTAGACGTTGAAGTATTTCAAACCGGCGATGGGATTCGTAGGAGACGAAAACAGGCCCTCGCGCAACGCCCACAGGTCGAACATGTGCTTCGAATAGCCATACATATTCAGCGGACGCAGCGAAGGTGTTGCAGCGTCCGCATCGTCATAGCCAAGACTGCCGTCGCCGTACGTCGCCGCGGACGAAGCATATACAAATCGAACGGCATGCTTCTGCGCCCAGCAGCACAGTGCGCGAGTGTAGGCATAGTTGTTGCGCAGCAGGTAGTCCGCATCGCGCTCGGTGGTGGCGGAACACGCGCCCAGGTGCACGATGCCGTCGATCTCAGGCAGCGCGGCATTGCCGATGCCGTGCACGCGATCCAGGAACTCCTGTGGCGCGATCAGGTCGTCGAATTGCAGTCCTGGAAGGTTCTTCCACTTCTCGCCGGTGCCTAGTTCATCCACCAGCAGCAGGTTTGTCTGGCCGCGCCGGTTCAGTTCCGCGACCACGTTGCGGCCGATGAACCCTGCCGCGCCGGTCACCACCGTCATCTTTCCCATGCGGTGATTGTATCGATGTCAAGGTAAACTTTGTCGGAGCCCCATGCCTGACAAGTTCTACCTGACAACGCCGATCTACTACGTCAACGCGCGTCCGCACATTGGACACGCGTACACCACCGTGGCCGCTGATACACTGGCGCGGCGCAAGCGATTGGAAGGTGCGGACACCTATTTTCTGACCGGCACGGACGAGCACGGGCAGAAGATCGGACGCTCTGCCGCAGCCGCAAATATTCCGCCGCAGCAGTTTGCCGATGAGGTTTCCGCGACGTTCAAGGCGCTCTGGCAGCGCATGGGCATCAGCTATGACCAGTACATCCGCACCACGGACGCGAAGCATAAACGCGGTGTGCAGAAGCTGTTTGCGGCGCTGTACGAGCGCGGCCACATTTACCTGGACACCTACACGGGTCAGTACTGCGTCAGCGAAGAGATGTTCGTTGAGGGTCCGCCCGGCACCATCGGACCGGATGGCAAACCGACCGAGACGGTGACGGAAGAGAACTTCTACTTTCGCCTGTCCGCGTACCAAAAGCCGCTGCTCGACCTGATCGCGTCGAACCAGCTCGTGATCCAGCCGGAAGCGCGCAGGAACGAGGTGCTGAGCTTTGTGCGTGGCAACGTGAACGACGGTGCGGAGACGCTGCTGTCCGACACCGGCATTGCCTACGTTCCCGGCGCCTTGAAGGACCTCTCGGTGTCGCGTACGAGCTTCGACTGGGGTATCCCGGTACCTGAGCCGGCAGCATCGACGACTACGCAGAAGCACGTGATCTACGTCTGGCTGGACGCGCTGGCGAACTACATGACGGCCGTCGGCTATGGCGGTGACACCGCGGAAGATGCGGAGATGTTTGCACGTTTCTGGCCGGCCGATCTTCATTTCGTCGGCAAGGAGATCGTGCGGTTCCACTGCGTCTACTGGCCCGCCTTTCTGTTGGCTGCCGGCCTGCCGCTGCCCAAGAAAATCGTCGCGCATGGATGGCTGCTGTTTGAAGAGAGCAAGATGTCGAAGTCGCGCGGCAACATCGTTCGCGCGGAGACCATTCTGGACGCCTTCGGCAGCCTGAAACCGGATGCAAGCAAGCAGGAGCAGGACCTGTTCGGCGCGGACGTGTTGCGCTACTTCCTGCTGCGCGAAATCCCCTTCGGGCAGGACGGCTCGTTCTCGTTTGACGCCCTGCTGGCGCGGTACAACAGCGATCTGGCGAACGGCTACGGCAACCTGGTGAGCCGCACGCTGAACATGATTTCCCAGAACTTCGACGGCGTTGTGCCAGAGAGCGTCCTGACGACCGAACTGACGGGTGCCATTTCCGAAGCCATTGTCGGCATGCGCGACGGCCTGAACACGCAGGACTTTACCGCTGCGGTCCAGAGCGCGGCGGCGCTGATCGCCGCGACCGACGGCTACCTGAGCGCCAACGCGCCGTGGAAGCTGGCGAAGGATCCGGCACAGCGCGAGCGGCTGGCGGCGGTCCTGCGCACGTCTGCGAAGAGCATCCGCATCGTAACGGCGCTGCTGCATCCGGTACTGCCGTATGCCACATCGCGGGTCTGGCAGCAGCTCGGGCTGGGCAGCATCGAGCGCGCCGCAGCCACCGGCGAGTTGTGCGACCTGACGCATGGCGGTTTCGCCGCCGGCACAAAGCTTGGAACCATCGCGCCAATCTTTCCGCGCGCGGAAAAGGAGTTGATCACACGCATGAACGAAGCAGAACAGAAGCCCGCAACATCGGAAGACCAGCCGGAACAGCCGCTGACACCGATCAGCGACGGCACCGTAAATACACCGGCAAGTTCGCCGGCGAGCGAGGCCGCGCCCATCGCAGAAGAGACCAAGCCTCACAAGCCGGACACACCTGAAATCACGATCGACGACTTCATTAAGGTCGATCTGCGCGTCGCCCTGGTGCTGGTTGCAGAGCGCATTCCGAAGGCCGACAAGCTGCTGCGCCTCGAAGTTGATCTTGGGTACGAGAAGCGGCAGATTCTCGCCGGCATCGCGCAGTTTTACGAACCGGAAAAGCTGGTGGGACGCAAGGTCGTCATCGTCGCCAACCTCGCGCCACGCAAGCTCCGCGGCTACGAGTCACAGGGCATGATCGTCGCTGCCTCCGTAGGCGACGGAGCACCCGCTCTCGCCAGCTTTCTTGAAGACATCGAGATCGGCGCACGCCTCCGCTGACTCGCTCACCTCCTGACTCGTTGCCTCCCTATGCACATCGTCGACAGCCACGCACACCTCGATTTTCCGACCTACGCCGACGACCTCGACGCGGTGCTGGCGCGTGCGCTGGAGGCCGATGTTCGCACCATCCTCGCCGTGGGCATCGGCGATGGTCCGGCGACCATGCATCGAGCACGCGACCTGGCGGAGCAGTACGCTGGCAACAGCGCGGTGCCCCGCATCGTCGCCAGCGCTGGCATCCATCCGCAGGAAGCGGACGGTGCCGACGAAGCTGCGCTGGACAAACTGCGCACGCTTGCTGCGGACCCGCTGGTGGTGGCTATCGGTGAGATCGGTCTCGACTACTACCACTTCGACAATCCGGATGTCGACGTGCAGCAGGCCGCGTTTCTTGCGCAGGCAGCCATCGCATTGGAGACGAAGAAGCCCATCCTGATCCATTGCCGTACGAGCGAACTTGCCACGCCGCAGGCAAAGGAACGCTACGGCAGTGCCGACGCGCAAGGGGACCTGCTGCGGCTGATCGGCGAGCAATTCACACCTCACGGGGGCATCGGGGTGATGCACTGCTTTTCCGGCACGGCAGATCAGGCCAGACAGGCGCTTGACCTTGGGTTCTACCTTTCCTTCGCGGGGAACGTCACTTACAACCGGTTTCAATCCATTCGCGAAGCAGCGAAACTAGCCCCGGCAGACCGCATCCTGGTGGAAACGGATGCGCCATTCCTTGCACCGCAACCCTTCCGTGGCGAGCGCAACGAGCCTGCCCGGACGCGTGTGACAGCCGAGTTCGTCGCAAGCCTGCGGGGCATTTCCATCGAAGAACTCGCCGAGACAACCACCGTGAACTTCGAGCGGCTCTTCGGCATCCATCAGTAAGATAGGCAACACTGCAGCACTTCCAGGAGAAAGAGCACCATGGCAAACGACAACAGCTTCGACGTAGTCAGCAAAGTAGAAATCCAGGAAGTGAAGAACGCCATTGACCAGGCGACGAAGGAAGTGAACGCCCGTTTTGATCTAAAGAATTCGAAGTCGACCATCACACTCGAAGGCACGGCGGAATCCATCGAACTCGCCTCGCAGGATGAGTACACGCTGAAGGCAGTCACCGAAATCCTGCAGCAGAAGATGGTCAAGCGCGGCGTTTCGTTGAAGAATCTTGAGTACGAAAAAGTCGAAGCGGCAGCGAACAGCTCTGTTCGGCAGAAAATCAAACTGAAGCAGGGCATAGCCTCAGACGTGGCAAAAAAGATCGTCGCAGCCATCAAGGACTCGAAGATGAAAGCTCAGGCGTCCATCCAGGGCGATACGGTTCGCGTGTCTGCAAAGGACCGCGACATCCTCCAGGAAGTGATCGCGTTGCTTCGCGGCAAAGATATGGGCGTGGACTTGCAGTTCACGAACTATCGCTCGAACTAGAGATGCGCCCATCTACCACCGTTCATCTGCCTGTTACAGTCAAAGGAAGCGTGAGTGTCCTGCCCATTGCGACGGCAAAACAGGTCTTCGACCTGCTCCGCGACGATCTCGCCGCGGTGGAACGCGAGTTCGGCAGGCAGTCCGAGTCCGACGTAGAAGTTATCAGCGACATCGCACGGTACCTGATTTCAGGCGGCGGTAAGCGGATCCGTCCGCTGTTGCTGCTGCTTTCGGCCAAGGCACTCGGCTTCAATGGTGAAAGCCGCATTCGCATGGGTGCGGTGGTGGAGATGCTGCACACCGCAACGCTTGTTCATGACGACATCATTGACGAAGCGCAGACAAGGCGTGGCAAGCCGTCGGCAAATGCAAGCTGGGGCGCCTCAAAGTGCGTTCTGGCGGGCGACTGGCTGTACATGCAGTCCTTCCAGACGGCGCTTGAAGAGCGTAACTTCCACATCCTCGACCTGCTGATCGGCCTGACGCAGCAGATGGTGGAGGGCGAGTTGCTGCAGATGCAGAAGCTCGGCCACCTGATCAACGAGGAAGAATACTTCGACCTGATCTTCCGCAAGACAGCGATGCTCTTCAAGGTGAGCATGCAGCTTGGCGCAACGCTGGCTGCGGCTGATCTCGCTGTGGAACAGCAACTGGGCGAGTACGGCCGCAATCTTGGCCTCGCTTTCCAGATCGTCGATGACGTACTCGACCTGACGGGCGAAGAAGCCTCTATTGGAAAGCCTGTCGCGAGCGATCTGCGTGAGGGCAAGGCGACGCTCGCTGTGATTCATGCTCTGGAACGCGGCACCGGGGCCGATCGCGAAGCCATTCGAACCGTGCTTGCCGATCGCAATTTCAGCCGCGTAAAACACGCAACGATCCTCGAAATCCTGTACCGGCATGGCTCAATCGAATACGCCATGGACGCTGCGCGCGCGTATGCTGAAGCCGCACGGCAATCGATCGCCGACCTGCCACTGGCCGGTGCAGAGGCCGACAAGGCACTCCTCGCACTTCAGTGGGTTCCCGGGTACGTCACCAGTCGCGACCACTAAGTTGCTCACACACCCCCAAGATCTGCGCAGGAGACACACGCATGGCAATCACACTGGAAGCGGCACGCAAAATTATTCTTGCGGCCGAGAAAAAGGCTGAGGAAATCGGCCAGCCAATGAACGTTGCGGTAGTCGACGAAGGCGGCAATCTCATCGCGTTTGAACGCATGCCGAATGCCTGGCTGGGCTCCATCGACATTGCACAAAAGAAGGCCTGGACCTCACGCGCCTTCGACATCGAGACCGGCGACCTGGGCAAGAACTCGCAGAGCGGCGACCAGTTCTTCGGCATTCACGCTTCCAACGGCGGCAAGGTAATGATCTTCGCCGGCGGCGTACCGATCAAGGAGAACGGCAAGGTTGTTGGAGCCATCGGCGTCAGCGGTGGCGCCGGCACGCAGGACCAGGCGGTCGCAGAAGCGGGTGCCGCTGCCTTCGGGAACTGAAAACTTCAGCAGCTAAGGCTGCGGCTGGGGATCGATCAACTTAATGCCGGAAGCGTCGTCGGGCCGCTTGGTCAAAGCTGACGTGTTTGCGGTCAGGAAGACTTCCACCGTTGGGTTCACGTTCAGCTCGAAGACGTGTCCTCCGACAGTGCTTCCGTCATGCCTGCCGAGAACGGCGTGCATGTGGACGACCGGCTTGCCGGCAAACATTGCGATATCGCCTGTAAGCGCCAGCACCTCAACCTGCTCGCGAACCGGAATGGCGTGGTAGAGCTTGGTGGGCAGATCAAGCCAGGCAAGTGTGGCGTCGCTGACCGCGCCGATACCTGTGAAGTGCGCATCGCCAACATGGTTCGCAATGGCAAAGTCCGTCAGCCCGCTGAGCAGCTCGTCCCCCTTCAAAAAGACAATGACGTAAACCTTTTCCTCGGGCGTGTCCTTCACGACCTTAAAGGTTATATGCGGCGCTTTGCCGCTAGGGACCGGGCGGGTGGGTGAGATGGTGGATGGCGCCTGTGCAGCGGCCGGCCCGGTCAGCAGAGTGATATATCCCATTGCGAGTGAGAGAAGGAGACGGCGAGTCATTTACTCATTCTGCGGGAACATGGCGGCAAAGCAAAGAGCCTCGGCAGGGCCGAGGCTCTTTGATCCATTCTGAAATTACTTCGTGAAGATGTCGCCATCGTCGTGCGCCTGGCGGTTCATCCCGCGCTTGGCGGAATCTTCAGCGATGCGGTCGATGTGCGACTGATTGCCGCCTTCCGGGGTCTCAAGGGAATTCACGCCGGGACGCGCCGGTGTGTCGGCCGTGCTTACTTTGTCCTTTGCGATGCCTTCGCCCTCGCCGGGCGTGCCGTTGCCAGTCATGCTGCTGCTCATAGCCGTATCACCTCACCACTATGACGCCTTCGTCTCGCGGCGGGGTTGCCGGTGCGCAACCCGGACTTGAACGAGCTGAGCGGCTACCATGGGTCATGGCAGATTTTCTCGCCCAGGCTCGCGCGTTGCATCGGGAAAGCCTGGTTCTGGATGGGCACGCAGACACTCCGCAACGCTTTGTCGATGAGGGCTGGAACTGGCTTGGTGACCCGCTTGGGACAGGACAGATGTCGGCAGAGACAGCGCGCGAGGGCGGTCTTGACGGCGGATTCCTGATTGCATGGCCTGAGCCCGACGCATGGACCGGACGGTATGCCGAGCGAACGCGTGCACTGATCGCCGGCGTCCACGAACAGGCTCGCCGGCACCCAGGGCAGATCGCGGTATGCCGCACGCCGCACGAGGTGCGCGCCGCAAAAGTCGCGGGCCGGTACGCCGCCATGATCGGGGTAGAAGGCGGCCACGCCATTGAGAACAGCCTGGATGTACTGCGGGAGTTTTTTCACTGCGGAGCCCGTTACATGACACTGACGTGGGCCAACGGGAACGACTGGTGCGGCTCTAGCGGCGCCGGCGCGAACCCGATGGGCCTCACCGCATTTGGCCGGGAGGTTGTCAGCGAAATGAACCGGCTGGGTATGCTGGTGGACGTTTCCCACGTCTCGGATGCGGCCTTTGCGGATGTGCTCGAGACCTCTGTCGCGCCGGTGATGGCTTCGCATTCATCGTCTCGCGCACTGTGCAGCGCGCCGCGCAACCTCACGGACGGGATGGTGCGTGCTCTGGTCGCGAAGGGCGGCGTGGTGATGGTGAACTTTTACGCCGCATTCCTGAGCGATGCCTGGCGCGAGGGCTGGCTGGCGATGAAGCCTGAAGTTGAAGTCGCGCTGGAACCGGTGAGGGAACACTATCGCAGACTCCAGGAGCCGCTGCCTTTCTTCGAAGAGCTCAAGGTGGAACGCGCTTTCGCACGCAGGCTCCCGCCGATTCCCTTCTCCGTTTTGATCGAACATTTTGACCACATGCTGCGTGTTGCAGGACCGGAGCACGTTGGGATGGGATCGGACTTCGACGGCATCACGCTGTCGGTCGAAGGTATGAGAACCGCTGCGGATCTGCCCAAAATCACCGCAGGCCTGCTGGAACGGGGCTGGCCCGCGGAGGACCTGCGCGGCATGCTGGGGGAAAACCTGCTGCGGCTGATGGAGCGGGCGCAGACACTCGCCACAGCGTGACCCACCGTTGCAGGCAGCGTATTCTTGGAGGTGCATGATGTTGCGATTCGCGCCTCTCCCGATCCTTGCTTTTGCCCTGCTGGCCATGCCGCTGACCGCGCAAACCGGCGAACCTGCCTCCCGTCCGGAGACGGCCGTGCCTCCTCAGCAGAAGGCGCCGCCCCAGCAGCAGGTGCCGCCTGCGAAACCGCCGGAGGACCTGCCCGACTCACCGGGTGCTGCGGAGGGCATGGTGGTACCGCCTGCGCCGGACGGGCCATCCGTCGTCTTCGACACCAGCATGGGCCGCATGACCTGCCAGTTCTTTGCAAAGGAGTCACCGGTCACGGTGGAGAACTTCATCGGCCTGGCGACCGGCAGCAAGGAGTTCACCGATCCGATCACCGGTGCAAAGATGAAGGGCGTCCGCTTCTACGACGGCACCACCTTTCACCGTGTGATCGCGAATTTCATGATCCAGGGAGGCGACCGCGCGGGAAACGGCTCAGGTGATGGCGGTTTCTACATCAAGGATGAGTTTTCGCCGGGGCTGCGCTTCGATCGTGAGGGCCGCCTTGCCATGGCGAACGCCGGTCCGGGCACGGGTGGAACGCAGTTCTTCATCACGGAAGCACCTGTGCCGGAGCTAAACGGCAAGCACACCATCTTCGGCCAGTGCGATCCCCATGCAGTGCTTGTGGTGCAATCGATTGCGCGCGTCGAGAAGAACTCGCAGGACAAGCCGCTGACCCCTGTGCTCATCAACAAGGTGACGATCGTCCCGGAAGGTGGAACGCCACCTCCAGAGCCACCGCCCACCGCGCCTGCTGCCGCGCCGCCATCCACATCCGCTCCGCAGTAAGGCCGCGTCAGCCGCAGAAGCCGGCCCGCCGCGTCATTGCGATTCCATTGAGCACCAAACTTCTAACAACCAAAGAAAGGAAACAACATGGCAGAGCGCACACCCGGTACCTACGCGATTTTTAAGACAAGCGAGGGCACCATTGTCACGAAGCTCTTTGAGAAAGAAGCACCTGAGACCGTAGCCAACTTTATCGGCCTGGCCGAAGGCAGCAAGAAGTGGGAGAGCCGCAGCAAGAAGGGCGAGAAGCTGTACGACGGCACCGTGTTTCATCGCGTGATCCCGGACTTCATGATCCAGGGCGGCGACCCCGAGGGCACGGGCATGGGCGGCCCCGGTTACAAGTTTGCCGACGAGACCAAGGGCTCGCCGCACGGCTTTACGGAGACGGGCAAGCTGGCCATGGCCAATGCCGGCCCGAACACGAACGGTTCGCAGTTCTTCATCACCGTTGCGCCTACTGCATGGCTGACCGGCCGCCACACCATCTTCGGTGAAGTCGTGGAGGGTTACGACATCGTGGAGAAAATCAGTAAGGCCCCGCGTGACGGCATGGACCGCCCAAAGAAGACCATCACGCTCGACTCTGTGACGATCGAGCGCGTGTAACCAGAATGCGGAGCGAACAGCCTTCGGCCACGGCAGACGAAGCAAGCCGGATGCCTGGTCGGAGGACTCGCGCAGACTGGGAGGCATACCTCTTTCTGGCTGTTGCGTTCCTTACGCTGTTCGCCCGCTTTCGCAGTCCCTCCCTACTGCTGGGCTCATATCAGGACGACTTTTTCTACTACTTGAAAGTCGCGCAGAACATCGCGATCACCGGCGTCAGCACCTTCAACGGCATCAACAGCACGAACGGCTACCATCCGCTGTGGATGGGGGTTCTCGTAGTGCTGTGCCAACTATTTCATGGCACGGCCTTCTTTCTTGTCCTGCAGACCGTCAGCCTCGCAGCAGCGGCGCTGACCTACCTGCTGATGCTGCGCGTCATGCGCTTGTACCTTGCCGATGTACCCGCTCGCGTGGGTGCCTTCGCGCTTGGATTGGAAGCGCTGCTGCTGATTCGCTACGGCATGGAGATCACCCTGACGCTGCCGCTGGCCATGCTGCTGCTCTGGCTGCTGCTGCATCAGCGCGCGCCGAAGACGTTCGGCACTGCGGCGGTGCTCGGCGTGGTGGCGTCGCTGGTGATCCTGAGCCGACTGGACTCAGCGCTGCTCGTCGCGCTGCTTTGTGTTGCGCTGCTGCTGCCGCCTTTGGGAAGTGCCCGAAACGGCGTTGCGCTGCTTGGTTTCATCTGCGGTGTTCTACCCCTTCTGGCGCTTTACTTCGCGGGCAATCTTCACTTCTTTCACCTGCTGACGCCCGTCTCCGGATTGGCTAAACAGATGAAACCCACGCACATGCCATCTGCCGCGACCTGGCAGAGCCTGATGCCCACCGACAGGATGCGAAGGATCGTGTTGCTGCCGGAGCTCATCCTGCTTGCTTTGGGCGCAATCGCACTGCTGGCGTCGCTGCGGATTCGTCCGGTCGCGCCGGAAGCTTTGTTCCGTCATCGCGTCCTGGCGGCTCTGCTGCTCTTTCCGCTCCTGCACTTTTTTACCCTGAGTGTGTTGAGCGACTGGACTACCTGGCCGTGGTACTTCTACTCCATCACTCTGGCAGGTGTGGGTGCTTACATTCTTCTTGTGCAGCGTTGGCCAAAGGGTGTAGTTCCGTCGCTTGCCGCAATCTACACACTTGTCTTGCTGGGGTATACAGCGGCTTACGCGGCTCGTGGACCGAATTCCCTCGCGATCCTGGCTTCATCGCAGCAGGTAGCCGCGTACATGGATGCGCATCCGGGCGTGTACATGATGGGCGACCAAGCCGGCACGACAGCCTACCTGTCGCACCAGCCGATCATCCAGACCGAGGGTCTCGTCATGGACCGGCGTTTCCTGCTGCTGATGCGAGCGGGTACTCCCCTGCGCCAAGTCGCGGCAGCGTATCACGCGAATTACTATGCCGTTATCGGCAGCCAGTATGACGGTGCCTGCCTCCACCTCCGAGAGCCCTCGAACGCCGGTCCAGACTCACCAAGGATGCGCGGCAGCATCTGCCATCAGCCGTTGACGACCTTCTACCGAGAGGTCGATCACCAGCCGATCCGCATCTTCGACGCAGCCTGGATTCAGTAGGCATTCTGTTAGGCATTGTCCCGCCGAGAAGTGAACACCTGCGGCACTGTAATCCTGAGCGAAGCGTAGGATCCCTGAGTGGATTTCTCGCAGGAAAGCATGAAGATGTCTCGGTGATCCTCAACTGTGCAGCAATGCTTCACTACGCTCAGGATGATGTCGATAGCTGCAGCAACGTGCCGGTACGCTGATTCAGTTCCTGGAGAAATGCAGGATCAGTGCTGAGCGTCCGACCAAAACTGGGCACAAGCACGCGAAGCGCGTCCGGTGAACTTTGCGCTTTGCTCAGCACCGGCGTACCCCGGGTGATGAGCTCCAGCATGATGGCGACCGCAGTCGACGCGCCGGGAGACGCGCCCAGCAGTGCAGCGAGTGATCCATCCGCGGAACTCACGATCTCTGTGCCGAACTCCAGTTTGCCGCCGGTCTTTGGATCGGGCTTGATGATCTGCACGCGCTGGCCGGCGATCTCCAGCACCCAGTCTTCACCGCGAGCGTCCGGCACAAACTCCCGCAGCGCGTTAATGCGATCGTCCTGAGACTGCATGACCTGGCCGATGAGGTATTTTGTCAGCGACAGATTCGTCGCTCCCGCACCCAGCATTGCGATCATGTTTCCAGTGCCGATCGACTTTGGCAGGTCGCCGAAGGATCCGAACTTGAGGAACTTGGTCGAGAAGCCGGCGAAGGGGCCGAACAGCAGCTCGCGCTTGCCTTCGATGACGCGCGTATCCAGATGCGGCACGGACATGGGCGGGGCACCCAGGGCAGGCTTGCCGTAGACCTTTGCCGAATGCTGCTCGATGACATCGCGATTGATGCAGCGCAGCCACTGGCCGCTGACCGGGAAGCCCCCGTAGCCTCGCCCCTCCGGTATGCCGGACGCCTGCAGCAACGGCAGAGCACCGCCACCCGCGCCCAGAAAAATGAAGCGCGCCGTGATGCGCGACCGCTTCTTGGTGTTGAGATCTTCCACCTCGACGTACCACCGCGTGTCCGGCAGATGCGTCAACGACACCACGCGATGTCGCATGAAAAGACCAGTGCCGCCGTTCTGAAGAGAGGCCAACATCATGCGCGTCAGCGCGCCGAAATCGAGATCGGTGCCCGCTTCCGCGCGCGTTGCGGCGACGGGTTCCGCCGGGCTGCGATGCTGCATCATCAGCGGAATCCACCGGCGCAGTACGTCCGGATCCTCCGAGTACTGCATGCCTGCGAACAGCGGATTGGTCTGCATGGCGGCATAGCGGCGGCGCAGGAAATCCACTGCCGGCGCGCCTGACACGAAGCTCATATGCGGCACGCCGTTGATGAACTGCTTTGGTTCCGAGAGGATCCCGCGCTCGACCAGGGACGCCCAGAACTGCCGCGACTGCTGAAACTGCTCGTTGATCTTGACCGCGCGATCGATTGCGATGGAACCGTCAGACTTCTCCGGCGTGTAGTTCAGTTCGCAGAGTGCGGCGTGACCGGTCCCGGCATTGTTCCATGCATCGGAACTCTCGACTGCGGGCTTCGCCAGCGAGTCCACCACCGTGATCTTCAGCGAGGGAGAAAGCGTCTGCAACAGCGTGCCCAGCGTGGCCGACATGATACCGGCACCGACGAGCAGAACGTCGGTCTCAGCGGGCAGAGTGAGAAACTCTGACATGCCGTAAAGGGTAGCAGGGCGCGTTCGGCGGTCGCAATCAGCACGCGCCGCCGTGTGCGGTGTTCGACATGACGTCGTGGTGTTCAGGCGCGGCTAAGCGAACTCCGCCACCGCACGGTGGGCGCGCTGCATGGTGCTGAGCACGTCCGTGTACTTGTTGCCGCTGCCGGTGTTGAAGAGGACGACGCGATCCGATGGCTTGAGGAACCCGCTCTCAATCAGCCGGTCGTACGCCGCCGTGGCAGCGGCGCCCTCGGGCGAGAGCAGCATGCCTTCATGCGCTCCCCAATCCTGGATCGAGGCGAAGATCTGGTCGTCCGTCTGCGAGATGACCGTGCCGCCCGACTGCCGAACGACGTCCAGGATGATGTAGTCGCCGTAGGGCTTTGGCACGCGCAGACCACTCGCGAGCGTGTGAGCGTTCTGGAACATCTGCGATGCGTCCGCGCCTTCGCGAAAGGCCCTCGTGACAGGTTCGCAGCCAGCCGCCTGCACAGCGATCATCTTCGGCCGCTTGCCTGTAACCCAGCCGAGTTCCTCCATCTCGAGGAACGCCTTCCACATGCCGATCAGGCCCACCCCACCGCCCGTCGGATAAAAGACCGCGTCGGGATACTCCCATCCAAGCTGCTCGACCAGTTCGTAGCCCATCGTCTTCTTGCCTTCGACGCGAAACGGCTCCTTCAGCGTGGAGACGTCGAACCAGCCTTCCTTCTCTTTACGCTCCGCAACGATCCTGGCGCAGTCGGAGATGAGGCCGTCGACCAGCGTCATATGCGCGCCGTAAGCGATGCACTCCACCTGATTTGCCAGCGGCACATCCTGCGGCATGAAGATGTGCGCTTCGATGCCGGCTGCGGCAGCATAGGCCGCAAGCGCGCCGCCTGCGTTGCCGGCGGAGGGCACGGCAAGCTTGCGCAGACCGTAATGCTTCGCCATGGTAACGGCGAGCGCCAGGCCTCGAGCCTTGAAGGTGCCGGTTGGGTTTGTGCCTTCTTCCTTCAGGAAGACGTTTGCGTTGCGGCGGCTAGGCAACATGGGCGTCCAACCCTCGCCCAGCGTGACGGGCTGCACATCGGGCAGCACCGGGGCGTAGCGCCACATGCTGCTGACGTTCGGCAGGCTGTCGCGCACTGCCCTGCCCCTCGCGGCGGTCAGGTCATAGCGAACGTAAAACGTTCCTGCACAGACGGGACAAAGTGTCTTCGGAGTTTCTGCACTTTCGCGATGGTGGCAACGGGAGCATTCCAGGTGATCGATCTTCGGCATACCTCTTCAGGATAGAGGAATCACCGTTTCCCTGTTGCTTCAAACCAGCAGCGGAGTCCTGTCTTCTTCATGGTTCTGCGTCTCAATCAACTCCTGGTACAGACCGCCGGCTTCGACCAGGACGTCGTGCGTGCCACTTTCCACGACGCGTCCCCCATCGATGACGTAGATGCAGTCCGCCTTGCGCACCGTGGAAAGGCGATGCGCGATCACGACGGAGGTCTTGCCCTGCATAAGTCGATCGAGCGCTTCGAATACCAGGTACTCGCTGTTTGCGTCGAGCGCGGAGGTGGGTTCGTCGAGGATCAGGATGGGGCTGCGGCGCACCATAGCGCGCGCGATCGCGATGCGTTGACGCTGGCCGCCTGAGAGCATCACACCGCGCTCGCCGACAAGCGTGTCGTACTTCTGCGGCAGGCAGTCGATGAACTCCGTCGCATTCGCAGCTTTCGCTGCCTGGATGATTTCAGTGTGGGTCGCCTCGGGGCGGCCGTACGCGATGTTCTCCCAGACCGTGCCGCTGAACAAGACGGTGTCCTGCAGCACAAAGCCGATCTGCCCACGCAGCGATGCCTGCGTCACCTTCGAGACGTCCTGCCCATCAATGCTGATGGTGCCCGTCCCGGGTTCGTAGAATCGCGCAATCAGGTTGATCAACGTGGTCTTGCCAGAACCGGTGGGACCAACCAACGCGGTCACCGTGCCCGGCTTCATGTGCATGGAAATGTCGTGGATGATCTCGCGCTCATCCCCATAGGAAAAGCTGACATGATCGAAGTCGATGCGGCCTGCGGTCAGGCGCAGCAGCTTCGCCCCAGGTATGTCGCGCATTTCGTTCTCGTTGCCGATGATCTCCTGGATCCGCTCATACCCGATGTCTGCCTTCGAGTACGAATCCATGATCTTGGAGATGTCCTGCATGGGCTTGTACATGCTCGCAATGTAGGCGATGAAGATGTAAATCTTGCCGCCGGTCATGCCGGACGAGAGTGCGAGCCTGCCTCCGAAATACAGGACGCCACACGTACCAACCGCGGTCACGATGTTGACGATCGGCACCAGCCTCGCCTTCAGGGTGCGTGCCTTCAACGAAGCCTCGACCGTCTCCAGGCTCTCACCCTCCAGCCGGTGCACTTCGTAATCCTCACGCGAAAACGCCTTCACCACACGGATAGAGCTGATTACCTCCTGCACCACAGAGATCATCTTGCCTTCCTGCTTGCGAACCTCGCGTGACGCCTTCTTCACACGGCGCGTATAGGTGTACACGATGGC
>CBAAAE010000020.1:0-25804 GCA_964658845.1 uncultured Novosphingobium sp. | reverse complement strand
GGGCGCAGGGTGACGGCTCGGTCAAGGCCAAGGATGTGATCCTTGTTCATGGGGCCTGGGCGGATGGTTCGAGCTGGTCTAAGGTCATTCCGCTGCTCGAAAGAAGAGGTTTTCACGTGACCGCTGTGCAACTACCCCTCACCTCGATCGCTGACGATGTTGGCGCGGTGGAACGTGCAATCGCCTTGGATCCTGGTCCTGTTCTGCTTGTCGGACACTCCTACGGAGGCATCGTTATTACAGAGGCCGGCAACGACCCGAAGGTAAGTGGCTTGGTTTACGTCTCAGCCTATGCGCCCGACGCAGGGCAATCAGCCCTGTCGTTAAATGCGATGGTACCTGTCACTCCGGTGGGCGCTGAAATCAGACTGAATGCAGGCTTCCTGAGCCTCACGCCGACAGGCATTCTCGATGACTTCGCACAGGACCTGCCGCTCTACGAGAAGCAAACCTTGGTGGTGACGCAGGGGCCGGTGGCTGCTGTAGCGTTTGGCACACCATCTTCAGCGCCGGCCTGGAAGACAAAACCATCGTGGTACATCATTGCCAGCGAAGATCGGGTGATCTCTCCAAGGCTTGAAGCGATGATGGCGAAAAGCATCAATGCGACGACGGTGACCGTGCGCTCGAGCCACGTGATCATGTTGTCGAAGCCAGAAGTGGTGGCAGATGTGATCACGCAAGCAGCATATGGACGGCATTAAGACCGGACGGTAACTCTCAACCCGTTTGCGGGCTGAGAGAACGTGAACCCTCACACCCACAGAAATCCTAATCCCCACAACGCTGCCGACAGCGGTGAACTTACCGCTGCTGTGGCCGGGTGCGCGCAACTGTTTGCAGATGGAGAGGCATTACATGGCGGCAGTAGCGATAGCGCCCATCTCAACAGCGAGCCGACATCCAGTGATACACCCCACGCCTGTGGCAGTAAAGCAGTTGGTTATTAATCCATGGGTCATTGCAATTACCGTGACACTTGCGACCTTCATGGAACTCCTCGACACGTCTATCGCCAACGTGGCTTTGCCGTACATAGGAGGAGGCCTGGGCCGGAGTTACGACGAGGTTACCTGGGTTCTTACAACCTACCTTGTCGCGAACGCAGTGGTGCTTCCGTTGAGTGCCTGGCTTAGCCGCGCATTTGGCAGAAAGAATTACTACCTGGCCAGTGTGGCCCTCTTTACGCTGATGTCTTTGTGTTGTGGCCTGGCACCGTCATTGCCCATCATGCTGATGTGCCGCGTACTCCAGGGCATCGCGGGTGGTGGTCTTGCACCCGTTGCGCAAGCTGTCCTGGTCGATACCTTTCCGCCAGCCAAGCGAGCTTCAGCATTCGCTCTCTACACGGTGGTGCTGGTGACGGCTCCCGCCATCGGCCCGGTACTCGGTGGCTGGATTACTGACAGCTTTAACTGGCGGTGGATCTTCTTTATCAACGTCCCTGTCGGTATCATCGCCTTTCTGCTTTCGAGTCGCCTGTTGAATGATCCAGCAAGTTTCCAGGCCGAACGTGCGTCTGTCCGACCTGCCGGCAAGTTGTCGATCGATGGTGTGGGAATAACGCTGATCGCGCTTGCATCGGCCACTCTTGAGATCGCTCTTGATCGCGGGCAGATCGATGACTGGTTCGGTAGCTCGTTTATCACTGCAATGATTGTGTTCGCCGTTCTGGGATGGACCGCTACCGTCTTGTGGGAGCTGCATTCCCGTGAACCTGTCATTGATTTCAGAATGCTCGCGAACCGCAACTTTGCGATTGCGAGTACTCTCTTTTTCATCTTTGGCATCGGGCTGTTTGGCACAACGGTTCTGATACCGCAATTGCTGCAGTCGCTGTATGGTTACCGTGCCATTGATGCGGGGCTGGTTCTCGGACCGGGCGCTCTCGTCATTACCCTGCTGGCTCCCATCTCAGCGCAACTTGTACAAAGGCAGCTTGTCTCGCCAAGAATCATGATCGCGACCAGTCTCACAGCTATCGGCGCTGCGCTATGGTATTTCAGCAGCTTTACGCTTGACACCGATAACACGCACTACGTCATGGCGCGTGTTCTGCAGGGAATTGGGTACGGTTTCTTCTTTGTCCCGGCAAACCTTATTGCGTACTCGATGCTTCGCGCTGACCAGAACAACAAGGCGTCAAGTTTGACAAATCTGTTCAGGAACTGGGGTGGGAGTTTTGGAATAGCATTAATTACAACTGTCAGTGAGCGGCGCGCCAACTTCCACCAGGTCGTCGTCGGTGCATCTCTCGCCCCCTCGTCACCGTACCTTCAGCGTAGCGTCACGACGATGACCGCATATCTGAACGTGAACGGGCTCAGTTCTGCGAACACTGCTGGTGCTGCATACGCCCTGGTTTATCAGAACCTTCTGCGGCAGGTAAATTTCCTGGCGTTTATGGATTGCTTCCGAGTGCTGTGTTGGATCACCCTCGCGGCTGTTCCGCTTATGCTTCTTGTCAGAAAGATGCAGTCCGGCAAGGCTGCTCCCGAAGGTGCTCATTGACCGGTTCGACCAGTACGTCATCGTCATTCAAGTTCTACCTACCAACGTGGGAGGCATAGATGAAGCCCGAATTCGATATCAGTCAGGAAGCGGAGTTGACCAGTAAGAAGTTGCGAGTGGCAGGATCCGGTGTAAGCTCTCGGCGAGCGTTCGTCGGCAGCGCGGCCGTTGCTGGCCTGGGCCTGGCTGCCGGAGCCGTTGCAGCGTCCGCAGAGTCTCCCAAGGATGGTGTAGTAGAGGCCAAAATCAGGCGTGCTCTCCTGGCAGGTCCTGCAGGTCTTACGAAAGACGCGACAGTCGTGGATACCGATCGGGCGGGTAACATCACGGTCCTGCGCCAGGGCACGAACAAGTGGATATGTATGCCAGGCGACGAGAACAAGATCGGTGGTGCACCCATGTGCGCTGACCCTGTGGCGATGCAGTGGTTCGCCGATGCGAAGGCAAGGAAGCCGAAGCCGACCAATACCGTTCCTGGTATGGCCTACATGCTTTGCGGAGCAACACAGCGCAGTAACACCAACCCATTTGACACGACGAGCGCCGCCATTCCAATCGGTCCACACTGGATGATTCTGTGGCCTTTTGAAGCGGCCTTGTACGGCCTGCCAACTACTGTTCGAGACAAAGGTGCGTGGATGATGTTTGCAGATACGCCGTACGCGTATCTTCACATCTGCGGCAGCCCGTGGGAGGGCAATGAGTATCAACCTGAAAAAGCGGCCGTCTGGACGATGGCGTATCCCCAGTCGTAAAACGCTGTGCGCTTATGCGGACGGATCATTAGAAAGAGGGCAGGGTTGAAAGCACTCATATTTCGTACCGTAGGCGAACCCGGCGAGGTGCTGCGACTCGAGGAGATCGAAGAGGTTAAGCCTGCTGCGGATGACGTTCTGTTGCAGATGCTCTTCAGCCCGATCAATCCTTCTGATCTGCACATGGTTCGCGGCCGTTACGGCTACCAGCCAAGCCTGCCTGCCAGTCCCGGCGCGGAGGGCGTCGGGATTGTTCTTGAAGTTGGATCGGACGTTACAGCGGTACGCGTTGGTGATCGTGTCATCGGTATCGGGACGTGGAATCTGTGGCGTGAGCGGGCCATCTGCAAGGCCTCCCATGTGGTTCCGGTGCCTGCAGCCATCACAGACGAGATGGCTGCGGCTTGTTACCAGAACCCGCTCACAGCGTGGGCTCTCACACAATCGATCCAGCCGCTCAGGGATGGGAGATGGCTCCTGCAAACAGCGGCGGCATCCAGCGTCGGCAAACTCGTTCTGCAGCTTGCCCGGGTATATGGATTCCGCACGATTAATGTGATCCACCGGCGCTCACAAGCCGAAGTCATTCACGCTTTGGGCGGCGACGAAATCATTTGCACAGAGGACGAGGATTTGCGGGGTCGCCTGCAGGAGATTACGCAAGGAAAGGGGATTGATTATGCGATCGACTGTGTTGCAGGTGAAGTAGGCGGGGAGATCGTTCGCAATCTTGCACCTTCAGGCATGCTTGTGCAGTTCGGTGCGTTGTCGAGTCATCGGCAGACAGATCCCGCAAAGTTCCTCATGCCTGTCTTCAGCCCAAAGCTGATCTATGCTGCAGCTACCGTGCGGGGCTGGTGGATTCCAAGGTGGTTGGAAACTCAGCCCATAGAGAGTGTAAGAAATGTCTTAACGGATCTCATGAGTATGATCGGCGAAGGCCGCCTGACTCTGCCTGAAACAACATCGGTCCCGTTGGGGCGATTTGAGGAGGCGGTCGCCATGGCCGACGGCGGCTTATCAGAAGGTAAGAAGGTGTTACTGCGATTGTCCAACAACCGGCCGTTAGCCCGGAGTTAAGAATGCCCGAAATAAAGTGTCAGAGAGGATGGCTATAGAGTGAATGACATCGATAAGTTATTTGCGAACCTTGCAGCACTCGATCACGTCGGCATTTTGATGCTCCGCGCGGGACTCGTCATTGTCCTGTTCTGGATTGGAGGATTGAAGTTCGCGAAGTACGAGGCAGACAGCATTGTGCCACTCGTCTCGAACAGCCCGCTGATGGGTTTCTTCTATCGCTATCGAGCCCCGGCGTACCGCACCTATATGAACAAAGAGGGCGAGTTGGATCCGGGGCATCGTGCATGGAACGCAGCAAACGGGACTTACCGCTTTTCGAACGGGCTAGGGGCAGTCATCCTGGTGATCGGCCTCATGATCGCTCTAAGCCCTATGTTGCCGCGAGTAGCTGCGATCGGAAGTCTCTTGCTCGCGCTCATGTCCTGCACCACCCTGTCGTTCCTTGTGACGACGCCTGAGGCCTGGGTACCTGCAAACGGAGACACCACATACGGTTTTCCGTATCTCTCTGGAGTTGGCCGGCTAATCATCAAAGATCTAATCATGCTTGGCGCCGCGGTCGTCACCATGGCTGATTCCGCTAGAGTCTCTTTTCGATGAAAAGCAAGGCGGGTCAGGCGGTGTTCGGCATCGTCAGCTTGCCGTCGGCCAGATCACGGATAAGACCAAGGTCCGCAGCCAGAAAGTCGTAGTCCGGCAACGCTGCGAAGCTGCACCAGAGCATTTGCTGAAAGATGCGGTTGTCCAAGTCGCCGTGAAAGCTGCGCACGGTGAAGAACTGCAGGTCCACCGCGCCGCCGTTGCGGTAGTTATGCCGGATGCGCACCACGGCGGTACCGATCTCCGCATCGATCCCCAGTTCTTCATTCAGTTCGCGGCGGAGCGCCTCTTCCGGACTTTCGCCGGGCTCGATTTTGCCGCCGGGAAACTCCCACTTCAAGGCCATGGGTTGATCTGGCTTGCGCTGGCAGATCAGGACTTCTTCGCCGCCATCCGCTGCCGGGCGAAGGATCAGGGCTGCAACTACCATGCGCAGCATCTTCTGCCTCTGAGGACCGGGCTGCTTGCCGTGCGCGTTCAGCTTCCGGATGCTCTTCTTCACCGTGACAGCAGTTTAGACGCTGAGCGTGGGTACGGCGTCCGATGCTTCGCTCGACACGGTCGCGGAAGCCGGATAGTACACCGGCCATCCAAGCACCGCAGCGCGGCCAGCAAGTTCAGGAGACGGGTTCACAGGGAAGGGCATGCGCGCCATCTCCAGCATGGCAAGATCATGCACGCTGTTCCCAAATACTGCATCGGGACGGGCGAGGCCGACTCGCCGCAATGCCGCCGCCTTGCCTTCGTCGCTGGGCACATGCAGCAGCGTTTCTGTGACGTGGCCCCCTTCAACGGCAACGGCTGCGGCCAGCACGCGGTCCGGTGCGATGTTCAGTTCGCGGACACCCTCTTCAATCATCCAGTTGTTGGTGGAGGACACCGCCCAGACATCGACACCCTTCGCCTGCAGCTCATGCACGAGCGCCACCATGTCCGGGAAAAGATGAGGCCGCACATGCCGAGCAAAGTACCGTGCGGCGCTCTCCCGAACCTCAGCTTCGGCAAGGCCGCCATAGATCTGTGTCATCTCACCGCAGATACTGATCTCATCAACTTCGCCGCGATGGTAGCCTGCGTGGCGGTGGAGGATGTGCTCAGCTGCGGCAGGCGCCAGAAGCCCGGTCTGAATGGTCCAGTGCATGAACCCGGAACCCGCGTCGCCAGGCCACAGCGTCCCGTCGAAATCGAAGACAGCAGTCTTTGGATTGCCTGACCGCACGGCGCTGAGGAACTCGTCCGTTGAAAGGCATCTGGCAATGGTCGAAATCTTCGTCATGCACCTATCATCGCAGGATGAAAGTGCATCTGTCGGGTACCGGGCGCAGGTTCGGCTCGTTGAAACTCTTTTCGTCGAAATGCATCTATTTGTAAGGACGATCCGCGTTGCCTGCCGTTTTCAGGGTCCGGTAAACGCGAGACGCGAGAGGAAGTCAAGGCCATGGCAGGACAGTTTGTGAGCGAAGTAAACGATGCAGATTTTGAGCAGCAGGTTCTGAAGAGTGATCAGCCTGTGCTGGTTGACTTTTGGGCAGCCTGGTGCGGTCCGTGCCGCGCGCTCGCACCGGTGGTTGACCAGGTTGCCACTGAGTACAACGGCCAGATCAAGGTCATGAAGATGGACGTGGATCGCAACAATGCCACGCCGGGTCGTTATGGCATCCGCGGTATTCCCGCGCTGCTGCTCTTCAAGGACGGTAAGGTAGCCGATCAGATCGTGGGCTACGTGCCGAAAGACACCATCGACAAGAGCATCTCCAAGGTGCTGGCTGTAGCGTAAGGTACAAATCTACAAGGCGGCCCGGAGTCATCTCCGGGCCGTTTTACGTTTGCGGCGGGTCGGATAGACTCGACGCATGCTTGAGTCGGCATTCTTCCGGCTAATGATCGTCGCCGTGCTCATCCTTGCGACCGCGTTCTTTGTCGCAGCTGAGTTCGCAATAGTTTCGGTTCGCGAGACACGGCTGGAACAACTGGTCCGCCAGAGCCGGCAGGGAGCACCCACAGCGCTTCGCCTGAAGCGTGAAATCGACGACTTCCTGGCGGCCAACCAGCTTGGTGTCACCCTCTGTTCGCTCGCGCTGGGATGGCTGGGCGAGGGCGCCGTTGCGCAGGTGCTGCTCGATCTCTTCCATCGGATAGGGCTGGTTGCCCATACGGCCTTCCTGCAGCAGCATGCGACCGTCCTGGCGCATACCCTCGCGGTGGTCGTGGCTTTCTCGCTGATCACTTATCTTGAGGTGCTGCTGGGCGAGCAGGTCCCAAAATCCCTGGCGTTGCAGCGCGGTGAGCGGATTGCGTTAGCCGTGGCCGGACCAATGGACGTCTTTATCAGCATCACGCGGCCGGCGGTCCGCCTGCTGAAGAGCTCTACCGCACTCGTGTTGCGCCTGTTTCGCGTGCCGTTGCGTGCCGAGGGTGCCGAAGTCCACTCCCCTGAGGAGCTGAAGCTGGTGGCCACCGCGACCCGCAGGAATGGCCTCTTGCCGGCGTTCCAGGAACAGATGATCCATCGTGCCATCGATCTGAATCACGTGACCGTGCGCGAGATCATGACGCCGCGCGGACGCATCTTCGCCCTGCCTGCAGACATGCCGGTCGAGCTTGCTTCAGCGCGCATCGTGGAGGAGCAGCACTCGCGCGTGCCCGTTTATGACCCCGCGCTTGGAACGGAGCACATCATCGGTGTTGCGTATTCGAAAGACATTTCGCGGCTGATGCATTTCCGTCGAGACGGTCGCCTGCCCGCTGCCCTGCGCGAGCCGTCAGTGCAGCTGCGGAATGTCGTTCGCGACATCCTTGTGGTGCCCGAGACGAAGCTGGCCGTAGACGTTTTGCAGGAGTTTCAGGAGCGGCGCAGGCAGATCGCCATCGTCGTCGACGAGTTCGGTTCGACCGTCGGCCTGGTGACGGCAGAGGACGCATTGGAGCAACTGGTCGGCGAAATGGAAGATGAGTTCGATGGGTCCACTCGCTCGCTGCCTTCGCTGGAGGGCAGGAGGAGTGTTGACCTGGACGGAACGGTGACCCTGCGGGATCTGACGACCCAGCTTCGCTGGCAGTTTCCGCGTGAGCCCGGCGTCGAGACCCTCGCGGGGTTCGTGCTGGCGCAACTCGGTCACCTGCCGAAGCCCGGCGAGGAGGTCGTATATGGCGGTCGCAGCTTTACTGCCCTGGAACTTACCGGCCGCCGCCTGAGTCGCGTCAGGGTGCGCACGATTGCAGAGGCAGAGCCAAACAGCACCAACGCGGGCGCGGAGACGTCGCGCGCATGAATCTTCTGCTTGCGATCGGCCGCCGCATCCTTGTGACGCTGCCGGTCCTGTGGCTTATCGTGTCGATCGTGTTCCTGATGATTCACCTGGTGCCTGGCGACCCGGTTGCGCAGATGATGGGCGAGGGTGCAAGCGCCACCGACCTGTCCGCACTTCGCCACAGCTACGGCCTGGATGCGCCCTTGCATACGCAATATCTCAACTACTGGAACGGGATACTGCACGGCAACCTCGGCACTTCGCTGCGGCTGCGCGATTCTGTCACGCACCTGGTCCTGCAGCGATACCCGTACACGCTGCTGATGTCTGTCGCGGCGCTCGTTCTCTCGATACTGCTGTCATTGCCCGCCGGGATTACCTCGGCGCTGCACCATGGGCGCTGGATCGACCGGGTGCTTGGCGGCGTTTCGCTGCTTGGCCTGTCGTTCCCGAACTTCGCGCTGGGGCCGGTGTTGATCCTCGTCTTTTCGATCAGCCTGGGTTGGCTGCCGGTCTCTGGAGCGGGGACCGGTGGGCTGTTCAGCGGCAGCACGCTGCTCCACCTGATTCTGCCGGCGATCACGCTGGGCCTGTCACTCGCAGCGATCCTCACGCGCATGGTGCGGACCTCGATGCTGGAAGAGCTTGGGCAGGACTACATCCGGACGGCTCGCGCGAAGGGCCTGTCAGAGCGCACGGTCGTATACCGGCACGCCCTGCGCAACGCGCTGGTCCCGGTGTTGACCGTGGTCGGATTGCAGTTCGGTTCGCTGCTTGCAGGCGCCATCGTAACGGAGACAATTTTCTCGTGGCCCGGCATCGGCAGGCTTACGCTGTCGGCAATTTCCAACCGGGACTATGCCCTGGTGCAGGGATGCACCCTGACGATCGGGCTGACCTACCTGGCGGCAAACCTGCTCACGGATCTTGCGTACGCCATTGCGAATCCGCGTCTTCGCCG
Source organism: uncultured Novosphingobium sp. (assembly GCA_964658845.1). Classification (GTDB taxonomy): domain Bacteria; phylum Acidobacteriota; class Terriglobia; order Terriglobales; family Acidobacteriaceae; genus Terriglobus. The sequence continues at coordinate 16,643 of CBAAAE010000020.1, read as the reverse complement.
TTCCTGAACGTTCCGTACCCGGGACCTTGCTGGGAGTCCTGGGGTCTAGACTTGGCTTACTTTCGCAGGAGGATTTTCCGTGGTGTACCGGCTTGCCTTGTTGCTTTGCACCTTCGCCCTTGGGTGTGGCTCGCCGGTCGTAGCGCAGGGTGTTGCAAAGCCGAACCCGGGCATCAAGGGACTTACCATTCCTGACGAGCCGGAAGACCCACAACCTGCGGCGACGGACTATGTGGATCGCAAGTACAGGTTGTCGTTCCATGTGCCGGCCGGCTGGAACTTCGAGCGCAAAGACGGCGTGCTGTCGAACTTTGGTGTGGATGTGCGGACTACCCGCCGGCAACTGGAAGTTCGCGGTGTCGCTGCGATCAACTACAACCCTTACCCGCCAACGACGTTTGCAGGTGCGACGTTTTACTACTCAGTAATGCCGCGTTCAAGTGAGGCAGGCTGTGCGGCGCAGACCACCGCGGGTGGTCTCAAACCCAGGGGCGAAGTGCGCATTGCCGGTCTGCCTTTCAAGCACGGCCAGGATCAGCACGGCGCTATCTGCACGGAATCGCGTGACGACGTTTTTACCACGCTACGGGGCGGCAGTTGTCTGCGCTTTGACCTGGTGGTGAACACCTTCTGCTCACAGACCAGCGGAGCCATGGAGATCACGCCGGACCAGCTTGGAGACGTAAATACGCGGCTTGGCAACATGCTCGGATCCATCCGGATCGACAGGCGCTAAAGATCGAACTGCACGTTCTCAACTGCAACCTCGCCATCTGAAATCGACAGGAACGACATAGCCACCGGCAGGCGAAAGCGTCGCGGACCCACGCTGCCCGGATTCAGGTAGAGCACGCCGCTGCGCAGATCCTGTGCCGGCTTGTGCGAGTGCCCACTCACAACCACGCGTACCCCTGCGGCAGCGGGATCGATGTCAAGGTCTGCAAGCGAGTGGACGAGGTAGATCATCACGCCGCCGACTTCAACCATTTCGGTCGGTGACAGCTCAGCACATGGACCTGTTGTGTCGATGTTGCCGCGAATGGCCGTCACGGGTGCAATCTCGGCCAGGCGCTGCAGGATAGCGGAATCTCCCACATCGCCTGCGTGGAGGATGTGAACGGAGCCGGAACAGGCCGCAATCACCTCAGGCCGTAAGAGGTCGTGTGTGTCTGAAAGCACCGCGATCCTGAACGCAGAATCCATAGCTCACTTCCAACTGATGCTTGAGTGCCGTTTTAGGTATGTCGATTTAGATTCCAGACGAACGTAAGCGATGCCAGCGGCAAGATAATGAGAGCTTGGCATGATGGACACGGCCCCGCTCAGAAAAAACAAGCCGCCCGCTGGCAACGCGCACCTCGTGCAGGAGTACGTGACCTGCCTGCGGGTGGAGCGCGGGCTGCGCCCTTTGACCTGTGACGCCTACGTGATCGACCTGCAGCAGTTCTGCGAATCCCTTGAGCAGGCGAACGGCCTTCTGCGCACCGCTACGCGCGCCGACGTGAGCCGCTGGATGGAGCACCTGCGAGCGCATGACCGCACCGACCGGTCCATCGCACGCAAGCTGAGCTGCCTGCGCGGTTTTTACAAGTGGATGTTGATCGACAAGCGGATCACGTACGATCCCACGGTCAACATCGTGTCGCCATCCACATGGAAGGTGCTGCCGAAATCGCTCGCCGAGTCGGAGGTGAGTGACATGCTCGACCGCACCGCTACTGCCGCCGAGCATCCGCAGGCCGACGGTCGGGCGCTGCGGAACCACGCGTTGATGGAAGTGCTGTATGCCGGCGGGCTCCGCGCGGGTGAGGTTGTCTCGCTGCGCGTCGAAGACCTGCACCTGGACCAGCAGAGAGCGCAGGTCCGCGGCAAGGGGGACAAGGAACGCATTGTTCCGCTGGGCACGGCGGCATGCGAAGCGCTGGAACAATACCTCCAGCGCGGACGTCCGCAGCTTGCAGCCCGAGGTCTGCAGCGGGCCGTGTTCCTCTCCGTTCGCGGCAAACCGCTGACAGCGCAGGTGGTCTGGTCCATTGTGAAATCGACCAATGCCTCAGCCAGTCCGCACAAGCTGCGGCATAGCTGCGCCACTCACATGGTGGAGCACGGCGCCGACCTGCGCAGCGTGCAGACCATCCTCGGCCATGCAGACATCGCCACAACACAGGTCTACACGCACCTGGCGCTGGGACGGCTCAAGGAGGTGCACCGCATGCATCATCCTCGTGGACGCCGTCGCACGGATGCGGAAAGCACATCATGAGCGCGGATCTTCACGGGCTCTCAGACCGGTTCCTCGCCGTTCTCCGGCAGGAACGCGGCGCTTCAGAACATACGCAGCGAGCCTACACGCGCGAGGTGCACGCCTTCGCCGCGTACCTGGTGGAAGCCCTTGGGACAGATGTCGATGTTCGCACGATCGAGCACCTGCACATCCGGGCTTACCTGGCCGTGCTCTACGACCATGGCCTGACGCGTGCGTCGGCCGCGCGAGCCCTTGCAGCAGTCCGCTCCTGGTTCAAGTGGTTGGCGAAAGAGGGGCATGTCGAGCAGAACCCCGGTGCGCTGGTCGCAACGCCGAAGCTGCCAAAGCACCTTCCACGGGTGCCTTCAGCGGAAGAGGTGAATCGGGTCCTCGATGGGATGGAACAACCCCGGGCGTCTGCGGTGTCCAAGCGGCGACGAGGGCAGACTTTACCCGAGGTCTACATCGGCTGGCCCGAGCGCGACCGTGTCATCTGGGAGCTTCTATACGGTTGCGGGGTGCGGAACTCCGAGCTCGTCGGCATTGACCTGGCTGACCTGCACTGGGCCAATGACGCCATCCTGGTCCGCGGCAAGGGTAAAAAGGAGCGCTATGTGCCGCTGGGAGATGCCGCTGCGGAGGCAATACGCGGCTACCTGCCGCACCGCGACGCGAAGCTGAGGGCGGCAGGCAAGGCGGGCATGCTTGCCGAGGGACCGCTGCTGATCAACCAGAACGCACGCGGCGCAGCCCGACTGACGACCCGCTCTGTGGGCCGTATCGTCAAGGCAATTGCCATCGCACGGGGTCTGCCGGCAGACGTGCACCCGCATACCCTGCGGCATGCCTTTGGGACGCACATGCTTGAGGAAGGCGCAGACCTGCGCGCCATCCAGGAAATGCTTGGCCATGAACGGCTTTCGACAACCCAGCGGTACACGCAACTCACTGTTACGCAGGTGCAGCAGGTCTATGACAAGACCCATCCGCGAGCACTTCCCAAGCGTGTAAGCTGAGCGCGGAAGCGGCGCGTTTGTACGCGGCGGCAACATCCTCGATAATGGATGGTGGTGGCCGAAAGGCCGCGCGCCGGGCTGTGTTCACAAAGTAAGCGGCCATCCCGGGCAGCGCCCAGAGGGATACAAGTTTTGATTAACAACGTCTTCACCAAGGTTTTTGGTACCAGCAACGAACGCGCGGTCAAGCGCATGCAGCCGGTCCTCGACCAGATCAACGGCTTTGAAGCTGCGATCGAGGTTCTGACCGACGAGCAATTGCGCGCCAAGACGGCAGAGTTCAGGGAACGGTTGGCTACCCGCACGGCAGAGATCGTCGATCGCGACGAGCGTATCGCGGCGGAAAAGGTGGTCCTCGACGAGATTCTGCCGGAGGCCTTTGCGGTGGTTCGCGAGGCCGGCAAGCGTGCTGTCAGCATGCGGCATTTCGACGTGCAGATGATTGGTGGCGTGGTGCTGCACCAGGGCAAGATCAGCGAAATGCGCACGGGTGAGGGCAAGACGCTGGTTGCGACGCTGCCGTGCTACCTGAACGCACTGGCTGGCCGCGGCGTACACGTCATCACCGTGAACGACTACCTCGCCAAGCGTGATGCCGAGTGGATGGGCAAGATTTACGGCTTTCTCGGCATGACGGTCGGTGTGATCGTCCATGATCTGGACGACCGCGAGCGCCGCGCCGCCTACGCCGCCGACATCACCTACGGCACCAATAACGAGTTCGGCTTCGACTATTTGCGTGACAACATGAAGTTCGAGCTGACCGAACTGGTGCAGCGCGGGCACTACCACGCCATCGTCGACGAGGTGGATTCGATCCTGATCGATGAAGCGCGAACCCCGCTCATCATCAGCGGACCCACCGACCAGACGACTGACAAGTACGAGCGGGTAAACCTCATCATTCCCGATCTCGAACTCGGCGAATTTACCGAGACGATAGAAGAAAAAACCTACACCGGCGACTATGTCGTGGACGAGAAAACGCGTTCGATCACGGTCACGGACGAGGGTTGGGAGAAGATCGAGGCTTTGCTCGGCATCGGCAACATTGCCGACCCGGAAAACTGGGACCTGAAGCACCACGTTGAGACCGCCATCAAGGCCCACAACCTCTACAAGCGCGATGTTGAGTACGTGGTGAAGGACGGCGAAATCATCATCGTCGACGAGTTCACGGGGCGCTTGATGCCGGGTCGCCGCTGGTCCGATGGTCTGCACCAGGCAGTCGAGGCGAAGGAGGGCGTTGCCATCCGCAAGGAAGATCAGACTCTGGCAACGATTACGTTTCAGAACTACTTCCGCATGTACCGCAAACTCAGCGGTATGACCGGTACGGCCGAGACTGAGGCTGCGGAGTTCGACAAGATCTACAAGCTCGAAATCGTCGTCATCCCAACGAACCGGACGATGCGTCGCCACGAGTACCCGGATGTCGTTTACCGCACCGCGAAAGAAAAGTACTTCGCCGTTGCAGAAGAAATCGAGCGCCTGCACGAGGCAAAGCAGCCAGTACTCGTAGGCACCACGTCCATCGAGAAGAGCGAACTGCTCAGCGAGATTCTGAAGCGGAAAAGCGTCCGCCACGTTGTTCTGAATGCGAAATTCCACGAGCGCGAAGCAGAGATCGTGGCACAGGCGGGACGCGTCGGTATGGTAACCATCGCCACCAACATGGCCGGCCGAGGAACCGACATTCTGCTCGGCGGCAACGCGGATTTTTTGGCACGGCAGGAGCTTGCAAAGAGCGGCACGGCGCGTTCGCTGAGCGCGGTAGAAGGCGAGATCGCGCCAGTCGCGGGGCCGGGCATGTATCGCTTCTACTACCAAAATCAGGAATTCGAGTGCACGCTGCCCCAGTGGGAGGCAAGCCTGGCCCACTACGACGCCGACGCGAAGCGTGAGCATGAGCAGGTCATCGAGGCCGGTGGACTGTTCATTATCGGCACCGAACGGCATGAGAGCCGTCGTGTCGACAACCAGCTGCGTGGCCGCGCCGGCCGCCAGGGAGACCCGGGTGCGGCTCGGTTTTACCTGTCGCTGGAAGACGACCTGATGCGCATCTTCGCGCGCGAGTGGGTCGGCACGCTGCTGCAGCGGCTAGGCATGGAAGAGGGCGTGCCGATCGAAAGCGGCATGATTACCAACCGGATCGCAGCCGCTCAGAAGGCAGTGGAAACGCAGAACTTCGAAAGCCGCAAGCACGTCCTGGAGTACGACGACGTGATGAACAAGCAGCGCGAGGCCGTTTACGGCCTGCGGCATAATCTGCTTGAGGGCATCGACCAGAAGGCCCTGATCCTTGAGGACTACACGACCACTGCGCTGTCGAATATTCTGGATGCCACCGCACCCGCCAACGTCCATGCGGATCAGTGGAAAGTCGACGAGATGAAGGAGAAGCTCGCCGACATCTTCGGAACCGACTTCGCCGACGTGGATGCGTCCACCCTGAATCGGCATGAGCTTGGCGACACGCTGTTCGACAAGCTGACGGCTCGCTTCAATGTGAAGGAGCAGATCCTGGGACCCGACACGCTGCGTTATCACGAACGCGTAGTCATGCTGACGGTGCTCGATGGCTTATGGAAGGACCACCTGTTGGCGATGGACCACCTGAAAGAGGGCATCGGTCTGCGGGGGTATGCGCAGCAGGACCCGTTAGTCGCCTACAAGAAGGAATCCTTCGATATGTTCGAGGCGATGATGCAGCGCTTCCAGGAAGACACGCTGCGCAATCTCTTCCGCATGCAGATCCTGGGACCGGATGGCACACCGATCGAGTCGTTGGAGCAGCTTGCCGCGTTGCAGGCAGCGGCAGCGGCCCCGGTGGCGCCGCCCCCTCCGCAACTGCCCAGCGCGCCACCCGCCTTGCGCATGAGCGGTGGCGGAACGCAGCAGGAGACAGCGCAGGCACCTCAGCCACCTGAACAGTCCGTGATGCCGATGTCCAAGGGTCCGCAACGGCAACAGTATGCTCCCGCAAAGGCGACTTCCGGGCAGAAGCCAAAACGCCGCAGGTAATCGTCCTTGTGGGAGCCGCCCGCGCGGGCAGCAGCGCGGTTCTAGATCTCGTCGAGTAGCAGTTTCGCTTTGGTCGCTAGGGTTCGTGCGCCTTCCAGGTCCAGCTTCTTCCACGCTTCCTCTGCCTGCCGTAGAAACAGGCGTGCCTGTTCCACCTGCTGGCTGTGCAGTGCAGCGGTTGCTGCGGGCATGATGGCCAGCCGCCGCTCCTGCCCGCGGATCAGATCCTCCGTCTGCTGACGCAGAGCGCTGTTGTCTGATTCGCCGCCGGTCGTCAACTGGCCCAGATCGACAGGCGGTGCTGGCGGCGGCGGCGCAATCGCCGCTGTCTGAGCCGGTGTTGCAGGTGGAGGCCTATAGCGCGGTCGCGGAACCCGCGGTAACTGCGGCGTGATGGCCGGCACTTCTGCGAGCGGAATCTCTGGCTCCGGCTCCAGTGGGTGGGATATCGGCGGCACGGTGATCATCTCCACCGGTACGGGCGGAGGCGGTGGCAGAACGGCTACCTTCACACGCCGGTGGCAACCCGCAAGCGGCAGCAAACCGCTCAACAGCATGCACGCAAGCAGGTGCCCGGGCCTCACGCCGACACCGCCAGATTTTGGGGTGATTGCGGCGAGCGGACCGCCAGGGGCAGCCGCAAGGTGAAGGTGCTTCCCCGATCCGCCGCAGTTGGTTCATCTTCCGATTTCACCTCGATAACGCCGCCGTGCAATTGGACGATGCGGTACGTCATTGCGAGTCCGATGCCGCTCCCCGACGCCTTTGTCGTGAAGTAGAGGTCGAAGATGCGGTTCAGCTTCTCGGCGGGGATGCCCACTCCCGTGTCGCGCAGAGACACGCAGGCGACATTGCGGTCGCGGCTCACATGGATGCGCAGCGCACCACCCTGGGGCATGGACTGCATGGCATTTAGCGCGATATTCAGCAGCGCCTGCCGCAGAAGCTCTGCATCGCACAGAATCCGGACCGGCGAAGCCGGATCGTCCTGCTCCACGGTGATCACGATGTTGTGGCTCTTCGCTTCCTCTGCGATCAGGTGCGCGACGGCCTCTATGATCGGCAGCACATCCTGCTCTTTCAGCGAAGGCTCCATCGGCCGGGAGAAGTCGGCCAGCGTCTGCACCACGCGGTCAAGGCGGCTCATCTCGCTTGCCAACACCTCGACGTGACGCTGCGCGCCGTTGGCGTCGACCGCATGCTCCAGCTTGCCGCGCAGCAGTTCCAGGTGTACGACCATCGCATTGATCGGGTTCTTGACCTCGTGGCCCACGTTGGCTGTAAGTCTGCCAATGCTGGCCAGTCGCCGCGACACCTGCAGTTCGCGTTCGAGTGCTTCCTGCGCAGCGACGTCATGCAGGGTGACAAGGGCACCCATGCCACTGCCGGGGCCGCACGCCAGGGAGATCTCGATGGTGCGGCCATCCTCCAGGGTCAGCGGCAGATCCTGAACACTCCGGCGCTCGGCAATCAGCGTTGAGAGCAGGCTCCCGATGATTGAGGATTCAGGAAAAACGCTTGCCAGCGATGTTCCCGCGACCGGACGAACACCTCCAGGCAAGAAGTTGGCTACGGCTGTGCTGGCGGTAGCAAGGCGCATGTCTGCCGTGAACAGCATCACGCCATCCTTCAGGGTCTGCAGCATGCTGTCGAGATTGGTCTCCATCTCGGTTCGCGTCTGCTCTGAGGTGCGCATCTGCTCGTTAAGGCGGCTGATCGTGGAGGAGACACGCTCAACTGCATCACTGGACCCTCTTCGAGAGGGCGCAGGGCTTGCCCGCCCCCGCCCCGAGAGGACCTCTAATTCCCGTCCGATCTGCTCGATGGGCCGCAGGGCTGCTGCTGAGATAGCCCCTGCCACAAGGAGCGAGCCAGCCAGCGCGAAGATGCACACAACCGTCGCGTCACGCAGCCATGGCGCATACGTATTGCGCAGGAACGTGGAACGGATGCCGAGATGCGCCACCAGAAACGGGGCGCCGTTGCGGTCGAGTGGCAGGCTGATGTCCATGGTTTCGGGCGCACCGAAGACCAGGCGGCGCTGGCTCCGCAGCGACGAACTTCGAACAGCAGCGAAGCTCCGACGCTTCGGCTCCGTGGAACCTACCAGCGCCGGATTGGTACTTACAAGCACGCGCCCGTGCGCATCGCATACATAGGCATCCTGCATGTCAGGGGAGTAGCGTACGAAGCCGTTCAAGGTCTCGTTCAGCTCGTCTTCGTTCTCCAGAGCGGCTTGCACTGCCACGTCAAACGCCGCCGCACCGGGCGTCTCGGGCGGGTTCTCGCCCAAGCCACGCTGAAGTGCGACACGCGTTGCAGCCAACAGTTCATGCAGCAGAACTCCGTTGGTGGATTCCGTCTGGGAGATGCGTTGACGTAACAGCTCAGACAGGAATACGAGGGACAGGGCAACCGTCAGCACAAAAGTAAACAGCAGCGTTGCTGCCATAAGTCTTGTGCGGAGTCGCATGTCTAGGAGCCTTCCTGCTCATCTAACGCATACTCTTTCAGCTTGTTCTGCAGGGTCTTTGAGCTGATGCCAAGGATCTCCGCGGCGCGAGTCTTGTTGTGGCGCGTGGCGACCAGTGTCTTCAGGATCAACTGTTTTTCTGCCTCATCCACCGTGGTGCCGACGGACAGATGGACCATGTCCTCAGAAGGTGCGGGAGCGGAGGTGTACGTCATTGCAGTCGCAGGAGTGACTGGTGCTGCAGCGTGAGGCCGTGGGGGTGGCGCCTCACCGCCGAAGCCGGCCGGCAGATGGGAGACGTCGAGCACACGATCGCCCGCCAGGATGACTGCCCGCTCGATCGTATTGCGCAGTTCCCGTGCGTTGCCAGGCCAGCGGTATTCAAGAAACCGGTTCATCAGGCTGCGTGAGACGCCAGGCACCGTGGTGCCGTGGCGCGTGTTCATCTCCTGGACCATGGCTTCCGCCATTGCGGGTATGTCTTCCGGGTGCTCGCGGAGGGGAGGCATCTGAATGTTGAACACGTTCAAACGGTAGAAGAGGTCGCCCCGAAGTTCACCCGCTGCCACAGCAGTCTGAGGATCTTTGTTTGTGGCTGCGATGACACGCACATTCACGGGAATCTCGTCACGTGAGCCAAGACGGCGCAGCTTGCGATCTTCCAGCACCCGCAGCAGCTTGCTTTGAGTGGCAGCCGGCATTTCGCCGATCTCGTCCAGCAACAGCGTGCCTTCTTCGGCAAGTTCAAAGCAGCCGGCGCGCCGCTCCTGGGCTCCTGTAAAGGCACCGCGTTCGTGGCCGAAGATCTCACTTTCGATCAGCGTCTCAGGAATTGCGGCACAGTTTACGGCAATAAACGGCTTGTTCCGGCGGCCGCTCAACATGTGCAGGGCGCGCGCCGCAAGCTCCTTGCCGGTGCCGCTTTCGCCCGTGATCAGCACAGAAACGTTATTGGGAGCAATGCGCTCGATCACAAAGAAGATATCCCGCATGCGCGGAGAGGTGCCGATGAGTGGGCCAAGACGTCCGCTGCTCTCCGCAACCGACTCTTCCTGCGCGATGGCGTTCTGCACGTCCGCACCCTGCTGGATGTTCTGCAGGATCGTCTTCAAACGAGCGGGATCGACCGGCTTTTGCAGGTAATCGTATGCGCCCATGCGCATGGCGTCCACCGCAGTCTCAATCGAACCCTGTGCCGTCAGTACCACGACCGCCACCTTCTGCGGCATCTCGCTGATCCGATCCAGCAACTGCAGACCGTCCATGCGGGGCATCATCATGTCGGTGACCACAACGTCGGGAGACCAACGCACGACGCTATCCAGCCCTGCCGCGCCATCGGCCGCCGTCTCCGTCCGATAACCCCAGGAGGAGATCAGTTCGGCAAGGCCGTTGCGCGCATTGGGCTCGTCTTCAACGACCAGAACTTTGGTCTGTGCCAATAGATTTCCCCTTTGTTTCGACTTACTATTCGATGCTGCGGAGTACACGTGGTGTGCGTATGCTTGTAGGGTGCTGCCGACAGAGCTTCCCTACGAAATCACCGTGAGCCAGGTAGATCAACTGCGCTCGTCCGCTGTTCCCTTCACCCTGCTGGATGTGCGCGAACCGTGGGAGATAGATACCGCGGCGATCGAGGGCAGCGTCAACATTCCTATGGGCGAGATGCCCACGCGCGCCAATACTGAATTAGAGCCAGATTCGCAGATTGTAGTGATCTGCCACCATGGTGCACGCTCGCTATCCGTAACTTCGTGGCTGCGCCGCGAGGGGTTTGAGTCGGCGCAGTCGATGGCTGGCGGCATCGACCAGTGGTCGCGAGAGATTGATGGCACTGTCCCACTCTACTAGAGCTATGTCTGGGATATGCCTAGAGTACGTCCACCGGAGGTTTGCATAACATGCTGGACACAGCACTGGCGTTTGCCGATCGCAACCGCGCAAATGCGTTGAGCGAGCTGAAAGATTTTCTCCGCATCCCGTCGATCTCAACGCTGCCGGAGCACGCCGCGGATGTGCGCAGGGCCGCCGAGTTTCTGGCGGACGAACTTCGCCGCATCGGCATGGAGAACGTACGTCTGATCGAAACGGTAGGCCACCCGCTGGTTTACGCCGACCATCTGCATGCCGCGGGCAAGCCAATTGTTCTCTGCTACGGGCACTACGACGTTCAGCCGCCAGACCCGCTGGACGAGTGGATTTCTCCGCCGTTTGAGCCTGCGGAGAGGAACGGGAATCTCTACGCTCGTGGCGCTGTCGACGACAAGGGCCAGCTCTGGATGCAGGTGAAGGCGCTCGAGTCGCTACTCAAGGCCGGCGGGCTGCCGGTGAACCTCCGCGTCCTGGCGGAAGGCGAGGAAGAGGTCGGTGGAGAGGGGATCGCTACGTACCTCCGGGAACATGCGGAGGATCTGAAATGCGACGTGACCCTGGTCTGCGATACCGACCTGTTCGCGCCGGATCTGCCGACGCTCTGCGTGGGCCTGCGTGGCATGATCTACACCGAAATCGAGGCGCGCGGCGCACGCACGGATCTGCACAGCGGCATGTACGGCGGTGCTGCGCCCAACCCATTCATCGCGCTGTCGCAGGTCATCGCGAAGCTGAAAGACGAGGACGGCCGCATCCTGGTACCGGGCCTGCTGGACGGTATCGAACCGCCCAGCGAAGCGGAACTCGCCGCTTGGCGAAGGCTGCCGTTTGACGAGGAGCACTATCGCGAAACCGAAGTCGGCAGCACCGTCCTTACCGGTGAACCCGGCTACTCCGTTCTGGAGCGCACATGGGCGCGGCCGACCCTCGACGTACATGGCATGCCCGGCGGGTTTACCGGCGCCGGCGCAAAGACAGTCATCCCGGCGAAGGCAATTGCGAAGGTGTCAATCAGGCTGGTGCCAGGGATGGAGTCGCAGAAAGCCTTCGGGCAACTGCGAGATTACGTCCTGAGCATCGCGCCAAGAGGTGTAGTGCTCGAGGTGCGTTTAATCCACTCAGGTGAGCCCGTTGTCGTGGGCACAGATAACCCCTTCGTGCACGCTGCGACAGAAGCGATGCGAGCCGTCTTCCATCAGGAGACGGTGTTCGTGCGGGGAGGCGGTTCCATTCCCGTCGTCGGTGACTTCGCGCGTCAGCTTCACGTGCCGACGATCCTGATGGGATTTGGGCTGCCGGACGACAACCTGCACGCGCCAAACGAAAAGTTCAACATCTCGAACTTTTATCGCGGCACGGAATCGATCATCCGCTTCCTCACGCTCGCGGGCGCATGAGTTCTGACACGGTGCGAGGATATGTGCTGGCTGGCGGCGAAAGCTCTCGCATGCAGCGGAGCGATCTGCCGCGGGACAAGGCGTTGCTGCTGCTCGACGGCGAGACGCTGTTGCGACGGGCACTCCGTACCCTCTCGGAGGTCTGTGCGAGCACGAGCATCCTGGGTGGCACTGCCGATCGCTGCGAGCGGCTTGCCCCGTACGGCCGCACCGTAAGGGACCGAGCTGTGGCATGCGGTCCGCTGGGAGGGCTGGACGCGGCCCTGCACGATGCGGTCCTCGCGGGAGCGGAGGCGGTCCTGATCATGCCGGTGGACATGCCGCACCTGCCCGCGAACGCGCTGGCAACCTTGCTGGAGCAGGCCAGGTACTCGGGTGCGGCCGTCTCCTGCCTGCGCGCGGAAGGCCGTGCGCAGCCGCTGCCTGCCTACGTGCACACCGGCTCGGCGCTTGCGGTTGCAAAGTCGCTGGAAGTGGGGGACCGCAAGCTGTTGCCCGTGCTCCAGCGGATTGCACTGGAATCCGGCATGTCGGGGGGCTTTCAAGTCGTGGATGCTGAAGCCTCCGGATCAACACCGGTTGAGGTGCAGGAGTGGTTTGTCAACGTCAACACACCGGACGATCTGCTGGCGGCACACCGGCCCGAAACGCTTGAGACGCGACTGCATCTGAGTAGACATGGCGGATAACGAACACAGCACCGAAAGCAGCAGTGAAGTAGGAGCAAGGGACGCGGCGACCGGCCCCTCTCACGACGCATCCGGATCCGGAAGCAGCGCGACAGGTGAAGACTCCACGGCCGCCGAGCGCACCTCGGACGGTCGGAGCGGCGCGGAGCGACAGGGCGAGAGCAAAGGCGACGCGGCTGTCGAAGACCACGCGGCAGAGCACGAGGCAACCGTACAGCCGTCCATCAGTGATGAGGAAGCGCTCAACAAGCCGTTGGTCGATGAGGTCTCGGAGGACGTTGCTGGAGAAGTCGGAGAGTTCTTCGAACAGTCTGCGGAGCAGAATGTAGCGACCGTGGAAGATGGAGACAAGCCCTACATCTCCTTCCAGCACGTATTCAAGACCTTCGGCGACTTCAAGGTGCTGGAAGATGTCAGCTTCTACGTTAAGCCAGGCGAAACGCTCTGCATCCTGGGCCGCTCAGGTGTCGGAAAATCGGTGTCGCTGCAAATCCTGATGGGCTTTCTGAAACCGGATCAAGGTGTCGTGTCTGTGGCGAATGAAGATATCTGCCACTTTACCGAGAAGCAGATGCAGCCCATCCGCCGCAAGGTGACGATGGTGTTTCAGAACGGCGCCCTCTTCGATTCCGTCAGTGTGGGCGAGAATGTCGCATTTCCGCTGCGGGAAAAAGGAGAGCTGGAAGAAGAGCAGATTCGGCAGGTTGTGAAAGGCCTGCTGGAGATGGTGGGCGTGGCCGGCATGGACGATCTGCTGCCTTCCGATCTGTCCACCGGTATGAAGCGCTCCGTGGCGATCGCCAGGGCCCTGGCTGCTCAACCTGAGGCAGTGCTGTACGACGAGCCTACGACCATGGTCGATCCGCTCATGGCCCACCTGCTCGGCGATTTGATCGAGCGCCTGAAACGACAGCTTCACCTGACCAGCATCGTAGTCACGCACGACATGCGCTTCGCCCGCAAACTCGCAGATCGCGTGCTGTTTCTGCATGAAGGCACCGGGCGGTTCTTCGGCACGCTGGAAGAACTGGAGAAAAGCGACGATCCCGTCCTCAAGGACTTCATGGCGCTCGATGAACTGGTGCTTCCACTGTAACTTAGCGCATTCGCAATTAGGACAGAAGAACGGGTTCCGCCAGCACATGGCGGAACCCGTTATGTTTGGAGCGTTGTAGGTGAGTGTTAGAACGCATACCGCAGGCTAAACTGGAATTGCCGGTCCGCGCCGTAGGTCTGGCCTTTGGTCTGACTCCGGCCGAAGGTACCGGACGTGTAACCGGTATCCGGGTTGTCTGCAGTCGGATGATTCGCCAGGTTGAAGACTTCCGCACGGAATACCACTGTCTGGCTTTCGTGACCAGGAATGATTCCGAACGTCTTGTTCAAAGCCATGTTGTAGCTTTGGAAGCCCGGTCCGATGATCTGGTTGCGTGTACCGCGGGGAGCGTATTGCCCAGCGTAGAGGGTGGTCAGTGTCGTTGCATTCCGCAGGCCACCGAGTGTCGGGAATGCTGAAGTGTCAAACCAGGTGTTTGTGCCTGTCTGACCGGCAAACGACTTCGAGGTGGTAACGGGCTTCAGCGTGGGTACAAGCTGGGCTCCAGAACCTGGTCCGACACCCGCAAAGTCAGTGCCGGTGGTCACATTCAGCGGAGCTCCGGTCTGCGCCTGCAGTGTGCTGGATACCTGCCAGCGACCAAGCACTGCGCGGCTAAGCAGATGATCCGCGTGATTGAATTGATCTGCGTTGTATACGATGTTTGCAACAAATACGTGACGGCGGTCGAAGTCGCTGACGCCGTAGTAGATGTTCTTGTCGTATGCATTCGGCTGATTGGTGCCATTGGCAGACCCGAAGTCTGTGCTCTTCGACCAGGTGTACGCTACGCCAAAGAGTAGACCCTTGGTCAGGCGCCGCCGAAGATTAACCTGCAGCGAGTTATAGAAGGACGCGCCGCCGTTTGTGGCCTGGTTGATGTTTGCGAATCCCTTGTACGGTCTTAGCGCGTCAGGGGTAATGCCCTTATTCGCGGCCAGCAGCGTGGTGCCGGGTTGCAGTTGATTGACGTTCAGCAGTTCTTCTAGGTGAACGCCACGGCGACCTGCGTACGCCACCGTAAGTACACCGAACGCAGGCAAGTCCTGCTCGACCGTCAGATTCCAGTTGTATGCCTCTGGACTCGGATAGTTCAGAGCCTGAGACGAATAGTTAAAGGGGAAGTTGTTGATGCCAACGCCGCCTGGCAGGTCCGCCTTTCCCAAGCTGACGGTTGAAGACGGCTGGAACGGGGCATTACCACCGGTGAATACGTTATCGGTGATGCCAAGGCGCTGAACATACCGTCCCCCGCCCGCGCGTACCACGGTGCCGGGACGTGCCTCATAGGTAATGCCGAGACGCGGCTGGATGTTGCTTTTGACGGTCGGGGAGTAGGCGTTGCTGAACCCGTGGAAGAGGCCCTGATAACTGGAAAGAATAGCCGGATCAACGTGTCCTTGAGCGCTGGAGGGGAATCCGCTGCCCGGGATGACAACACCGTTGTAGCGATCGCCACCAGTCACAACATCGGTGGTCGGATTGACCGTCACAGCGTTGGCAGGATTGTAGACGGTCGGGTTGAAGACCGACTGGTTGCCCCACTTTGCGTAATAGGGGTTGTACCAGCTATAGCGAAGTCCCGCCTCCACGACCAGGTGCTGTGATGCGCGCCACTGGTCCTGCAGGAAACCCTCATACATGGTGCTGCGATAAAGCGTGTACGAGCGCTGCCCAATCTCACCGTAGGTGTCAAACAGTCCTTCCGCGGCGTTCGCGACGCCGACCCTAGTCGTCCCGAGGGAGTTAGCAGGAAGAGTACGTGAGTCCGAGAAGGTAAATTGGCCGTTCTGGTTGTTTGTGGAACCCGGCGTATTTGAAACAGTAATTTGGTCGAAGTTATTCTCACCGGAATACTCAAAGTTGAAGCCAGCTTTAACCGTGTGGTTGCCCAAAACCTTCGTGACGTTGTCGGCAGCATTGTACACGATGCCACCGGAACGTGAAGGGTACGGACCACCATCAAGCAGGGTGAAATTCGCGATGTTAACCGTCGGGATCTTGTTCGGGATTGTTTTAGTCGCCGCTGAGTACAGAAACGGATAGTTGATGCCATATTTTGTGCGATCGTACAAGCCCGACGACGTGTCGATGTTGATCGTAACGTGGTCCGTGGCGCCCGATACGACGACTTCGTTTACCAGGGTTGGCGACACATTCCAGGTGTAGTGGATCACTCCGATCTGATTTGGACGAGTGAAGATACGCGGGTTGCGGTTGAAGTTACCGTAGTGCGGTGTGAAGTCCGTGTAGGCGTAGTTCAGGACAGTGAAGCGAAGGCGGTGGGACTCTGCCGGAATGTAATCCACGACGTAAGTATCCTTGCGCTGTGTCTGCCGTTCTGTCGCTGCATCAGACCAGTTGTAGTTGGAGCCGGCCGCATTCGGAGCCGGGAACGCGTTCAATAGCGCTTGCCCGTTTGCGCTCAGGTCCGCCTGCGGGATCTTGTTGTTCGCGTATGGCTGACCGGTAGTTGGGCTGTAGACCTGCGTCCCGGTGGCGTAGAAGAGGTTCGGAGCCAGCAGTTCGCTGAAGTCTCCCTGGCGCATCAGGTTGGTTGGCACCTTCTGGAAAACTGTGTCTTCATTGTTGTAGCGGATGTATTCCTGGCCGAACAGGAAGAACAGGTGTGACTTGCTCTTGTTGAAACCCGGGAAAGTGACCGGACCATTGAAGTTGTAACCGAACTGGTTAAAGTTGAAGCCTGGTGGTCTCGAACGCACGCGTAGCGTATTCGAAGGCAGTTTGCGCTGCCAGGTATTCGCGTTGAAAAAGGTATTTCGCAGGTACTCGTAGGCCGACCCGTGGAACTCGCTGGTACCACTCTTGGG
>CBAAAE010000019.1:15834-25918 GCA_964658845.1 uncultured Novosphingobium sp. | reverse complement strand
ACCGACGCATAAAGGTTTTGCAGACCTCTCCCTTACCGCTTGGGTACCGCGCCATGTCACATTCGGTTCGAATTTTGAATGTGTTGTGCCACTGAGCCCGCCGGGTGACAGGCATGAATGGAGCGGGAGACGGGATTTGAACCCGCGACATCTTCCTTGGCAAGGAAGCACTCTACCACTGAGCTACTCCCGCTCAACAGATTCGAGTATAGCGAGGCGGGTGCCTTGGGTCAACGCTGCGGCGCGTCTTCGGTACGCATCAACGCTACTCATCGCCCGGACGCGGGGCAAGAGGAACGTAAGCGCCTTTTGTGCCGGCATGTCCGTGCCGTACGATGTGCGGTGTCAGCATAAGGACCAGGTCGCCGGTGATCTTTGTGCCGTTGCGATTCGTGGTGCTCTGAAAGCCCGGCACTTCGCTCAGGCCGGGCAGGCCGCTGACCGCTGCCGTTTCGCTTTCTGAGGTGTTGCTGATCATCATGACCGTCTCGCCATCGCGAACCGTGAGGTCCGATGAGAATTGCCGGCTGTCAAGGATCGGGATCCCATTCAACGAGGTCCCGGCCAGCGACGTGAGCTTTACTTCCAGTTGCATGGTCACTTCGTTCGTGCGAAGAACGTGTGGCGTTGCGGTAACGGTAAGGCCGAGATCCTCATACTGCACCTGCGGAATAACGGCGCTGCTGTTGATGGAGCTTGTGCCCAGATAAGACGCCAGCAGGCTGGACAGGCTTACGCCGTTGACCGTCGTGTTTGCGAGGGAAGTGCTGGTGCTGGACGCGATATCGCTGAAGAGCGACGTCTGTATGGGATATCGCGTGCCGCTCTTGAAGATGACCTTCTTCTGATCGCTCACGCGCAGTTGCAGGTCATCCAGCGCACGCGCTTCACTCTCGCTGAGCGCCAGATTGATCGTCGGTATGTTGCCTGCGGAAAGTGCACCTGTTGTAGCACCGCCGCCGAAGAGGAGAAAGCTGTTTGTCAGCAGGGAACTGCTGCTGCCAATGCCCGCCACAAAGACCAGGTACGCGGCGATCTCCACCGTGCTTGCCGTGGATGGCAGGACGCCGCTGGCGATCAGTTGGGTGATGATCGAACTGTTCTGCGAGACGATGCTCTGCGCCTGTGCGGACAGGCTGTAGGCGTTCAGCGATTGCGGCAGAACGATTCCCAGATTCCGCGTGTGCGACTTGTCGACGGAGTACAGCTTCAACTCGAGCACAACTTCGTCTGTTCCCTGCAGCAAATCTGCAAAGACATGCTCGATGGCGGCAACGCGGTCCGCAGGTCCACGCACCACCAGCGCGCCGCCGAGCGGAGCGACTGACACCTGGCGAATGTCCAGAAGGTTTTGCGCGATGCTGACGAAGTCCTTCAGGTCGGTGGCGTCGAAGCCGGGCGTGTAGAACGTTTCTTCCACGATCCGTTCGTAACGCTGTCGATTGTCAGGGGTGTTGGCGGCTAGCAAGAACGTGTGCTCGTCCAAGGGGACGGAGAAGGTGCCGCTGAGCAGCGTCAGGATACGCATGGCATCGGCAAAGCCCAGGTCGTCCACGTCGAGACGAAGCGACTGCGTACGCAGATCAGGATCGAACGCCGCCCGCAGGCTGAAGTCACCGGCGATCTTTGAGGCCAGCGCCCGGCTATCACCACGCTCGTGATAACTGTGCACGCTGCTGTTTGCGTGCAGCACTATGGTGCTGGCTGCGCGCGCGTGGCGTACCGGGCTGTCCTGTGCCTGGACTGCCGAGGCGGGCGTCGCGTCACGCTGCAGAACGCGCGGGTTTGTGCTGTCGAGCGCGCGCGCCTGCTCGATGAGGCGGTCCGCTGCGGCGGCGTTCAACGGCCGCAACTGTGCGGCTTGCTGCAGCAAGGCTGTCACGTGGTGCTCGCGCGCCAGCGCAAGCGCGGCGACGTACTCCGGCCTTGCAGGATCGAGAACGACAGCCTGCGCGAACTCCTGCTCGGCCGCCGGAAACTGGCTGCCCTGCAGATGCCTGGCGCCACGTAGATAGGCCGCCTCGGCCTGCGAGCGATGCTTGGCAGAGACAGGTGGGAGCAGCAGTTTCGTGGTGATTGTTTCTGCAGTCACGGATGGTGCTGGGTCGTGTGCCGCAGGAGCGCTCGACGTTCCGGTCTCCTGCGCCAGCAATAGTGCGGGAGCGGTAAAGAACAGGGCGAAAGCGGCGGCGCGCAGACGGGAACGACGATGGGATGATGCGGTCATGCCTGCGTCGTTAGACGTGTCACGAGTGGTGTTTATCGTGCGCGTGCAATCTGCAGGCGTGGCGTTCCAGGGCCCCGTTCGCTGCGCGCGGGACGCTTCAAACCGTTGCGAATCTGTGCCGAATCCATCTCAAGTTCCGCGAGCGTGCGGCTCAAGGTGTTGCGATGCATGCCGAGTTCTTCGGCGCTCTTGCACTGGTTGCCGCGGTGGCTCACCAGCACCTGCAACAGGTACCGACGCTTGAACTCACGCACCGCATCGTCGTAGGAAACGCCGTCCCCGTGCATCTGCGCGACCAGAAGATCAAGTTCCCGCTTCACTCGTACTCACCTCGACTCTGCTGGCTGCGTATCTTTATGGGTGCGCTGAAGTCCGTGTCGGCATGATGCAGCCAATCGGTCATCGGTGTGCGCTGTCCCAAGTCTCGCGGCACAACGAAGGATATCCCATGCGCGACCGGAAGCAAATAGGGGAAAAGCAGCGACGTCCGAACGGCGCGAAAGTGTTGAAGATAAGGCGAAAATGGCAGCAGCACGGCAGCCAGCAGGAGCACACCGCGAGCGAAACCGAACGCAGCGCCCCCCAGACGGTCTAGAAATCCGAGTCCAACCGCGCTGAACGCGCCCCGCAGCACGCGTCCCAGTAGCGCCGCCAAGAGATACACGGCCGCTAGGATCAACACGAAAGCTGCGACCTCGGCGAACGCAAGGGACGCGATCCACCGCATCAGGTAGTGCGCCAAACGAGGTGCGTACCACGCCGCCGCCACGATGCCGACGATCAGTCCGCCAAGCGACACCAGCGACCGAATCAGGCCGCGCATGAAGGCAGTTACCGTCGAGATCGCCAGCGTCAGCGCGATCGTCCAGTCCAGTGGATTCATGCCGTTCAGACCGATGTGTACGCCATGCAGCGTAGTCTGCATGCCGGCTACTCCGGAAGCTCGGTCTTGCCGGTCAGCAGCGTGAAGGCCTGCAGGTACTTCGCACGGGTTTCCTGGATCACCTCGTCCGGCAGCGAAGGCGCGGGTGGCTGCTTGTCCCACTGGATGCGCTCGAGATAATCGCGCACAAATTGCTTGTCAAACGAAGGCTGCGGTCCGCCTGGCTTGTAGCCGCTGGCCAGCCAGTAGCGTGAAGAATCAGGCGTGAGCACCTCATCCGCCAGCACCAACAGTTCATCATCTTCGCCTGCAGGAATGAATCCGAATTCGAACTTCGTGTCGGCGAGGATCAGACCCATGCCCTCCGCATACCCAGCAGCTACGTCGTAGATGCCAATCGTCAGATTGCGCAGTCGGAGCGCCAGGCTCCCTCCCACCAGTTGCATCACGCGCTCAAACGAGATGTTCTCGTCATGTCCGGTATGGTTCTTTGCCGCAGGGGTGAAGATGGTTTGCGGCAGGCGATCGCTCTCGCGGAGACCTGCCGGTAACGGAATGCCGCACACCGCTCCGGTTGCCTGGTAATCCTTCCATCCCGAGCCGGAAAGATAGCGGCGCGCAACGCATTCCACCGGCAGCATCCGGGCGCGCTGCACGATCATGCTGCGGCCGCGAAGGTCGTCCGCGAACTCCTGCAGATCGGCCGGGAACTTGCTCACGTCGTCGGTGATCAGGTGATTTGGAACGATGTTTTTCAGGTAGTCGAACCAGAACAGGGAGAGCTGTGTCAGCACCTTTCCCTTGTCCGGAATCGTGCTGCCAAGGACATGATCGAAGGCGGAGATGCGATCGCTGGCAACGAACAGCAGCTTGTCCTGGCCGACCTCGTACAAGTCGCGGACCTTGCCGGTAAGGAACGGTTTTCTACCGCCGAGACCCATGTTACTCATGCCTTCTAGTTCAACACCTGAGAAGCTACAACACGAGCGATTCCTGCAAAGGGGCATCGCCGGGGTAACAATCCAGGCAACGGCAAGGCCGTATTCCGCTCAAGGCTGGTCGGCACTTGGCCGCTATGCAACGGCTCTGCGGCCCTCAGTCCGGTTCAGGTTGACGCTGACGATCTTGCTGACGCCCGGCTCCTGCATGGTGACGCCGTAGATCATGTCGGCTTCGCTCATGGTGCGTTTGTGGTGGGTAATGATAACGAACTGCGTGTCGCGGCTCATCTCGTGGATCAGGCGGGCGAAGCGGCCGACGTTGGTCTCGTCCAACGGCGCGTCCACTTCATCCAGCACGCAGAACGGGCTGGGTTGGAACTCGAAAATGCCAACGAGGAGCGACAGGGCGGTCAGCGCCTTCTCGCCGCCGGAGAGCAGCAGGACATTCTGCAGCTTTTTGCCGGGAGGCGATGCGACGAGGTCGATGCCGCTTTCGGCAGAGTTGGCTTCGTCGGTCAGCTTCATGAACGCCTGGCCGCCTCCAAACAGTTTTGCGAAGGTATCGGAGAAGTTCTTGTTGATGATGCCAAAAGCTTCGTCGAACTTTAGTTTGCTGATGTCATCGATCTCGCGGATCGCATTCTGTGTGTTGTCGATGGAATCCAGCAGGTCCTTGCGCTGCGTTTCCAGAAAGCTGTGACGCTGCGACGCTTCTTCAAACTCGTCGAGCGCCATCATGTTGACCGGACCCATGGCTTCAAGCCGGCCCTTGAGCGTGCGCGTCTCTTCTTCGGCAGCATCCAGCGATACTGCCTCAAGGGCGGCGATGCTTTCGTCAGCGCGCAACTCGTCTGCAGGCAGGTTCAGGTCCTGCAGCGACTGCGCTTCAAGATGCTCGATCTCAGACGAGAGGCGCGCGATCCTGGTCTGCAGCACGCCCCGCTGCTCGCGCAGGCCGTCAATCTCGGTCCGCAGGCTGCGTAGTTGCGTATTCTTTTCTGCGATGCTGGCGCGCAGGGCTGTGGCTTCCGAGGAGAGTCGGGCGGCGTCGGCCGTGACCTGTTCGCGCGTGGCGGTCAGATCCTCGCGCTGCCCCGCGAGCTGCACGTTTTCTTCCTCGCGGCGCGTGCGTTCCGCGGCCGCACCTGCAAGCTGGCCTTCCAGGTGCAGGACGCGCTGCTGCGTGGTGTTGCGCATGCGCTCGTTCTGCTCGAAGTTGGAGGAAGCATTACGCCGCCGCTCTTCCAATCCAGCAAGTGCCGCCGCTGCTGCTGCCGCCGCAGCCTGTACTTCTTCGCGCTGCCGGCGCAGGTCTTCGATGCGCAGCACGGCGTCATTCACGCGTAGCTCGATGCCTTCACGCTCGGCGATCAGCCCAGCGGCTTCCGCCTGCTTTCGCTCGATGAGATCCTGCTTCTGCGCGCGGGCATCGCGATTTCGCTCGCTGTGCAGGGACCATTCGGCCCGGCGCCTCTCGATGCGTGCGGCCTCCGATTCCATCTGGCGGAGCGCGGCTCCGCTGTTAGCGGCCTCCCGCTCGGCGTCGCGGCGTTCGTTGCCCTTGGTTTCGACGGCATGTTGCATCTCGGCAATCAGCTTGGTTAGACCGACAACACCCACTTCGGTCGAGGCGAGCTCAGCCTGTACCGCTTCAAGCCGGGTCTGCGTGTCGCGCAACTCGCGCTTCAACGCCAGCGGGCCTTCGCTGCGGGCCTTGCCGCCGGTGACGGTGACGTTATGGAAAGTTTCACCAGTGGGCGAGAGGAAGAACGCCTCAGGGAATTCCAGCGCGAGCGACCGCGCGACGGCAGCGTCCGGCGCCATGAAACCTTCACGCAGCTTGGGCAGAATGACCTCAAGCGAGCGGCCGAAACCGTTGAGCACCTTGATGCAGTTCTTCAGCGGCCGCGAGCCGCGCATGTCACCGGTCGAGCGGCTTTCCAGGCCTGCGGAAAAGCGATCGCCGGTCCCTTGCTCGCTGTGCACGAGGAACGTTGCGCGACCATCCACATTGCCTTTCAGCAGGCCAATGCCCGCGTCCGCGGAGTCCCAGTCCTTGACTACGATGTAGTTCAGCTCTTCTTTGAGGAACTCATCGACCACTGCCCCGAACTCGTCTTCCACCTCGAGGAAATCAGCAAGTGTTCCCAGTGGCGCGACACTTGCGCCGATGCCGTTGGCCTTGAAAATCTTGCGGACGGTTTCGCTGGAGTAGCTGTGGTCGCGGATCAGCGATTCGAGTGAGTTTCGGCGGCCTGTGAGCGTCGCCGCTTCCGCGCGCAGGTGATCGCCGCGGCGGCGAGCCTCCATCTCCTCGTGCCTTCTGGCATCCAGGTCAAGGCGGAGCTGCGCGATCTCCGCTTCGAGCCGCTTGAGGCGGTCCGTGACGGATTCAAAGCTGATGGAAACCTGGCCGCGCTGCCGGCCAAGCGCTTCGAGTTCCTGGTGCGCCTGCTCGCTTTCAGTGATCAGCCGCTGCGCCTCACGGTCAAGACCAGCGAGCGACTCGGCTGCCTGCGCCTCTTCGCGATGCACCTGCGAGATGCGCTGCATGAGCTGCATGCTCTGCTGGCGGCCTCCCGACGCTTCGCGGTCGGCGTTGTTGACCTGCACCTGCGCTTCGTTGGCTTCCCGTTGACGAGCCTGCGCCGTCTGGCGCGCCGCCTCCGTGTCCGCGGTAGCCGTTTCGAGAAACAGGCGCAGGCCATCGCGGTCGGCAGAAAGCGACTCAATCTGAACGCGCAGTTGTGCAAGCTCGTCGACGCCGCTGGCGATACGTGCGGCCAGGTCGCCAACGCGGTCGGTGTTGCCGGCAATGCGTGCGGTGGCACGCTCCAGCTCCACGCGCGTCTCGTTGATGCGTCCCTGGGCACCGCGCAACTCTTCATCCAGCTCGTACCCGCGACTCACACCCGCAGCATGCTCGGCGTCCAGTGTTTCCAGGGCTGCGGCATGCATGTCGATTTTGCCGGTCAGATCGGTCACGCCGGCCTCGGAAAGCAAGCGGTCGCCATGCCTCTGTACCAGGCGGCTGCGAAGAACGATCCGCAGCTTTGCACGGAGTTCATCGCGCATCTGGCCGTACCGCTCGGCCTTGGCAGCCTGCCGCTTCAAGGAGGACATCTGACGGGTGACTTCTTCGAAAATGTCGTCGACCCGCGACAGGTTCTGCTTGCTGGCCTCAAGCCGCAGTTCGGCGAGCCGCTTTTTCGTCTTGAAGCGCGTGATGCCCGCGGCCTCCTCGATGATCGAGCGCCGGTCGTTCGGCTTGGAAGAAAGCAACTGGCCGATTCGTTCCTGCCCGATGATCGCGTAGTTCTCCCCGGACAGGCCGGTTCCGAAGAAGATGTCCTGGATGTCGCGGAGGCGGCAGATCTTGCCATTCAGCAGGTACTCGGATTCACCGGAGCGGAAGAGGCGGCGCGTTACGGTGATCTCGCCCGCACGGACGGGTGCGCGGTTGAACTTGCGGCGGCGAATCTTCAAAATGACGGGATTCCCCGTGTTTAGGGAGGCCTCCGCACCGGGTGTTATCTCCTGAGCCGGAGCGTCGACCTCGATCTCGTCAGCTTCCTCACCGGGCGGAATGGGGCCGGGTTGCGCTTCCGCGGTCGCGATCGCGGTGGCCTCGGCGCTCAGGTTGCGCTCGGCGGCCTCGTCCCAGTCCTGGGCCTCTGCCGGGCGGTTGCCAAGGCTGCCAATGTTGACGGCTTCTCCGCGATCGCTGGCGTCATAGACCTCTGGATCGACGAGAGTAAGCGACACCTCAGCCATCCCCGTGGGTTTGCGGTCGCGCGTTCCGGCGAAGATGACATCTTCCATCTTGATGCCGCGGAGGCTCTTGGCGCTCTGCTCACCCAGCACCCAGGTGATGGCGTCCGCGATGTTCGACTTGCCGCAGCCATTCGGACCGACGATCGCGGCAATGCCGCTGCCGGAGAGTTGCACATCCGTGCGGTCACAGAACGATTTGAAGCCAAGAATCTGGACCCGCTTAAGCTTGAGCAATGTTGCGAACCTCCACCCGCCGAGCCACGGCGCTTGCGCTGTCTAGGCGTATGACTTGAAACTAAGGCGAAAGGGAGTGGGAATCAAGCAGAGTACCCGCAGATGTTGTGGATAAGAAGGCAGTCGGCCCAAGCTGTGCGAGGTGACTTGCAGTTGCGGTTCCAGAACTCGCCCATGTTGCAACCCGCGGGCTCGCGTTCACAAAGTTTTAAGCCGCTCAAATCCCTTCCAAATTCTTCTTCAAAGCTTGCCGGAATTCGCGCGCGCTTCAAGGACGATTTATCGTCTAACCTGCAGCATGCGCTTGCGCGCATTTGAGCCACCTTTTAGGGTGGGTCGTACACCTGATAGAGTGCATGCATCTACTGAAGTCTGCAGATCGCTCCTGGCGAGCAGTACCCGGTACTGAAAAGATTGAAAGAACAGGGAGAGTTCGATGAATAAGGCATTACTCGCCTCGATGTTGGCGGCCACATGCGTCTCGGCGGCGTATTCGGCGGCAGAGACACCTTTGAACAGCGCGGCTCTTCAGGCCGCACAAGCCGCACCAGCAGCAGCGGGTGCGCAGGCGGGACCTCAGTTGTCGCAAGACGAATACACGGCATATAACGCTGTGATCACTGCGACCGATCCGGCAGCGAAGGCTACCGCTGGAGAGGCCTTTTTAACGAAGTATCCCCAGTCAACCGTGAAAGGTACGGTGCTGGAACAATTGCTGGCAGCGTACTCGCAGTCGAACAACGCCGCAAAGGCTCTTGATGCTGGAGACCGGCTGTTGCAGGTTGACCCAAACAACATCCGTGCACTGGCAATCGAGACGGCCCTGCTGAAGGCACAGGGCGACTCCGCTACAGACCCGGCAGCGAAGCAGACGGCCTATGACAAGGCTGCGGATGCGGCAACCCGCGGTCTAAAGGCAACCAAACCTGCGGCTGTTGCGGATGCCGACTGGGCCGCTATTCAGAAGCAGGTGATCCCTTACTTTTACAGCGCCATTGGCATCGACGCCCTCACCAAGAAGGACAGTGCCGGCGCGATCACCGCGTACACGGCGGAGTTGAAGGCCGTGGATGTGGCGCAGACCACGCAGCCTGGGCCTTTCCTGCAGGACACGTTCTTCCTCGGCCAGGCCTATTACAGCGCCACGCCGCCCGATTACCTGAACTGCACCTACTTCACAACGCGTACGGCAATGCTTGCGCCTGATCAGTTCAAGTCTCAGTTCCAGCCGCTGGCAACCTACTGCTATAAGAAGTTCCACGGTGGCGAGGATGGTTATGACGCCGTGAAAACGGCAGCGCAGGCTAACTTGTTCCCAGCAGCCGACTTTGCTGCCAGCGTAAAGCCGGCTCCGACACCTGCCGACCAGGCAACGGCCGTCCTTGAAGCGGATAAGAAGGATGATCCGGCGCTCGCAAAGGCTGCGCTTGCTGATCGTGAGTTTGTCATCGCAAACGGCACGGCAGAACAGGCTGAAAGCGAGTTCACGCCGATCAAGGACAAGGAAGTAAAGGTCACGGGCAAGGTCGTTAGCATTGCCGATACCACGTTGACCCTCGCCGTTTCTGACGATGCAAGGCAGGCAAGTCCTTCCGTAGCCGACTTCACCGTGACGCTGAAGGAAGCGCCGAAGACCGCACCTACGGTTGGAGCTGAAGTCGCTGTAGTTGCTACCTTCGCCTCGTACACTCAGAAGCCGCTCATGATCACGATGACGGGTGGCGAGATCGAAGCCAAGGCTGCTCCCAAGGCAGCAGCACCGGCCCGCCGCGCACCCGCCAAACGGCGCTAACGCACTCCCATACCTAAGCAGAAGAGGCAGCCTTTCGGCTGCCTCTTCTGCGTTCCGCTGAACTGATCCGGAGATCCCAAATGACCTCTACCCGCTTCACCCAATCGCTGCTCTCCATCATCGCCGTCGCACTGGTTGCGCTCGCCGTAACGCCATACCTCAAACCCGCCACAGTGCAGGCGCAGACGGGTAACAACGATCCTTTTTACTTCGAACCGGGTGTGTACATGCTG
>CBAAAE010000019.1:0-15824 GCA_964658845.1 uncultured Novosphingobium sp. | reverse complement strand
CCTGCGTACCGGCAACGTGTGGGGCTTCCCGACCAATGCCAGCGACCCATACCCCGTGTCGCCGATCGACAGCAAGGCACAGGTGTCGCATCCGGTGCCGCTCGGTAAATTTGCGCTTAGCGAAGCGACTCGTTAGCCGGCTACTCGCCGAGCATGATGCGCTTGATGCGGTACGCGCGACCGGTTGCGCCGTCGCACTCGATCACTGCGCCGCACATCTTCGGATTACCCTTTGCCGCTTCAAATTTTGCGGGCTGGCCAGAAAGAAATCGTTCGATCACAGCTTCGCGCTCCACCCCAATTACCGAGTCGTATGGTCCACTCATACCCACATCCGTCTGGAAGGCCGTACCCTGCGGCAGGATACGTTCGTCGGCCGTGGGAATGTGCGTGTGTGTGCCCAGAACCGCGGTCACCCGGCCATCGAGATACCAGCCCATGGCAACTTTCTCGCTGGATGCCTCCGCGTGGAAGTCAACGAGAACGACCTTGCTTGCAATCTTCGCCAGCACTTCGTCGGCCTTGCGAAAAGGGTCGTCGTTCTGCTGCATGAAAACCCTTCCTTGCAGGTTCACGACTCCATAGGTCTGGCCACCGGGCAGCGCACCTTCATACACGCCAAAACCCGGAGTCTTGGGTGCGAAGTTCGCCGGGCGTAGGATGCGGCGTGGTCGATCGTGCGAATCGGCCGGCACCTTCAGGTAATCCAACAACTCCTTTTTGTCCCAGAAATGGTTGCCGGTGGTAATGACGTTGGCACCCAGATCAAAGAGGTCTTCAGCGATGGAAGGCGTGATCCCGAAGCCGCCAGCGGCGTTTTCGCCGTTCATGACGCAGAGATCGATACTGTTCGACTCAAGAACGTGACCGATATGTTCGGCTACGATGCGGCGCCCGGCAGAGCCGAAGACGTCACCGACAAAAAGAATATTCACGTCCTCAGTGTTGCAGCGAGTGGGCGAGTCAGCAAGTCAGCATCGCTCTTGGAGGATGATCCGCAGATGTGCCGTAGCGAATACAGTACGACGATGCCGATCGTCTTACAGAGCAATTACCCGGTGCTCGCACCGCTGGATGCGGATGGGAGCAGCAGATGCACGATGCGGTCGAGCGGTTTCGGCGGAGTCACTGCGTCTGCCGTCGTTCGGCGGCAGCGCTGGGAACCGGCAAAAAGCAGCGGCCTGGCTCCGTCTGCCAGCGGAGCACGTCGTCGTGTGCGAGCCAGGGCACCAAGCACTGGCGATACTCATGGGCGGAGGCCTGGCACGTAAGACCGCTGCGGTGGTGGCGCTTACCTACCCCCAGCTTCTTTCGCTTTGCTACGGGATGACATGCCGAAGCTGGAACTTCATGCCTACAGGACAATGCCCTAAGCATGGCGGCGGGCCAGAATCACCAGTCAGAACGAAGATCCAGATGGCGATCCAAGACGCCGAAGCAGGATAACAAGCCAACTCACCTACCGGAGCAGACACTGTTCTTCGGCACGTCTTTCGTAAACGGTGCGGCAATCTCGTCGACGCTGCGCAGCATGCCGTTCGTCGCCACGCACTGCACCTTTATCACGTCATCGATGGAGGTAAGTGGATCGCCGGCCACGATGATCAGGTCGGCCAGCTTGCCCGGCTCCAGCGTGCCGAGGTCCTTGTCATACCCGTACGCCTTTGCGGCCATGGACGTCGCCGTTTCGAGCGCCTCCCACGGCTTCATGTTGCCGTACTTGACCTGAGCGCGCAGGTTCAGGTGCAGGCTGGTGGCCGGAATATCCAGCGGCGAGTCGGTGCCTGCAAGAACAATACCGCCCGCGTGGAAGTCGTCTGAGACGGTCTGCTCTTCATCCCGCAGATGGACGTAGGCGGATTTGGTGTCGGTCGCTTGCGCAGTTTTCGTGGCAGTAAGGACGCGGCCATGCTCCCACGGCGGAGCGACGCCCTGCCGTGGGTCGGCGGCTATGCCGAGATCTTCCCCATACTGCGCCTGCGCGAAGGTGGTGGAGATGGTCCACATACCGCTCTTACTGAGCAGGGCCTGCACGTCACCGTAAGAATGGTAAGTGAGCGATCGCGAGTAAGCCCAGCCGAAGCGCGAGGTCGCCGAGATGTGCGACATGCCATCTTCGCCGAGAGCCACCGCCGGCAGCAGGTAGTGGCTGGCCGTGTCGACGCCCATCTGCGTATGAGCGAAGTCTATGCCCTTCTTCGCCCATGAAAACGGCAGTCGAACGTAGAGCTTGACCATGTCGAAATCGAGTGCCTGCAGGCGAGCAAACTCGCGCTGCAACTGGGCTTCGCTGGTGGTGGCGATCATCATGGGGTAGTAGACGCGCTCGCCGTCAATGGCCTCGCCGGTGCTGAAGGTGCGCGGCCCGACGGCTGCGCCGGAGCGATAGCTCTCGTTATGCTCGACCCCGCGGTAGGCGTTGTCTGCGATGCCGCGCGTCGTGGTGATGCCGTAGCTTAGCCAGAGGCGGCCCATGCGCGCGCCGTAGTAGATGCCGTTGTCGCTGTCAGGATGGGCGTGATTCTCCCAAAGACCAGGCAGGACCGTGCTGTCAGGCGCCTCAATGGTGCGCGTCAGGCCAGTGGGCGGTGTTGCTGCGTGCGGCGTCACGCTGGTGATTCGGTTATCCGTGATGAGGATGTCGACGTCCTTCATCTCCTCCGCGCTGGATCCCTTCCAGAAGCGGCCAGCGTGGATCAGCAGCTTCTGCTTCGGCTTGTAAGGTGTCCACGTTAGGTCCATGGCGACCGGCTTGATCGCATGGGTCGACGTGTCCATCAGCCGCAGTTTGCCGTTATTGAGGTACAGGATCGACTTCCCATCGGCGGAGATGGAGGGGGCGTCCGTGGTCTCGTCATTCAGCTTTACAGCGGGGCCGCTGGGGTGCCCGTCGGCGTCCACCGGCATCCCGTAGAGCAGGTCGTCCATCACGAAGATCATGCTCTTACCGTCAGGGGTGTAGATGGGACCGTCCTCTGTGCGGGTCGTGATGGATTCGTAGGGCGCGGGATCGAACCACCGCTGCTGCAGCGTTGCGATGTCCACCATCAGCATGGCGGACGTTCCCTCGCGGAAACGCTTCGTGTATGGCCGAATGGTCGCGATGGCTACGGTCTTGCCGTTGGGCGAGAAAGAGGCGCGCCCGGGGAAGAACGTGGACGCAGCCAGCGGCTTCACTTTGCCGCTTGTCAGGTCAGCCAGCAGCGTAGCGCCGGTCTGATCCTGGAAGGCCATCATCTTGCCGTCCGGCGACCACGCAGGCATGATCTGTGCGGTCTGCTGCGGCGCGACACGCACGTCATGTCCATCTGTAGCATCGGCTGCATTGTGGACGTAGACGTTCTCGATGCCGTCCTTGTCGCTGACGTAGGCGAGCTTCGTGCCGTCAGGACTCCACGTGGTTCCCTGTTTGTAGAAAGTGTCGTTCGTAATGGCTTTAGGCTTGCCACCTACGGGCATAACGTACACCTGGTTCAGCGCGACGAAGGCGACGGACTTGCCATCGGGCGACAGGGATGGCGCGTAGATACCCTTCACCTGCTTCGCAGCCACCGAGTCGTAGTCGAAGACCTTGTGCTTGAAGCCGTGCGGCTGGTAGGGGATGTCTGCGGTGAAGACCACGGGAGTTTCCTTGCCGCCTTCCACGCTCGCCTTCAGAATGTGTCCACTGCCGGTGTAGAGGAAATCCGTGGGAGACACCCAGATCGCAGGAAACGGAAAGGCATCCATCGATTGCGCGGTGACGGGCGTGCCGCTGCCGTCTCCCGCGACGATCTTGAGTATGCCGCTGTTGACTGAGCGGATGTCGGCGGCTTCAAACTCGACAAAGGCGAGGTGCTTGCCATCGGGTGACCACGATGGAGCTTCGAATCGATTGTTGCCCGTGGCCTTGCGCAGAAGGGTCTGTTTACCAGTGCTGATGTCGAGGGAGTAGATACTTGTCGCAGAAATTCCCAGGCCTGAAACGAAGGCGATGCTCTTGCCGTCCGGAGACCATGAGGGGCCGAATTCGTCTTCGTCGGATGAAGTCAGCCGCGTGGGTTCACCACCGCTGACAGGCACGGTCCAGATGTCGTACGAGCCGATGGACCCTCCATTCGGCGCGGTCTTGAAGGCGCGGTCGCTGGCGAAGACGATGGTCTTGCCATCGGGACTGATCCGCGGCTCGCGATCGTCGCCATGGCCGGTCGTGACCTGCTTCAGGCCGGTGCCATCAGGCTTCATGGTCCAGATGTGGAAGGTTCCGCCGGCATAGCATTGCAGCGTTACCAAGTCGCCCTGCCTCGACCAGTCGGGGTGTGAGGCCTCCTGGAAAGGCTCCGTTAAACGCTTTGCTTTGCCACCAGCGGCGGGCATCGTGTAGATGAGCCCCTGGATGTCCGCAAGCAGCGTCTTGCCGTCGGGCGATACCGTAACTTGGGCGTTTGTAACTTCATTGACGGTAATAACAGAATCCACCTTCTTTTGCGCAAACGCGGCGCGATTAGGTACCGCGAGGCCGAGTGACACGGCCGAGAGAGCAAGGGCAACGAGAGCTTTTCTCAAGACGGCTGACATGAACGAGCATGCTCCTTGGATGGGTTGCATTGGTCCGACCGACGTACGGGTATCCGCGCTGCGCGTTAGAACTGCAGGCGCACGAGAAACTGCAGTTGGCGTGCCGCGTACTCCAATACTCCGCCACCGCCGGCTGTCGAGGGAAGACCGTAGCGCAGGTTGTTGGCTACCGTGGTGTACGCGCTGTAGTTGCTATGGTTGAACAGGTTGAAGGCCTCCACGCCAACGATTGCCTTGTAACGATCGTGGATCGGAAATGTCTCCTGCAAACGTGTGTCAAGCCGATGGTAGGGAATACCTCGAAAGGCGTTGCGATCCATGACGTAGTTACCGAGGCCTGTATCGAACTTGAACTTGCCGACGGGCGCGTAGGTGATGAAGCAGGTGCTGCCCGCGGGGCAGGTGGTCCCGGCTGCAATCGGAATGGTGCCATTCGAAAGCGTGCGGTTGAAAGACGGTGCGTACCCGAAGGAGTTCGAACCGCCGGTGGATGTGGCATAAGCCAGGCCGGAACCGAACCGGTAGAGACCGGAGAGCGAGAGCCCAAGCGGCAACCTGTACTCGCCGTTGACCGTGAGGGAGTGGCGCTGATCGTCCGTACCGTTGGCCCACTCGCTCCTGATGTCTTTCAGGAAGGGCTTGTTGGGATAGTAAAACGGACCTTCTGTCGAGTTCTTGGTGCGTCCCCAGGTGTATGCAATGGCTGCCGAGTATTTTGCTGCCGACTTATGAAGACCCATCTGCAACGCATCGTAAATGGAGCCCGAACCGGGCGGCGTGAAGAACTGCTGCACGTTGGTGAAGGCCTGGTTGCAGACCTGCTTGACGGCAGCGCCGAAGGTAGCCGGCGTCGTTACGGTCACAGAGCCGTTGCCGCAGTTCAACCCCTGCGCTACGCCGGCTGCGGTGAGCGCACTGTTCGCATTCAGAGCACGTTGCGAGTTAGTTGGATCGACCAGCAGATTGCCCTGCGCGCGAATCCAGTCGTGATACGCGCGGGTATGGACAAGGTCAGCGTTCAGCATGATTTTGAAGGGCAGTTCGCGCTGGATGCCGAAGGATACCTGGAGTGAATATGGGACCTTGGAATCCTTTCCCAGTGGCTGCACTGCCTGCGTGTACAGGTTAGGCGTTGCCGCCGGGCTGCCACCATTGAACGGGTTCGCAAGATTGACCGATCCGTTGGTGCCGGTGACAGAAGCCTGGATGGTGGAGACGCCGTTGAATATCTGCTGGTCGATGATCTGGTTGGCCGAAATATCCGCGAAGTAAATGCCGGCACCGCCGCGGACGGAAGTTTTACCGTCACCCATCACGTCATACGCAAAGCCGATGCGAGGCGCGAAATTATTGTTGTCATTCCCGGTTGGAACCAACAGCCCGTTCGATAGCTTGGGACCGCCGGTGAAGGCGCCCAGGTCCTCGTCATAGCGCACGCCCAGGTTCAGGGTGAGGCGCGGCAGAACCTTCCAGTCGTCCTGCATCCAGAAACCAAGGATGGACCGGGGGACATCGACCGTGAAATTACCAAAGCCCTGGATGTAAGTCAGTCCCGTATTGCAATAGTTACTGATCGCAGCTAGATTCCACGACGCAAAATCTTGCGTGCCGTTGGGAAACAGGATGTTGTAACTGGTGGTCATAGCAGTATTGATGTTCGGTGTAGCAGTAAGCGTTTTGCTGCTGGTGCAGGCTGAAACGCGGCCGCGCACGTTCTGCTGAAAGAAACCGCCATGTGCGGTGTAAATGTACTCGCCGCCGACCTTGATGCTGTGCTTGCCCTTCAGCCAGAACAGGTCATCACGGTACTGCTGGGTGTTCTGCGTAAAGATTTGCGGATAGTTATACGGGCCACCTACAGTAATCGTAGGCAGAATGAGCTCCATGCTCAGTTCGAATGGCAGGTACTGCCAGCCGAAATGATGGTAGCCGATGCGGACATCATTCACGAGGTTAGAAGAGAGGTTTGTGTTCAGATCACCAACTATGCCGTAACTCGTACGCGTACCGGAATAAGCGCGCGAAGGGTCGGCGCTGCCGGTGACTCCGAGATAATTGTTGTTGTACGTAAAGCCGTCACCACGCACCAGCAGGTGATTCTTGCTGTTGATCTGATAATCGGTTCGGCCCAGGTATTCGTTCAGGCGAAAGAGACCGGGATTGGTGAAGAGGGCGTTGGTTGTGACCGGCGTAGTTGTGGAAGTTGAGGGCTGGCGCTCGCCCTCATACGATCCGAAGTACCAGAGCTTGTCCGTCTTGATCTTGCCCCCCAGTGTGCCGCCAAACTGCTGATCGCTGAACGGGAGAACGGTCTTCGAAACGGGATCTGCGGCGTTCAGCGCGTCATTCCGAAAATAACCGAAAAAGCCGCCGTGCAGCGTGTTTGCACCACTCTTCGATTGCGAGTTAACATACACGCCGGCAGAGCGGCCGAGCGTCGCGTCGAAGCGGTTGGTAATGATCTGAAACTGAGCGATAGCATCCTGAGAAAAGCGCGGCTGGCCGAACGACGAGCCAGCCGTGTCCTGTGATACCTGCAGACCATCCAGCGTAATTTGAAATTTTCCTGATTCAGACGCGGCGCCTACCGGAACGTCCGTGGTGATGGCATTGATTCTCACGCCCGGAACAAGCGTCGCCAGCGACATATAGTTACGGCCATTGATTGGGAGGCCCTGCACTTCATCCGGCGTGATGTTACCCGCGACTGCGGATGATGTTGTATCGACGGCGAGAGTTTCTGCTGTGACCACGACGCTGGTTGAACCGCCCGCCGCAGGCAGAACTGTGTCGAGCGTGGGGGTCTGCCCGATGAGCATGCTGACCTTTGTTTCCACGATCGCAAAGCCCGGAGAGGTAATTGTCACAACGTAGTCGCCGGCGGGCAGCAGCGGAAGAATCCACGTGCCTTCACCGTTGGTCCTGGTGTGGAAGGCAGCGGCGCCCACCTGCTTCGCGTCAATCGAAGCACTCGGAATCACTGCGCCAGACGCGTCGGTGACCTTGCCGGAAAATCCGGTCTGCTGTGCAACACCACAACCAACAAGAAGGAGAAGTACAAAGACGACACGGCATAACATCTTCATCGTGCAGGAAACCTCGCTCAAACAATTAAGTAAGTGCTTGGGTGGTTGAGTGCGATCGAGAGAAACGTGTGCGGGTATTGGATTGTGGGCAGCGTTGGGTTAAGACGTGCGTGAGACACGCAAGACGACCTGAAGGTGTTACGAAGAACCATGTGTCGGCAGAGAGGCAAGCGAGCCATTGTGTAAGTCGCGGCAGGAGGGAAGCTCTGTCAGCGCTTCAACCACACTTGTTCTTTCACCCAAAAGCGAGGGGCCAAGGAAATTGTTTAGTGAATGAACCGAACTATAGAGGAGATCGTGGGTCGTGTCCATACCCCGCCACTCGAAAGAAGCGCAGTCTGCACCAGCTTTGCTGCAACCCACCCATAGCAACACGTGAGCGCGAACTCAAGATCAATCACGAGCGTCGTCCGCGAATATCTGCAGGCCCTGCGCCACTCGCTCCCACTCCGTCTCACCACTCAGCCCGATGTGCGCGGCATCTGGCACCTCCGTAGAGGGTTCCGTGAACCAGTTGGCACCCGTGATCAGGACGCCTTTTGCTTCGGAGGAACCTGGATGTGTGCTTGATCCAGGCAGAATGCCGAGTACGAACACAGAAGTAGATTCCTCCACTGCGTTACGGGATGGCAGGCTAGGAGGCCTTACCACTGATGGGAAATGGTTCCCTCGCTTCGGGGAGCACGGCTCTACTCGGCTATCAATCCGTCGTCAGACTTCTCGAGCAGTAGCTTCTTTGCGGGGCGCAGCAGCGGGAACAGGATCACGTCGCGGATGGAGCGTGAGCCGGTCAGCAGCATGGTGAGCCGGTCGATACCGATGCCTTCGCCGCCCGTCGGTGGCAAACCGTAGGCCAGAGCGCGGACATAGTCGGCGTCCATCTGATGGGCTTCGTCGTCGCCTCGCTCGCGTTCGCCAAGCTGCCCTTCGAAGCGGCGGCGCTGGTCTTCCGGGTCATTCAATTCGCTGAATGCGTTACCAATTTCGAAGCCGCCGATGTAGAACTCGAAACGCTCAACCCAGTCGGGTTCGTCCGGTTTCACCTTGCTTAGGGGTGAGACTGCGAGAGGGAAGTCGTAGATGATTGTTGGTTGGATTAAGTGTTCTTCAGCGACATGCTCGAACATCTCTGAAACGACCCTACCTAATGGCATGCCCTTTTCGATTGCGCTCGCAAAGTCTTCTGCAGCATTCGCGAGGTTATATAAGGCGTAACTTTCCTGAGCTTCTGGCCGACCATATGGCAGAAAGCTGCGAAGGATAGACCTCATCGTATCGGCATCATCAAAATCGCGAAGTTCAGGCTTTTTTGGACCGTCAATGGGCCACCAGTGCCGTATGGCTTCCTTCATTGAAAGCCGCCGCCACTTGCCAAGATCAATCTGCACCATCTCACCAGCACGCGAACCCTTGGGCAGAGGGAAGTCGATCAGCGTGGTCCCGTTCACTTCATTCGCGACGTAGCGAATGAGCTTTTCCGTCAGGTCCATCAGGTCGTGGTAGTTGGCGTAGGCCTGGTAGAACTCCAGCATGGTGAACTCGGGGTTGTGCTGGGTGCTGATGCCTTCGTTGCGGAAGTTGCGGTTGATCTCGTAGACGCGGTCCATGCCGCCGACGACGAGCCGCTTCAGGTAGAGCTCCGGCGCGATGCGCAGGTAGAGCTCCATGTCCATGGTGTTGTGGTGGGTGACGAACGGCTTGGCCGCTGCTCCGCCTGCCACCGGCTGCATCATGGGCGTTTCGACTTCGATGTAGCCTCGTTCGTCGAAGAATTTGCGGAGCGCCTTGAGAATCTGCGCGCGCTTGAGGAAGACCTCGCGGGCCGGCAGGCGCTTCATGGATGGAGTTGCCGCTGCGATGGCTTCGGGGTTTGTGGAATCCCCCGTATCAGAAGCGACACGTGGGGCACCCATCTTCGTGGCGGCTAGAGAACCAGCTGCCCCCACTGCGCTTTGCTCCGGTCGTGATGACGAAGTGGAGGTGGCCGGGTGCCCCACATCTTGCTTTTGAGATGTGGGAGCGACCGCCTCCTGTGCGGCTGATTCCATGGCATCTTCGCCGGTATCCATGAACAGGTCGACGTAGCGCTGTCGATAGCGGAGTTCGATGTCGGTCAGACCGTGGAACTTGTCCGGCAGCGCGAGCATGGCTTTGCTCAGGAACACAAGCTCGGTCACATGCACGGTCAGTTCGCCGGTGCGCGTGCGGAAAAGGTAGCCATGAACGCCAACGTGGTCGCCCAGGTCGAGCAGCTTGTAGAGCTCGAAGGCGCGTTCGCCGACAGCGTCCTGCCGCACGTAAATCTGCAGGCGAGCACCGTTGCCCTGGATCACCGCGAACCCGGCCTTGCCCTGCCGGCGATGCGCCATGACACGGCCCGGGACGGCTACGTCGACGTGATCCGCTTCGAGCGCTTCGCCGCTGACATCGGCAAACTCGGCTAGGATTGCGGGAATCTCATGCGTGACGCGGAAGCTGTTGGGATACGTGGCTTCGAGCGGCTTCAAGCCGGCCTCGACGCCGAGGGCCTCGATCCTCTTCAGCTTTTCCAGGCGGAGCTTGTACTGCTCTTCTTCAAAATCGGATGCGAACAACGGAACGGCCTCGTTTTCTGGCGTGTGAGGAAGCCCTTGTCTTCCAGCTTGAAGGGCAGGCAACGCCGAACTCCCCGTGAGGGCCGTCATCCTGAGCGCAACTCAAGATGACGGCACTGCTCGCCAGACGGCAGAACTTGTGGCCTAGCGCGACAGAACGCTGATTCGCGTGCAGAAAGCCACTGGCATCATCGACGAGCCAAATTCCAGCGGGATCCTTCGCTCTGCTCAGGATGACGAGGCGGTCTAGCCGAGTGACGAACCGCTGCGCCTTCTGAGAGGGTTTTAGGTCGCCTTGCGCTGGAAGTTCGTCTTCTTGTGGCCGGCGGCGATATGGCCGGTGGACGTGGCGGTGTTGCCGCCGTTGAAGTTCTGCTTGGTGCCGCCGTTCTTTTCGTGCTCCATCTTGTCGCGGAGCGCTTGCAGTTTCTGCGCCTTCGGGTTGAGGCCGCCGACGCGCGGTTTCGTGGGTGCTTTGGCTTCAGTACTCATGGAGAAAGTTTCTCACGTCTTCGGCGCGTGTTGTAATGGTGCTCGCGATGAGTGACGACAGGAGCACCGGCGGCAAACCGAAGGGAACGCTGGGCGACTTGGTCAAGGCCGAGTCGATGATCCAACTTGCGATCGCCCTGCCGCTGGGTTGCGTCGTCGGATGGTTTCTTGGCAGCCTGGTAGATCATCACTTCGCCACGAAGTTCTGGGGCATCATCGGCATCCTCATCGGCGCGGCGGGCGGCTTTATCAAAATCTACACCACGGCAAAGCAGTTCATGAAGGACCCGGACTAGTGGCGCCTGAGACCGAAATACCGCTAGGGAACTTCACTGACGCAGACGCTGCCGGCGTGATTACCCATGCAGTGCGGACAGTGGCCTTGCTGGCGGTGGTCGGCGTGGCCGTAGCCGGTTGGAAGGGCGATTGGCGATCGGCGCTGCTGCTGCTGGTGGGCGCGGCGGTCAGCGCCAGCGGCTTGTGGGAGTGGCGCCGACTGATGACGGTGCTGATGATCCGCATGGAACCCGCAGCGGGAGAGCATCTCGCAGGCGCCAAGAGGCCGTCGATCGGGTTCGTTCTGGCAAGCTTCTTCATCCGTCTGACCCTGGTCTTAGTTGTCCTTTATGTTAGCCTTAGGTATCTGAACGGCTCCGTGCTGGCGTTAGCCGCAGGACTTGCCATGGGCGTCATCGCCCTCACGGTTGAGGGTCTGCGATTGCTGCGTAACGGCACGATGTAACTCGACAAAGCGGTCGTTCAGCAAGAAAGAATCATGCCGGAACAGCTTGCTTTTACCCGATTTCTGAATGCGCACCTCGCCAATCCGGTGGATGCGCTCCTGCGTGCTGTGCACGTTCATCCCGTACTCCCGGCCGCTCCCATCTCCAACGCGGTCGCGATGGAAGTCATTGTCGTCGGTCTGCTGCTGCTGTACTTTGTCGCCGTGCGCGTCTCGCTGAGCGTGGATCGGCCTGGTCCGGTGCAGCACCTGGCGGAGATGACCCATGATTTCGTCTCCGGGCAGGGCGAAAGCATCATTGGCCATGGGTACAAACGCTTTGTAAATTACCTCACGACGCTGGCGCTGTTCATCCTGGTGATGAACCTGATCGGGCTGGTCCCTGGCCTGGAGTCTCCCACCTCGAACGTGGTCGTGCCGCTCGGGGTTGCGCTGGTTACCTTCATCTACTATCACTTCCACGGCATTCGTGAAAACCGGGGCAGCTACATCAAGCAGTTTCTGGGCCCAGTCTGGTGGTTATCGCCCCTGCTGTTTCCGATTGAAGTGGTTTCGCATCTTTCACGGGTCCTGTCTCTGACCGTACGTCTGTACGCGAACATCTTTGCAGGCGACCTTGTGACGCTGGCGTTCTTCTCTCTGGTGCCGATCGGCATACCGCTCATCTTTATGGGCTTGCACCTGGGTGTAGCGCTGGTTCAAACGTATGTTTTTATGCTGCTTGCGGCTATCTACCTTAGTCTGGCAGTTTCACACGAACACTAGTCTTTTCGGATTTGACGTACTGCGGCCTACCTTCGCCCAGTACGGAGCACGACCCGCGTGAGCGTGAGGGGGTCAGCACGGTGAACCTCAACCACCAACTGGCGCGGAATATGAAGGCAGGAGCACGACAATGAAGACCCTCAAGTACTTCTTTATGACACTGGCCGCGCTGATGATTGCGACACCAGTGTTTGCTCAGGATGGCGGCGCATCGCAGGCCGGCCTCATCTCGATTGCAGCTGGTCTAGGCATGGCGATCGCGTCCGGCCTTTGCGGCCTGGCACAGGGCAAAGCTACCGCTTCGGCGGCGGAGGCACTCGCGCGCAATCCCGGCGCACGCCCCGGGATCTTCACCTTCCTGATCCTTGGCCTCGCCTTCATCGAGTCGCTCGCACTGTTTACCTTCGTGATCATCTTCATCAAGGTCGGTAAGTAAGCTCCCTCTTCCGCAACGAGAGTAGACAAGGCCCTCGTAATCGAGGGCCTTGTTCTTTTTTCGCGGCATTCGGGGCACGCCCGCCTTTACCAACCTAGCGCAGTTCCCGCTCTACGGTCGCTGTGCATTGCCTTCGAGGCCGAGTGCGCGCCGGGGAACGATTCCGCGCGGGACTTATCTCGAACTCGCATCGCCTGAACTCGACTGTGTCCCCTGGGAGTGCGCGCCGCAAGGGACGCCTCCACTGGGAACTTAAGGCTGAACTGCTGTTGCCTCTACCGTATTAGGTGCAGGGTCCGCGTCCAACGTGTGTCGCTCAGGAAATGCGTCGCCTCATGCAAGATCCACTGCATGCTGTCACTCGCGCTTGTCTTGTATTCCTGTTCATCCGGCGTAATGAATGACCAGTAGACGAAGAGCGGCCGGCCTATCAGATTCTCCTGCGGCACGAAACCCCAATAGCGTGAGTCCAGGCTCCCGGTCCGGTTGTCCCCCATCGCAAAAACCATTCCAGGTGGCACCACGAGCTCGCCATTCTGAACGTGGTCGTGGATTTCGACAGACCACACGGCAGCGTTTCTACTGGCGGCTTGCGCTGCAATGCCTTCAAGGTCGCGAGGAAAATCATCACGAGAGGTCTCGTAGTCGTCGCGGCCGTTCGCCGTGGGAAGCGAAATCTGGGGCTCATCGATCCTGCGGCCGTTCCGATACAGTATGCCGTGTTCGAGATGGATCCGGTCTCCTGGAAGGCCGATGGCACGCTTCACAAGAATCATGTCTGGCTTCGGGTCGCGCCCTGCTGGCTTGATGAAGACGATGACGTCGTCGTGCTGCACAGGACGCTGGTGGATCAGCGGGAACCATGTTGTGCGTGGTGCGAGCGTGGTTCGGTCGACAACAAGGTGATCGCCGACCAGTAAGGTCTTCTCCATCGAACCCGAGGGAATGGCAAAGTTCTGGAACAGAAAGGTCATAACGAACAGACCTATGACCAGCACATACGCCAGTCCAGCGATCGACTCAGGGAGCGTCTCGTGCTTTTCTTCGGTGAGCACGGCTGAGACTTCTTCAGGCATCCACTGCCAAGTGTACCTGCTTTGACCTAGGGCGAGGCGACTGCAGTGCTCAGAGTTCAAGCAAGGAAAGGTCCGTTTTAAGGAGACTAGCCCTTAAGGTCCTATGAAATTGGAGTACAGCATCTCTGCGGAGCGGATGCCGGTCGCCCCATAAGGCCCGATGACGACTGCATACGCGAGCCACGGCAGCAGGGATGGACCTGCAGCCCATGTGCGAAGAGTACTGCGGACTAAGCCATCTTTTCGGTCAGTAAGAAATAAGAACAGGACAAGGCAGCTGGCGTCGAGGCACATGGCTCCAATCCAGCGACCCGTGTCGTGGCCCAGGGCGCAGAGCCCCAGGGGCGACAGCATCATGATCGCGGTGATGGTGCATTGCCACAGCGGTGCGCCTGCCGCCCGCAGCGCCCGGCGCAGAAGACTTGCCAAAAGCCAGAAATAGGGTAAAGAGATCAACATGGTGAGCAGCAGCGTGTGGACAACGACCTTTGTGTACATGGCGTGGACGAGCGCGCGTTGCTGCGCCAGCGTGGACCCCAGCACTTCATATACCTGCGGCTGAACGCCAACGCTGGTGCGTGCTCTGGCCTCCGCGAGAATGGTCCCGGGCGGTACTTTCAGCGTGCCGAAATGCAGCACCGCTACAAAGGCCACCAACACCCCGGTCACATGGAGCACGCCCGCCACCCAGGGAAGTCGCTTCGTGCGGCAAAGCTGCAGCAGGATAGCAGCGACGAGTGGATAGAACATCACCGAGAAGGCCTCGTGCGCTAGCAGGGCAATGCAGCAGAGCGGCAATGAGATGAGCGCAGCTGTGAGCGGTTCTGTATTCAGGAAGACGTAGAGATTCGCAAGCAGCAGAAGGAAGAGCGTGACGTCAGGCTGCGCGAACAGATAGCCGATGTGCGGAAGCACTGCGGGTGCGCTGAGCAGGAGCACGGCGAGACGTGCGTCAGCGGTGGGACCAAAGAGCACGCGTCGGAAGACGACGTAGGTGAGCGCGTAAGCTGCCGTGAGGAAGACGTACTCGATGACAAGGAGTTCGCCGCGCGTGAAGAACGCAACATGGGCGAAGAGTATCCCGACAAGCCCGCGTTTGACGAAGCCGTGATTCCAGTGGAGAAAGTAAAGAGCGAAGCCATAGTTGTAGCTGACCGGGCCGTAACTGCTGAGAGCGGCAACGATGAGCGGCAGCCAGGGCAGCATACGGCTCGGTCGTTCCACTGGAATGCGCTCAGCCATTGGCATGCACGTCTTGGATGCAGCCTTTCTCGCAAACGGATAAGGCCGCAGAGACAGCGCGGGCCTTGTTGTTTTTTGCAGAGTTACACAACAACGCTGAAACACAAACGGGTCGAGTGAGCAAGTGAACGATCGAGTTGCCGGTGCGGGTTGCTGCTGCTCCGTGGCTTATGCAGCGTTGTTCGGAAAGGCTCCCACTTCCTGACGAGTCTCTTCGGTGCGGTGTATCCTGTGCCCGTGTCGAAATCAACTGACGATCTCTCGCCCGTTACCGCTTCTGAAGAAACATCCACGCACTTTGACCGCCGCCGTTTTTTGCAGGCAGGTTCACTGGCTGTGGGAAGCCTTGCACTTGGGGGACCCGCTCTGGTGCGCGGGCAGCACCTCAACAGCAAGCTGAACATCGCCTGCGTTGGCATCGGCGGCAAGGGGCGTGGCGACACCGATGCCTGCGCCGGGGAAAACATCGTGGCGCTGTGCGATGTCGACACGGGGTCCGAGGCCTATGCCATCCAGACGAAGAAGTACCCGGACGCGAAGTTCTACAAAGACTACCGGCAAATGCTGGAGCAGATGGGCGACCGCATCGACGCGGTAAACGTCTCCACACCGGACCACATGCATGCCATGGTGGCGACACTGGCCATGAAGAAGAACAAAGCGGTGTTCTGCCAGAAGCCGCTTACGCAAACAATCTATGAGGCGCGCTACCTGCGCAACATGGCCCATGACCGCAAGCTGGTGACGCAAATGGGCAACCAGGGCAGTGCCGCGAACGGCCTGCGCCGCGCAGTGGAAACGATTCAAGACGGGCTTGTTGGGCAGGTACATGAG